>JBAUSV010000380.1:0-2883 GCA_049581885.1 Gammaproteobacteria bacterium | reverse complement strand
ATACAACGTCATGGACGGTATGGACGGCTTTGCGGCGGGGATGGCGATCATCGGCTTCGGCGGGCTCGCCGCATTGGGCTATTTTGCGGGTGAGTTTGTGTTCACGGCGGCTGCCTTGGTGGTGTCGGCGGTGGCTTTGGGCTTCCTGGTGTTCAACTTCCCGCCGGCGCGGATCTTCATGGGGGACACGGGGTCCGCTCTGCTTGGCTTGCTGGTGGCGGGGTTCGTGCTATTTGCGCAGAAGCGGGGTATTGCGCCGCTTTGGGTGGGCATCCTGCTGTTTTCGCCATTTGTCGTGGATGCCACCGTGACCCTCGTCCGCCGCACTCTAAAGGGGGAGGCGTTCTGGCAGGCCCATCGGCAGCACTACTACCAGAGGGCAGTGCAGCTGGGTTGGGGACACCGCAACACGGTGCTTTTCGAATACGGCTTGATGGCCGGTTGCGCAGTGTCGGCGGTGGCTGCGGTCGGTTTGCCAATCTCAGGGCAAAGGGTGATTATAATAGGTTGGGTCGCCGTATATATCGCCTTGGCTGCGATGGTCGCAATGATCGAGGGAAAGAGAGGTATCAGTGGATGAGGTGGGTCGAGCGCCTGCGAAGCCCGGTCGTGGCCTTCCTGCACGATATGGCCATTATTCCCTTGGCGTGGTTCGGGGCGTATTGGCTTCGCTTTAATCTCGAACCCATTCCCTCGATTTACCTTAATCAGGCTCTGGATTGGCTGCCGGCGATCATGGTGCTGCAGGGCGCCGTCTTCGTCTATTTCGGTCTGTATCGAGGTGACTGGCGATTCGCATCGGTTCCCGATCTGGTGCGCATCGTCAAGGCCGTAGCTATCGGTACCGCCTTGTGTGCGCTCGCCATCTTTCTTGTTACCCGCCTGGAACATGTCCCGCGATCGGTGCTGCCGATCTATGCCTTCTTGTTGGTGGCCGGGTTAGGCGGGCCGCGCTTCGTGTACCGTTGGATCAAGGACCGCAAGCTCTACGTGGGAGCGGGCCAGCGGGTGCTCATAGCGGGGGCCGGACGTGCCGGTGAAATGTTGATCCGGGATCTGCTGCGTGCGCCGGACCGAAGGTTCCGGCCGGTCTGCTTCGTGGATGACCAAGCGGCGAAGAAGGGGCTGGATATTCACGGTGTTCGCGTTCTCGGACCCTGCAGCGCTATCCCCAACCTGGTGAAGGAACACGGCATCGAGCTTGTGCTGATCGCCCTTCCGTCGGCTACGTCAAAGCAGATGCAGCGGGTGGTCGAGTACTGCGAGGAAGCGGGCATTCCGTTCCGGACCCTGCCTCGTATCGAGGATTTGGTTTCCGGGCGCGTAGGCGTGCAGGCATTGCGGGAGGTGTCCATCGAGGACCTGCTCGGCCGCGAGCCGGTGACCCTGGACTGGCAGCGCATTCGCGGCGGTATCGCCGGCAATAGAGTGCTGGTCTCCGGTGGCGGCGGATCGATAGGGTCAGAGCTGTGCCGGCAGATTGCCCGCCTGGAACCCGCAGCGCTGGTTGTTGTGGACAGCTGCGAGTTCAACCTGTATAGCATCGAGCAGGAGTTGAAGGCGCATTTCCCAGGCTTGACGGTGAGTATCCACCTGGCTGACGTGACCGACCGGGTGGCGATCGAGAGGATCACGGGGTCGGTCCAGCCGGAAGTGGTGTTTCATGCGGCTGCCTACAAGCATGTGCCCATGCTGGAAGGGCAGCTGCGCCAAGCGGTACGTAACAATGTACTGGGTACCCGAGTGCTGGCCGAGGCGGCAGCCGCATGCGGGTGTGACGTGTTCGTCCTCATTTCCACCGACAAGGCGGTCAATCCGGCGAACGTCATGGGTGCGACCAAGCGGATTGGGGAAATCTACTGTCAGAACATGAATGCCCGAGCGACGACCCGGTTTATCACTGTACGGTTCGGCAACGTTCTGGGTTCGGCGGGCAGCGTGGTGCCGTTGTTCCGCAAGCAGATTGAAGCAGGCGGCCCTGTTACGGTGACCCACCCGGAGATTACCCGCTTCTTCATGACCATTCCCGAGGCCTGCCAACTGATTATGCAGTCCGCTGTCATGGGCAGTGGCGGCGAGATTTTTGTGTTGGACATGGGGAGCCCGGTCAAGATCACCTATCTGGCGGAGCAGATGATCCGGCTTTCCGGACGCGAACCGGGGACGGATATAGAGATCGCCTATACAGGCCTGCGACCGGGGGAAAAGCTGTTCGAGGAGTTGTTCCACGAGAAGGAGGCCCTATCCGGCACGGGGCACGCCCAGATCTTCCTGGCGCAGCATCGCGTGGTGGACTGGACGTGGCTGGAAGAGATTTTCGACAGCATCGAACAGGCGTGCGCAGCCTATGATGAAGAGAGACTGGCGCATCTGGTGCGCAAGTTGGTTCCGGAACTGGATGCCGCTTCCATTGCTCTGCCCGACAATGTGGTGGCGTTGGCCAATAGGAAGCCTAACTTCTTGTAGGGGTTGCTACGGACCTTCGCTATCAAAGGCTTTGATACTCGGCGCTGCCGGAGTCAGCGGCAGTCTCCTGCTGCTATGTGACGCTCGCGGTCCCGCCAAAAAGGGGCGGATTCCAGGGTTCCGGGCGTCAGTGGAAGATGCGGCCGGGTCGCACGGGTGGCGACACTCAAGTCATCGATGGAGTTGCGGGGTTGCCCATTCATAGCGCGCTACGGCCGGATTGACGCCGTCCCCATACACCCGCGCGCTGGCCAGCGCCCAGGCCAGCACTAGCCAGAAGGTCACAGCGTTCCAATTGCTGAAAAAACTCCCCGTCGGAAGCAAAGGCCAGAGGTAGATGAATACCCCGATGGTGGGGCCCAGCACCCAGGCGTTGCGTCTGCTGCGCAGGGTGGCCCGCCATAACCGCCGCAACCA
>JBAUSV010000379.1:0-2705 GCA_049581885.1 Gammaproteobacteria bacterium | reverse complement strand
GCATCGAGCTTGCCGGGTTCGCTGCCGCCGGCCTGGGCGAAGTCGGGGCGTCCGCCGCCGCGGCCACCGACCTGTTCGGCGACGCTGTTCACCAGCTTGCCCGCGGGCACCTTCTTGCTGACGTCCTTGGTGGCGCCGGCGGCGAGGCGCACCTTATCGCCATCCACCGCGCCTAGCACCACGACGCCGGAACCGAGGGTGTTCTTGAGTTGGTCCACCATGTCACGCAATGTGCCAGCGTCTGCTCCATCCACGCGTGCGTGGAGCACTTTGAAGCCCTCGACCTCGACGGCCTGGGAGGCAAGATCACTGCCCTGCCCGCTTGCGAGCTTCGTACGCAGCGCGGAGAGTTCCTTTTCCAGTTCGCGGTTGCGCACAACGAGCTGCTGCGCGCGGTCGACGGCGGCGTCGCGACCGGTCTTGAGCACGGCGGCGATGGCGTCGAGTTTTTTCTGTTCCTCGCGCACGAGTTCAAGCGCGCCCTCGCCCGTGACCGCCTCGATGCGGCGGATGCCAGCGGCGACGCCGGATTCGGCGACGATGCGAAACAGGCCGATGTCGCCGGTACGCGCGACGTGCGTGCCGCCGCACAGCTCAGTAGAAAAGTCGCCGAACTTCATCACGCGCACGGTATCGCCGTACTTTTCGCCGAACAGGGCCATGGCACCGAAGTCGATCGCTTCGTCGTAGCTCATGTGGCGCACGTCGGCGGCGACATTGCGGCGGATTTCCGCATTCACCCTATCCTCGATCCAGGCGAGTTCCTCGCGGGTTACCGGCTGGTTGTGCGAGAAGTCGAAACGCAGGCGGTCGGGTGCAACGAGCGAGCCCTTCTGAGTGACGTGGTCGCCGAGCATTTTGCGCAGCGCCGCGTGCAGCAGGTGCGTGGCGGAATGGTTGCCGACGATGGCCGCGCGGCGTTCGGCATCGACGGCCGCCTCGATCGAGTCGCCCACCTTGAGCGTGCCCTTCTCCAGCCGGCCGATGTGCAGGTGCGCCGCCCCTCGCTTCTGCGTGTCGGTGACGGCGAAGTGCGCACCCTTCGCTTCCAGCGCCCCGGTGTCGCCCACCTGGCCGCCGGACTCTGCGTAGAACGGGGTATGGTCGAGTACGACGACGCCCTCTTCGCCCGCCTTGAGTGTCCTGACGGCTTCGTCGCCGCGGAACAGCACCGTGATCGCCGCGCTCTGGGCCACATGCTCATAGCCCGAGAACTCGGTGGCCTCGTCCACTTCCAGCTTGCGGCTGTAGTCGGTGCCGAACTTGCTTGCCGCGCGCGCGCGTTCGCGCTGCTTTTCCATCTCACGCTCGAAGCCCGGCATGTCTACCGTCAAGCTGCGCTCACGCGCGAGGTCGGCAGTAAGATCGGCGGGAAAGCCGTAGGTGTCGTAGAGCTTGAATACAACCTCGCCGGGAATCTCCTTGCCTTTCAGTCCGGCGATGTCGGCTTCCAGTATCTGCATGCCGTGGCCGAGCGTCTCGGCGAAGCGTTCCTCTTCGTGGCGGATCGCCTTTTTGATGTCGTTCTCGCCCTTGGCGAGTTCGGGATAGGCCTCGCCCATTTCTTCGACCAGCGGCTTGACGAGGGTGTGGAAGAACGGCTTGTCCTGGCCGAGTTGGTAGCCGTGGCGAATGGCGCGGCGCATGATACGGCGCAGCACGTAGCCGCGGCCTTCATTGGAGGGCAGCACGCCATCAGCAATCAGGAACGCCGTGGCGCGGATGTGATCGGCGATGACGCGCAGCGAATTCGCCTTGACATCCTTGGTGCCCACGGCTTTCGCGGCGGCCTGAATCAGCTGCCGGAACAGGTCGATCTCGTAGTTGGAGTGCACGCCCTGCAGCACGGCGGCGATGCGCTCCAAGCCCATGCCGGTATCGACGCACGGCGCGGGCAGCGGCGTCATGTTGCCTTCTGCGTCGCGGTCGTACTGCATGAACACGAGGTTCCAGATCTCGATGTAGCGGTCGCCGTCCTCGTCCGGCGAACCGGGCGGCCCGCCCTCGACCCCGGGGCCGTGATCGTAGAAGATTTCCGTACACGGGCCGCAGGGGCCGGTGTCGGCCATCTGCCAGAAGTTGTCGCTGGCGTAGGGCGCGCCCTTGTTGTCGCCGATGCGCACAATGCGATCGGCCGGCACGCCGACCTCGTCCTTCCAGATGGCGTACGCTTCGTCGTCGGTCTCGTACACCGTGACCCAGAGCTTGTCGGCGGGCAGGCCGAAGACGTCGGTCAGCAGCTCCCACGACCACACGATGGCGTCGCGCTTGAAGTAGTCGCCGAAGGACCAGTTGCCGAGCATCTCGAAGAAAGTATGGTGGCGCGCGGTGTAGCCGACGTTTTCCAGGTCGTTGTGCTTGCCGCCCGCGCGCAGGCAGCGCTGCACGTCGACAATGCGCGGCGCGGCCGGCTTCTCGAGGCCGAGGAAGGCGTTCTTGAACTGCACCATGCCGGAGTTGGTGAACAGCAACGTGGGATCGTTCGCGGGCACCAGCGAGTTGGACGGCACAACGCGGTGTCCGCGCTCGGCGAAAAAGTCGAGAAAGGCCTGGCGTATGTCCCTGGTTTCCATTGGTCTCTCAACACGAGCCATTTTCAGTATTCCTGTCCATTATCTTCGAGATCGCGTGCTTCACCGCGCAGCACGCGGGCGATATGCGCCGCCGGGAAGCCACGGCGCTCGAGGAAACGCGCCTGGCGGGCC
>JBAUSV010000378.1:0-2272 GCA_049581885.1 Gammaproteobacteria bacterium | reverse complement strand
CATGGAATCGCTGGTCGGCGAGCTGCGCGAAAAACTCGCACGGACTGCGCTCGGCGGCAGCGAAAGGGCACGCAAGAAACACGCCGACCGCGGCAAGCTGCTGGCACGCGAGCGCATCGAGGCCCTGCTCGACCCCGGCTCCCCCTTCCTCGAACTCTCGGCGCTGGCGGCCCACGGCCTGTATCAGGACGCCGCCCCCGCCGCCGGCATCGTGACCGGCATCGGACGCATCCACGGGCGCGAGGTGATGGTGGTCGCCAACGACGCCACCGTGAAGGGCGGCACCTACTACCCAATGACGGTGAAAAAGCACCTGCGTGCCCAGGAAGTGGCGCTGGAGAACCGCCTGCCCTGCATCTACCTCGTCGATTCCGGCGGCGCCTTCCTGCCGCTGCAGGACGAGGTGTTCCCGGACAAGGCGCACTTCGGACGCATCTTCTACAACCAGGCGCGCCTGTCGCGCGCGCGCATTCCGCAGATCGCGGTGGTGATGGGTTCGTGCACCGCAGGCGGCGCCTACGTGCCGGCCATGTGCGACGAGGCGATCATCGTACGCAACCAGGGCACGATCTTCCTCGGCGGCCCGCCACTGGTGAAGGCCGCGACCGGCGAAGTCGTCGATGCGGAGACGCTGGGCGGCGGTGAGGTCCACAGCAAGGTCTCGGGCGTCACCGACCACCTTGCCGAGAACGACCCGCACGCGCTGCAGATGGCGCGCGATGTGCTCGCGCACCTCAACCGCGAGGCACCCGCCGCCGGCGCGGACAGTGAACCGGTCGAACCCCGCTATCCGGCCGACGAACTCTACGGCGTAGTGCCCACCGAGACGCGCTACCCCTACGACGTGCACGAGGTGATCGCGCGCGTGGTGGACGGCTCCGACTTCCAGGAGTTCAAGGCCAACTACGGCAAGACGCTGGTGACCGGCTTCGCTCGCATCTACGGCCGCCCCGTCGGTATCATCGCCAACAACGGCATCCTGTTTTCCGAGTCCGCGCTCAAGGGCGCACACTTCATCGAGCTGTGCGAGCAGCGCCGCATACCGCTGGTGTTTCTGCAGAACATCACCGGATTCATGGTGGGCAAGAAATACGAGCAGGGCGGCATCGCCAAGGACGGCGCCAAGATGGTCATGGCCGTCGCCTGCACCACCGTGCCCAAGTTCACCGTGATCATCGGCGGCAGTTTCGGGGCCGGCAACTACGCCATGTGCGGCCGCGCCTACGGCGCGCGCTTCCTGTGGATGTGGCCCAACGCACGCATCTCGGTGATGGGCGGCGAACAGGCCGCGAGCGTACTCGCGACCGTCAAGCGCGACGGCATCGAGGCGCGCGGCAGCGAATGGAGCGACAAGGAAGAGGAAGCCTTCAAGGCACCGCTGCGCGAACAATACGAAACGCAGGGCCATCCCTACTACGCGACGGCACGCCTGTGGGACGACGGCATCATTGATCCCGCCGACACCCGCCGCGTACTCGGCCTCGCCCTCGCCGCCGCCGAAAACGCGCCGCTCGAGGACGGTGGCCGCTACGGCGTGTTCCGCATGTGAGGTTGCAATGCGATGCATCGCAACGCCCTCCCGGCGCAGGTGACTTTTGTTTCGCCAAAAGCCACCAAAAGCACGGCACAAAACGTAGGGATGTAGGAGCGGCTTCAACCGCGATCAACCCAACGGCATTATTCGCAAGTGTGACGAACCATGACTGAATACGTAGAGCTGAATATCGACGACCGGGGCGTGGCGACGCTGACGCTTAATCGCCCGGAGAAGCACAACGCCTTCGACGACGTGCTGATCGCTGAATTGACGCAGAAACTGACGCAGCTTAACGACGATGCAAACGTGCGCGTCGTCATGCTTACCGGCGCCGGAAAATCCTTTTCGGCGGGCGCGGACCTCAACTGGATGCGCTCCATGGCCGGTTTCAGCGAGAAGCAGAATCGCGACGACTCGCTCGCGCTGGCCGAACTGATGGCCGTGCTCGACGGTTTGTCCAAGCCCACCATCGCGCGCGTGAACGGCGCCGTGTTCGGCGGCGGCGTGGGCCTCGTGGCCTGCTGCGACATCGCCGTCGGCACGCCCTACTCGAAGATGGCGCTCACCGAAGTGAAGCTCGGCCTGGTGCCCGCCGTGATAGCGCTCTACGTGGTGCGTGCGATCGGCCCGCGTCAGGCCCGGCGCTATTTTCAGACCGCCGAGCCCATGAGCGCGGAGACGGCTCAGTCACTGGGCCTGCTGCACGAGGTCGTGGATGCCGGGGCGCTGGACAAT
>JBAUSV010000377.1:0-2171 GCA_049581885.1 Gammaproteobacteria bacterium | reverse complement strand
GGTCACGGCCAGGGCCTGCGGATTGAGCCGCGCCCCTTCGCACGCCGGGCAGACCGGAGCGGGGCCGGCTTGCGTTTTCTCGTCCTCGTCCTCGTCGCGGCGCAGCAGACCCGTGCCGGTGCAGGCGGTGCACCAGCCGTGGCGGGAGTTGTAGGAGAACAGGCGCGGGTCGGGCTCGGGGAAGCTACGCCCGCACGACGGGCAGGCCCGCCGGGTGGAATAGAGCGTCTCGGTGCGACCGGCCTTCACGCGTACCAGGCCCTTGCCGTGATCGAGCGCCGTGGCGAGCGCCTCGGCGAGTTCGTTCTCGTTTTTAGGATCGAGCGCGAGCGTTGCCACCGGCAGGTCGATGTCGTGTTCCTGGAAACGCTTCAGGCGCGGCCAGTCGCCGGTGGGCAGCAGTTCGCCGTCCACGCGCAGGTGCTCGTAGCCCTTGTTCGCGGCCCATTTGGCGAGGTCGGTGTAGTAGCCCTTGCGCGCCACCACCAGCGGTGCGTAGAGCGCCACGCGTTTGCCGCGGAAGCGCTTCATCAGGTTCGCGCGCACCGTCTCTTCCGACTGGGGCTCGATGGCCTCGCCGCAGTCCGGGCAATGCTGCGTGCCGAGGCGTACGTAAAGCAGGCGCAGGAAGTGGTGAATCTCGGTGAGCGTTCCGACCGTGCTCTTGTGGCCGCCGCGGCTGGTGCGCTGCTCGATCGCCACGGTCGGCGGGATGCCGTGTATGGCATCGACCTCGGGCCGCGAGGCGGGCGCGACGATGCTGCGGGCGTAAGCGTTCAGCGATTCGAGGTAGCGGCGCTGGCCTTCGGCGAACAGGATGTCGAACGCGAGCGTGGACTTGCCGCTGCCCGAGACGCCCGTCACCACCGTGAAGCGTTCGCGCGGGATGTCCACGCTGATGCCGCGCAGGTTGTGCTCGTGCGCGTTGGTGATCGAGATCACGTTCTTGCGCTTGTCGTTGGCACCTGACGGCTTGCGTTCCGGCGGGGCGAGGCTGAGCAGGCCGTCCGGCTTCTTGAGTGCGCGTGCGTACCCGGCCAGTGCCTGGCCCGTATGGCTGGCCTTCACCTTCGCCAACTTCTCCGGCGTGTCGGCGGCCACCAACTGCCCGCCACCGTCGCCGCCCTCGGGGCCGAGGTCGATCACCCAGTCGGCCGCGCGAACCACGTCCATGTTGTGCTCGATCACCACCAGCGAATGCCCGCGGGCGACAAGCTCGCGCAAGGCCTTCAGGAGCACGGCGATGTCGCCGAAGTGCAGCCCCGTGGTGGGCTCGTCGAGCAGGAACAACAGGCGCTTGCCGTCGTCGGCTGCCGCCAGCCGCGAGGCGATCTTGAGCCGCTGCGATTCGCCGCCCGAGAGCGTGGGCACCGGCTGGCCGAGCGTGATGTAGCCGAGGCCAACCGCGGCGAGCGGTGCAAGTCCGCGCAGGACCTCGGCATCGTCCTTGAAGAAGTCCTTGGCTTCGTCGACGGTCATCGCGAGCACGTCGGCGATGTTGACGTGGTGGCCGCCGCGCTCGATGCGCACTTCCAGCACCTCGTCGCGGTAGCGCTTGCCGTCGCATTCCGGGCAGCGCAAGTACACGTCGGAGAGGAACTGCATCTCGATGTGCTCGAAACCGTTGCCGCCGCAGGCGGGACAGCGTCCCTTGCCGGCGTTGAAGCTGAACGTGCCGATGGTGTAATTGCGCTCGCGGGCGAGTGGCGTGTCGACGAAGCATTTGCGTATGGCGTTGAACGCGCCGACGTAGCTCGCCGGGTTGGAGCGCGTGGTGCGACCGATCGGCGACTGGTCCATCAGCACCACATCGTCGATGGATTCGTGGCCCGTGAGTGCCCGGTGCGCGCCCGGCGTCTCGGTGGGTTTGCCGCGCGCACGCAACAGTGCCCGGTACAGCACCTCTTCCATCAGCGTGGACTTGCCGCTGCCCGAGACGCCGGTCAGGCAGGCCAGGTGCCCGAGCGGAATGGCGACGTCAATGTCCTTGAGGTTCTGCGCGGCGACGCCCTCGATGCGAAGCCAGCGTGTGTCGGCGTCCGGCGCGCTGTTGGGTGGGATCTCGATGCGTTCCTTGCCGTTCAGCCAGGCGCCGGTCGGCGATCGTCGGCTGCGCGCGATTCCCTTCGCCGCTCCGAAGTACTGCACCTCGCCGCCGTGCTTGCCCGCGC
>JBAUSV010000376.1:0-8647 GCA_049581885.1 Gammaproteobacteria bacterium | reverse complement strand
CCCCGAGTCGCCCACGGCGGCAACAAGGTGGGCATCCTCTACGTCGGCGCCGATTTTTGCCCCTACTGCGCGGGCCAGCGCTGGGCCCTGGTATTGGCCCTGCTGCGTTTCGGCCACTTCAAGGGACTGGAGTACATGGCATCCTCATCGACAGACGCGTATGCCAACACGCCGACCTTCACCTTCCTGCACACCAAGTACGAGAGCAAGTACGTGACTTTTCAGGCAGTGGAAATGACCGGTCGTGAGGGCGAGAAACTGCAGAGCATGAACAAGCCGCAGAACGACATCTTCACCACCTACGACGCGCCACGCTACGGCATGCCCGGGTACGGAGGCTTCCCCTTCGTCTACGTCGGGGGTCAATACGTTGTGACCCGGCCGCTGGTTTCTCCGAACATGCTCAGCGGCATGAACTGGGATCAGATCGCCAAGGCCTTCAATTCGCCCTCGAGCGCTCTCTACCAAGCCGCGATGCCGCAGGTGAATGCGATGACCGCCGCCATTTGCCGCCTTGACGGCGGCTACCCGGATTCGGTTTGCTCCGCGTCCGGCGTCACGGCGGCCAATGCAACGCTCTACCGCATGGCTTCGCAGCGGGGCAACTGATCCTTGGCGCCCCCTGCTCCCACGACGCGCCGGGGCAGGGGGCAGCCAAAACTACGATAAAATAAGCGGTTTGCGCCTGCGCTGAATTTTAACCGTGCACGAATACCTGCAATTTGCCGCCCATAATTGGCCCCTGGTGACCGCCTTGGCTATCGTGGGGGTGCTGATCGTGGCTGATGAGTTACATCGGCGTGTGCGTGGTGCCTCCGAACTGGAACCGACCGCTGCCGTGGCGCTCATCAATCGCGGCGCACTTGTGGTGGACTGCCGCAAGGCGGAAGAGCATGCCGCTGGTCACATTACCGGGTCACGTCATATTCCGCTCGCCGAGTTGGAGCAGCACAGCTCGGAACTCAAGCGCAAGAAGGCCAAGCCGATACTCGCGGTCGCGGCCAATGCGCGCGAAGCAAGCCAGGCGATCAATACGTTGCGCCGGGCCGGGTTTGAGGCGGTATTCGTGATCAAGGGCGGGCTCGCTGCCTGGGTCAAGCAGCATCTGCCGCTGGAGAAAAATTGAATTTCACCCAACGGGGGGCATGAAACCTCATCGCCCGATCCCGTGGCAAACCTCGGTGGGTCGAGATTCACATACTTAGGGAAACTCCGGTTAATTTGGAGTTTCCTGCGGGCCAGGGAAGGCCCGCTGCGGAGAAAAGCGCGTAAGCGCTTGATTCGTTGTGAGCAAAGTCCGGGCATGTGCCGGACTTTGTGGCACTGAAAAGTTCACCACGAATTTTTCAGGGATTAATTAGTTTGCAATTCAGGAGTCGAACGACATGGCTGAAGCCAACAGCACAGAAACCGTAGCCACACCGGGCCAGGGACAATTCGCGCTCGAACACATCTATCTCAAGGACTGCTCTTTCGAGTCCCCGCTCGCGCCCGGTGTCTTCATGGAACAATTTGAGCCGCCCGAGGCCTCCATCGGCATCCAGACCCAGGTCAACGGCCTGGAGGCCCGGCCCGAGGCGCGCGAAGTCGTGCTCTCGGTCACGGTGGAAGCCAAGAGCCGGGAACGCAGCATCTTCATCTGCGAAGTGCATGTGGCCGCACTGGTCAGCGTAAGCGAGCTTTCCGAAACCGATCTCGGAAAGGTCGTCGGCGCACGGGTACCCGAAGTGCTGTTCCCCTACGTACGCCAGACCATTTCCGATTTGGTCGTGCGCGGTGGATTCCTGCCCGTCATGCTGCAGCCGATTGACTTCGACGCCATCTACGAGCAGCACGCCAATGCCTCGGGGATGACCCTCAACAGTTAGCGGCCTGCGCGTTGCTTTAACATGAGGGCGTATCCACGCTAGCGGAGTCTGCGTGAGCAGCAAGACAGCCGTACTCGGCGCAGGCGCCTGGGGCACGGCACTCGCCATACACCTGGCACGCCGCGGCGGCGACGTCGCTCTGTGGGGGCACCGTCCGGAGCATGTGGCGCAACTCGTCCGGACGCGCGAGAACGCGCGCTATCTGCCCGGCACGCCACTGCCCGCCAACCTGCATCCGGGGTCTGATATCGGAAGCGCCGTTGACGCGGCCGAATATGTGCTGGTTGCGGTGCCAAGCAAGGCGTTCGGACAGACCCTGGGAAACCTGGCGCCACTGACCGACGCTCCTGTATTCTGGGCTACCAAGGGCCTCGACGTGGACAGCGGCCGACCGCTGCACGAGCAGGCGGCCCGACTACTCGGCACCCGGCGCGGACTCGGTGTGCTCTCCGGGCCGAGTTTTGCGCGTGAAGTCGCCGCCGGCCTGCCCACGGCGGTCACGGTTGCGGCTACCGACATGGCCCTTGCCCGGCGCTTCGCGGCGCGGCTGCATAGCCCCACCTTCCGTGCCTATGTCAGCACCGATCTGGTCGGGGTGGAACTCGGAGGCGCAGCCAAAAACGTGATTGCCATTGCCACCGGGATTGCCGACGGCCTGGGTCTCGGCGCCAATGCCCGCGCCGGACTCATCACCCGTGGCCTCGCGGAACTGCGGCGCCTGGGCAAGGCGCTCGGCGCCCGCCCGCACACCTTGATCGGTTTATCCGGTCTGGGCGATCTGGTTCTGACTGCGACCGATAACCAATCGCGCAACCGCCGTTTTGGCATTGCGCTGGGCGAAGGCACACCGCTGGCAGAGGCACGCGAGGCTATCGGCGGCGCCGTCGAAGGTATCCCGGCCGCGCGGGCGATCGTGCATCTGGCCGAGGATCTCGGAGTCGAATTACCGATCTGCAACCAGGTGTGTGCTGTGCTCGCCGGCGATCGATCTCCCCGTGCTGCGGTCGAGGTGCTGATGACCCGCGCCATGACCTCCGAGCACTGACCGGTCGCGCTCCTGCCTTTTTTGCGACTTCTGCGATAAAAATTTCAGCCTGCAAAAAGAAAGGCCACCCGGAGGCGGCCTTTCCAAGCGGTGTGAAGCGCTCGCTTAGCGACGGCGGAACCCACCTCCACGCGGACCGCCCTCGGGACGGGGACGCGCTTCGTTCACTATCAGATTACGACCGTTCAAATCCTTGCCATTCATGGCTTCGATCGCTGCCTTCGCTTCTTCATCATTCGACATTTCGACGAATCCGAATCCACGCGAGCGACCGCTATCACGATCTTGAATTACATTGGCCGATGTCACTTCACCAAAGGCGGTGAAGGCACCACTGAGCTCATCCCCATCCATCGAGTAGGGGAGATTTCCGACATATAACTTCATCTTGGTCTACGACCTCACAGAAAATACCGTCAGATTAAGAAACCTACAGAGCGATCGACGGCACGAGATCGCAGAGTGGCATAGTTATCATACCCTCACAAGCGCGCAGATGCCACCCGACAGCCTTCTGGAGCCCGCAATCGGCAAATTACTTGCAACGCCCGCGCGATAGCGGCACCATAGGCTTATCATCCTTCGCCCACGGAATACGACCCATGACCACTCCACACAGAATCGCCGTAGACCGCGAATGGAAAACCCAGGGCGGATGGGTGATGGGTATCGTAGTCATCGCGTTCGGCGTGCTGTTCCTGCTCCATAATTTCGGCTTGCACCTGGCCTTTCTGGAATTCAACAACTGGTGGGCTGTACTGATCATGTTCTGCGCCATCGGGCCGCTCAGTCTGGCCTACAAGCACTATCGCGCCATTGAGAGGATCGATGCCAATATCGCCTATTATCTGACCAGCGCCGCTGCCATACTCACGGTCGGCCTTATTTTCCTGCTCGATCTGCGCTGGGACCGGTGGTGGCCCTTGTTCGTGATTTACGGCGGACTTTGGATGTTGGTGAGGCGCACCTACCGCACACGAAACGGCAGCGCCACTGACGACCAGCACGACACAGTCGAGTAGCCCACCTGTCGTCCGGGAACCGGAAGCTCAGGCGTTGCCTGACCCGGTCAAGCGCTCGCTTTCGACCCACAGACGCTCGGCTATTTTGCTATCACGTGCAAGCTTTGAGGGTTCCTTCGGGCGATTCTTTTCGAAATAGAGCCCGCTGGCCTCTGCCACATCGGGATAGGTCGCCAGATAAACGATCGTTTCCGCGCCCTGCGCGGGCGTGGCCATGAAAATACGCTTGGCCAGGGTGAAAAGCGGTTGGGTCCAGCTCGGTGCTCCGTCCCAGATATGGGTGGCGACCACTCCGGGATGTAGCGCGTTGACGGTTACGCCCCGGCCTTCGAGACGCTTCGCGAGTTCGCGCGTGAACAGCACATTGGCCAGCTTGGAGCGTGCATACGCCTTCATGATCGCGTAGCCCTGCTCGAAGCCGAGGTCGTCGAAATCGAGCGTGCCACGGTAGTGAACCGTCGATGCCACGTTGACGATTCGCGCCGGCGCGCTTGCCACGAGCCGGTCGAGCAGCAGATGAGTGAGCAGAAAGTAGCCGAGATGATTCACCGCAAAGGTCGCCTCGATGCCGTCATCGGTGAGCGTGCGCTGCGTGTGGACGGTGCCCGCATTGTTAACCAGCACGTCCAGGCGCGGATAACGGTCGAGCACCGTTTGCGCCAGCCGTCGAATCGCCGCCTGCGAGGAAAAATCACACAACAGGGCGTCGACGGCGTCCGATCCCGAACGCTCTTTTATCTCTGCAAGCACGGCGTCGGTCTTGTCCGGATTGCGCCCGATGATGACTGTTCGGGCGCCTGCCGTCGCAAAGACGACAGCCGCTTCGTAACCGATGCCACTGGTCGCGCCCGTCACCAGAATGGTTTCCCCGCTCAAGTCGGGGATTGCATTGCGTGTCATGAAACGCCTCCGAAACAGCCGCCGCACACTCAAATTAATTCACGAAATTTCAATTCTAGCGCTGGTTCGTGTTGGTGCGCCTGCGCGCCGGCTTGCGCGTACCACGATGCGGCCGGGTAGAGCCAGGTGCCGCGTGACGCGGGCCGCGTGGTGCGTTTCTATGCGGGACATTTTCGCGCACAACGAGCGTGTCCGAGTTCTTTCCGCTGCCGGGCTCATAGCCGGCTAGCGTTTCCTGCGGCAAACGGGTTCCGAGCAGACGCTCGATGTCGGCAAGATATTTTTTCTCCTCACCGCACACCAGCGATATCGCTTCGCCCTCGTTGCCCGCGCGGCCCGTTCGCCCGATGCGATGCACGTAGTCCTCGGGCACATTGGGTAATTCGTAGTTCACCACATGGGGGAGCATGTCGATATCCAGCCCGCGCGCGGCAATGTCAGTCGCCACCAGCACGCGCACACGGCCGGCCTTGAAGTCGGCGAGGGCGCGGGTGCGCGCGCCCTGACTCTTGTTGCCGTGAATGGCGGCCGTTGTCAGACCATCCTTTTCCAAGTGCTGGGCGAGGCGATCGGCGCCGCGCTTGGTACGCGTAAACACGAGCACCTGGCGCCAATTGTTCGAGCCGATCAGCCACGCCAAAAGATCGCGCTTGCGGTGCTTATCCACTGGGTGAATGCGCTGCGAAACAAGTTCGACGGCCGTGTTGCTGCGTGCCATCTCGATCAATTCCGGTTCCCGCAAGAATTCATCGGCCAAGCGTTTTATTTCTGCCGAGAAGGTGGCTGAAAACAACAGGCTCTGGCGTTCCTTAGGCACGGTTTTCAATATCCGTCGTACATCGCGCACGAACCCCATGTCGAGCATCCGGTCGGCTTCGTCTAGCACTAGAATTTCGACATGCGACAAGTCCACGGTGCCCTGATCGATATGGTCGAGTAGACGCCCTGGTGTCGCCACCAGAACATCTACGCCGCGCGCGAGCTTCTGCATCTGCGGGCGAATGCCCACTCCGCCGAAAATCGCACAACTACGCAGTTGCAGGTATTTGCCATAATCGCGGAAGCTCTGCTCGACTTGGGCAGCCAGTTCGCGCGTCGGCGTGAGCACCAGGCAACGCACCCGCCGCGGGCCATGATCGGGTTGCTTGCTCAGGTTGTGCAGAATGGGTAGAGCGAAACCGGCGGTCTTGCCGGTGCCGGTCTGGGCGCCGGCCATGAGGTCACGCCCGGCCAGCACCGCCGGAATGGCGGCATGCTGCACGGGGGTAGGTTCGGTGTAACCCTGTTCGCCAACGGCGCGCAGGACCGCGGCCGCTAGGCCGAGTCGTTCGAAAGACATGCAATTCTCCTGGGTGGCGACCCAGAAGACTATGCACTGGAGCGCCGGTGGTTAAATCGTTGTGTTGGATTTTCGCAGGCCGCTCGGGGTGGCGCTGCAGGGCGGACGCCGCAAATAACGTCCGATAGGTTGTCAGTTTAACAGAAGCGCACGTAATTAGATATTCGATTTTGCCCGCCGGGCCTTCAGTCTTCGGCCAGCACGCAGGCAAAAATCAGCGGCGCCACGATGGTAGCATCGGATTCAATAATGAATTTGGGCGTTTCCGCAGCCAGCTTGCCCCAGGTGATTTTTTCGTTGGGCACAGCCCCCGAATAGGATCCGTAGCTCGTGGTCGAATCCGATATCTGGCAGAAATAGGCCCACAGCTGGGTATCAAGCTCCAGGTCCTGCTGCAGCATCGGTACAACGCAGATCGGGAAGTCGCCCGCGATGCCGCCGCCGATCTGGAAAAAACCGATGCGAGTGTGCGCCGAACGGTCACGGTACCACTCGGCCAGCCACGTCATGTATTCGATACCACTGCGCACCGTGTGCACCGTACCGATATCGCCCTTGATGCAATGCGCGGCAAAGATGTTGCCGAGGGTGGAATCCTCCCATCCAGGCACGATAATCGGCAGATCCTTCTCGCAGGCGGCCACCAGCCAGGAATCGGCGGGATCGATCTGGTAATGAGGTTCAAGTTCGCCGGACCGGATCAGACGATACAAAAATTCATGCGGAAAACAGCGTTCGCCTTTTTTGTCCGCTGACTGCCACTTTTGCAGCACCGAAGCCTCGATGCGGCGAATCGCTTCGGCCTCGGGTATGCAGGTATCGGTCACCCGATTCAGGTGCCGGTCCAGCAGTCCCTGTTCCTCGGCGGGACTGAGCTCGCGGTATTTTGGTACGCGTACGTAATGATCGTGCGCTACCAGATTGAACAGATCTTCTTCCAGATTGGCGCCGGTGCAAGTGATGGCATGCACCTTGCCGCAGCGGATCATTTCCGCAAGCGACAAACCCAATTCGGCGGTACTCATTGCACCGGCCAGTGTGACCATCATCTGCCCGCCACTCGCCAGATGATTGCGGTAAGACTCGGCGGCGTCGATCAGTGCCGCGGCGTTGAAATGCCGGTAGTGATGACGGATGAATTCTGCAACGGCCGCTGCATGCTTCACAGTAATATCTCCTTCCGGCTTGGTGTTGAAAATACTAACAGGCAGCTGAAAAACGTAGCGAGAGAAGGCAGGTTGAACGCGACCGGAGCAGCGTAGTTTTTCAGAAGCCTGCTAGGGGCGAATACGCTCAACGCCGGACTCATCCCCGATGAGCAACAGATCAGCCCCCCGGTGTGCGAACAGACCCACACTCACCACGCCGGCAATTCCGTTCAATTCCGTCTCCAGCGCCTGCGGATCGACAATGCTCAGCCCGTGCACATCAATAATGCAGTTGCCATTATCGGTTACAAACCCTTCGCGCCAGCGCGGTTCGCCTCCGCGGCGAGCGAGTTCGCGTGCTACATAGCTACGTGCCATCGGGATGATCTCCACGGGTAGGCCGAAGTCTCCTAGTACATCCACCAGTTTGGCGCGATGGATTATGCACACGAACTGACGGCTCGCCGCGGCCAGGATTTTCTCTCTCGTCAAAGCACCGCCGCCACCCTTTATAAGCGCGCCGTGACGGGTGGCCTCGTCGGCGCCATCCACATAAACTGCCACCGTCCCCACGGCATTAAGGTCGAGCACGCGGATACCGGCTTCGCGCAGCTTCTTAGCTGTGTCTTCGGAACTGGCGACAGCCCCATCCAGTTGATGCTTTACGTTGGTCAGGGCGGCAATGAAATAACCCACCGTCGAACCGGTACCAACGCCGATGACATCAGCGCCACGGAGTGTTTCAAGGGCGGCCTTGGCAGCCTGTGCCTTGGCGGTTTCCTCGGCATTCGATGTCATCGCGTGTCACCTTTTAGAGGGTCTCTGATTGAATCGTGACCGACATCTCTACGGCTGAAAAGGTCCTTTCAGCGTTGCAAAACTTGTCCATGGCACCACTATGGCCAGGTTTTGCGCCTTGAGTCGAACCTTTCATCTCGCTGACCCGCTAGTCCGGATTCAATCAGAGGCTCATTCACGAAAGGGGCACGCACCGCGTTTGGTACGTGCCCCGATCAGCCCATCAATTTGCACTGATGGGGACATCTCAAAGCCACACGTCTATTTACGTGTGGCCGTCTTCTTCCTGCGCGTCGCAGTCTTCTTTTTACGAGCGCCAGCCTTCTTCTTGCGAGCGGCCGGCTTCTTGCGTGTCGCAGTCTTTTTGCGAGCACCTGTTTTCTTCTTGCGAGCGGCCGGCTTCTTGCGAGCGGTCGTCTTCTTTTTACGAGCGCCAGCCTTCTTCTTGCGAGCGGTCGTCTTCTTTTTACGAGCGCCAGCCTTCTTCTTGCGAGCGGCCGGCTTCTTGCGTGTCGCAGTCTTTTTGC
>JBAUSV010000375.1:0-2549 GCA_049581885.1 Gammaproteobacteria bacterium | reverse complement strand
GCGGTAAACAGGTGATTCAGGGTGTCAAGGTCCTTCCTGTTTTTCAACAGCCCATGAATAGGGGAAGAGGTAAGAAATGATTTTATCAGCGCTTCTTTGCGGTTTTCAAAGTCCCTCCTCTGTTCCTTGGAGAGTCCGGGAAAGGTCATCATGGCCCACAAAATGACGGAAAAGGCCAGAATCACGGTACCTGCTTTCTTGATATAGTGCCAGGTCCTCTCCCATGAATGAATCAGGAGTCCCTTGATCGTGGGCGCCCTGTAAGGGGGCAATTCCATGACGAAAGGGGTTTTGGGGCCTTTTAAAACGGTGGAACGAAGAATCTTTGCGGCAAACAGGGCAAAGGCCCAGGAAAGAAGGGTCAGAAGAAACATGATGCGGGCCTTGTCTTTTGAAAAAAAGGCCGTGATAAGCATGGCATAGACCGGCAACTTGGCGCCGCAGTTCATGAATGGAACGACCAGCAGGGTGGCAATCCTTTCCTTTGGATCCTTCAGCACCCTGGTCGCAAGCACGCCCGGAACCGCGCACCCCCCCGATATCCCACCGCTTATGACCATGGCCATGACCGAGTTGCCATGGAGTCCGAACCATCGCAGAATTCTGTCAAGCATATAGGCAACCCTTGCCATATATCCGGAATCTTCCATGATGGCAATGGTGAAAAACATGAACAGGATCAGGGGGACAAAACCCAGGACGCCGCCAACCCCGTCGATAATTCCCGAGATGAGCAGGGAACGTACGATTCCTGCCGGCACAAAGAATTCAACCACATCCCTGAGCAACTCGAAAAATCTTTCAAACCACAAAATAGGAATTTCGCTGGCCCAGAAGGTAAAGGAATATACCCCGTATAATATGAGGATCATGCACAAGGGACCCACGATACGATTGGTAAGGACCTTGTCGATTTTATCCGATGCATTGAGGCGAAACTCGATCTGCCTCTTGAGGACTCTCTTGCTGATCCCCGTGATGTACCCATATCTGTGATCCGCTATGATGGATTCCGGGTTCTCCTCAAGGGTGGCCATGATATGCCTGGTGATATTCTCGCAGATTTCTTTTATCTTGGGCCCGCATTCAGGGTCCTTATTCAACAATCCCACAATTTGACTATCGCCTTCAAGACATTTGAGCGCCCTCCATCTTGCGGGATACTTTTTGTCATAGATATGGGATTTTTCGATGAGGGCGGAGATATCATCCAGTGCCCGGTCTATATCCATACCGTAGGATATGGCGGGGGCTTTCCATTGGGGCTCTTGTTCGACCGTCTCTATCACCGCATCCAGAAGTTCCGTGATCCCTTTTCCGGATCTTGCCACCATGGGGACTACCGGAGCGCCAAAATCCTCGGAGAGGCGTTCATAGTCAATCTTCATACCCCTGGCCTCCGCCATATCGACCATGTTTAGCGCCAGAATCAGAGGCACTCCCAGTTCCTTGAATTGTGTGGCGAGGTAGAAATGGCGGTCAAGGTTTGATGCGTCTATAATATCCACCACGAGGTCGGGACGTTCATTAATGACAAAGTCCCTCGCCACGATTTCTTCCAGCGAATAGGCCGTCAACGAATAGGTCCCGGGTAGATCGACGATCTCTATCTCGTAGCCTTTGTGGAAAACGGATCCATATTTTTTCTCCACGGTTACGCCGGGATAGTTGGCGATATGCTGCCTTGCCCCGGTAATGGCGTTGAATGCGGTTGTTTTCCCCGCATTGGGATTTCCCGAAAGGGCAATGGTGATCTTTTTCTTCATAGACGGGGGTCATTATCCGGCAGATCCACTTCAACAAAAATCGTATCTGCCTCATTGTTCCTGAGGGTCAAGACAAAATCTCTTATTTTGATGGCCACGGGGTCCTTGAGGGGCGCTCTTCCCTGAATCTGTATCAGTGCCCCCGGAAACAGTCCCATCTCACGCATTCTTCTGCCCATCTCCCCGGTGGCGGATATTTTTGTGAGGACGCCTTCTTCATGCTTCAGCATCTGGCGCATTTTGATTACCTTCTTCATAGCGAGGCCGTTTTCAAACAATCCTGAATGTTCTGGAGATTATCGGGACTGACGGCTAACAGGGTTTCCCCTATTCTGCTGCCGTCAAGATACTCGTTTAAAAAGAACTCACTGCCGTCCATCCGGTACAACCGTATTCCGGCTGCCTCGGTGATGACCCTGGTTGCCGCAAGGTTCTGGTAGGTTTCTCCCGTAAGGACCGCCGCCTCGGCCCTTCCGGCCGCGACATAGCAAATATGGGCCGCGGTGCAGCCAAGACTGCGCACCTTCCCGGGAAATTTGCAGGCGTAATGGTTGTGGAATCTTGCATAGGTCAACAATACGCTTTCGTTATTAATTTCCGCGGATTGACCGGTCATGATCCGTCTGTTCCCCCAGAAGGCTTCCTTCCCTGCCTGGGCATGGAAGATGTCGCCCGTAACAGGCATGAAGAAAGCGCCGAAGACCTGCCAGAAGTTCTCAAGAAGGGCAAGGGACATTCCCCAGACCGGGATGCCTGCCTGGAAATTGGCAACACCGTCAAGGG
>JBAUSV010000374.1:0-1830 GCA_049581885.1 Gammaproteobacteria bacterium | reverse complement strand
CTCCGGCCCTCTACCCCGATCATACGCTTCGTGAGGCCGGCCTGATGATGCAACAAAACGACCTGGGGGCATTGCCGGTTGTGGACAGGATCGGAAAACTGGTGGGACTTCTGGAACGGGACAAATTGGCCGACCGTTATTTGGCGGAGCTGCAACTGCCCAAATGGGTGGATCTGCGCCTGGAATTGCTAAATCGAACCCTGGAGGGAGATCTGGTCGTGGGATATGAGGAGGTGGTGATTCGAGGTCGCGTTTGGATCGCCACCTTCGATGAAAAAGATGCCAATGCCTGTGTCTCCCCGGGAGATCTCGTTATCGTGGGCAATCAGCCCGAGGTGCAGGTTGCCGCGGTCATGGCCGGCGCCGGATGTCTCGTGGTCACGAATGGCTCTTTTGTATTGGACGGTCTGCGGGACGAGGCGCGCCGGCGCGGGACCGTGATCATCCATACCGGACAGACGACCTTTGCCGCCGCCCTGTTAATTCAGCAGAGCATGCCGGTTCAGACCGCCATGGATACCCACCCGCCCACGATTCTGGGGGAAGACCTGATTACCGACGGGTTGGAGAGGCTCCGCAGGCATAATCTGGCAGGCCTCCCGGTGGTGGATGAAAAGGGGTTTCTGAAGGGACTTCTTCTACGCCGGCATCTTGCAGGACAGAGCCGGCGGCGGATCATCCTTACCGACCATAATCACCCAGACCAGGCCGCGGCCGGTGTTTCCCAGAGTGAAATCCTTGAAATCATCGATCACCACAACCTGGGCGGTTTGAACACCCTTGAACCGTTGCGGATGCTGGTGGAACCCGTGGGAAGCAGTTGTTCCCTGATAGCGGAACTCTATCGGCGGCACGAGGCCCCCTTAACGGCGGCCCTGGCCGGAGCCATGTTGGGCGCGATCCTTTCGGATACGGTCGAATTTCGTTCTCCCACCACCACCTCCCGCGACCGCGAGATCGCCGCATGGTTGGCGGAGATTGCCGGGGAAAAGATTACCGACCTTGCCCGATCTCTCTTTGGCGCGAGGATGCCGACCCCCGCTCCGCCGCCTTCCTGGTGGGTACACCACGACTGGAAGATCTATCGTTTCGGAGACAAGGAGATCGGAATCGGGCAGACGGAGTTGACAGACATCGAAAAATCGATGCCCCCCGTGGAAGAACTTCGCTGTGAACTGCAAAAAGCAGCCGAGAACTCCGGCCTCTTCATGGCGGTGCTGATGCTTACGGACATCCTGGAGGAAAAAAGCCTGGTACTGGTTCATGACGATAACGGCCTGGACCTTGCGGCGAACGCCTTTAACAAACCGGTGAACATGGCGGGGATGATCGAGTTGCCGGGAGTCATGTCAAGAAAAAAGCAGTTGGTTCCACCCCTTGCGACAATGTTTACCTCCGGATGACGGAAGAGTATATGCCATGCCCAAACTGGGGAAACCAAGTCCCAAAGCGGCCAGACGCTGAAAAAAACGTCGTCTATTCACCGGAGAAATCCTCCCTGATATGCATGCCTTTTTCTTCTGCATGGCCCGCAAATATCCCCACGGACGCTACTTCGGCCCCATTCCCGTCGTAAATAATGGCGGAAGAAAGATTTCCCTCAATTATTCGGCCATCCTGCCTCACATAGGCCATCGGGTAGGACCGAAGTTTACCGGCTTCATCGCATTCGGGGCTCCTCATGAGCTTCATGATCTCCCTCGCCATGCCCTTCGGATAAATTCTTTCGATATTCATCTTCCCGATTACGTCTTCCGCCCGATATCCCAGGATCTCTTCTGCTGCCTTGTTCCAGATGATGATGTTTCCTTGCATGTCCGTGGCCAATAC
>JBAUSV010000373.1:0-3428 GCA_049581885.1 Gammaproteobacteria bacterium | reverse complement strand
GTAGGCATTACGCGCGGACTCGAGTTTGGCTTCGACTTCCGCGGTCGTGTGCCACGGCATGTCACGAATCGTTTTTCCGGTAGCGGGATTGATCACTGTCGGCATGAGCGCTCCTCGGTTGCGAACTCGAAATAGCGGTCATGGCAACCGTCGTCCCTTGCGGGACACGGCTGCCGGCCTCCGTTAATGCGGCTGTTTTTCCAGCCGTCCTGATTTCCAAACGTGGGTCACGTTGTCCGGACGGGACAACACTTCGATGTCATCGATGGGATTGCGCGACAGCGCACACAGGTCGGCATCCCAGCCAACCTCCAGCCGTCCCGCCTTGGGCGCCTGGGGACCCAGGGTCAACGGTCCGATCGCGGTAGCAGCCTCGATCGCCTGCAGCGGCGTCATGCCGGCCTCGGCCAGCAACACGGGCTCGAGGCCGTGCAGCCCCCAGGCCAGTGCGGAATCCGGGCCGGACGTGAGGGTATCCGTGCCGCAGGCCACGGTCACCCCGCTCTTGATCGCAAGTTCGATCGCCTGGCGGTGGATGTCGGCGGTGGCGAGCAGCTTGCGCCAGGCATAATCCGCCATGCCGGTGCTCTGCCCGTGTTCGTACATGCGTACTTTTACAAAACGCGTCGCGACCAGAATCGCGCCGCAGTCCTTCATCGCCTGCGCCGCTTCCTCGTCGAGGTAGGTGCCGTGTTCGATGGTGCGCACGCCCGCCCGGAGCGCCGCCATGATCCCGGCCTTGCCGTGACAATGCGCCGCGACGATGCGATCGGCGCGGGCCGCCTCCTCCACGATCACCTTCAGCTCGCGGTCGGTGAACTGCTGGTGCATGGGGTCGTCGAACTCGGTCAGTACGCCGCCCGAGGCGCAGATCTTGATCAGCTTCGCACCGCGGCGCAATTGCAGGCGCACGGCACGCAGGCATTCGGCCTCGCCGTCGCAGGTGTGCAGCCAACCGTCGCGGGCCGCGTAATCGGCGACGCAGCCCAGGGAATAGGAATGCAGGTCGGCATGGCCGCCGGTCTGGGAAATGAGGTCGCCTGCCGCATAGATGCTGGGACCGCGTGCCTGCCCCTCCTCTATTACACGCGACAGGTAGACGCCGTAGCCGCCGACCTCGCGGACACTGGTGAAGCCCGCCTCCAGCGCGCGTTCGGCATCGCCGACTACGCGGGCCACGGCGACGGGCACCGGCACCTGCATGGCCTGGTCCAGATTGGTGCCGCGCAGGCCGGTGAGGTGCACGTGGCAATCCCACATGCCGGGCATGAGCACGGGGACGGGAAAGGCGCGGGTGTCGCTGCCGACGGCAGGCGCCTCCGAGGTGGGACCGATCCAGTCGATGCGCCCGTCTCTGACGATCAGCGAGGCATTCGCCACGGGATCGCCGGAACCTGGAATCAACAGGTCTGCATCGATGCGCTGCAGTGCTTCAGACATGATTCATCCGCTGCGTAACCTGTTCAATGGTACAGGATCAGGTTCCGCTGGGGGTGGCATCGCGGCTCTGCGAAGCCGCCAAATTAAGAGAATTTAATGCATTATGCAGGGCTCTATGGCAGACTATCTTCAATAATTTCGGGAGTACCTGGTCATTCAACAGCCAATACAGACGCCGGCCACCTGGAGCCGGGCCATTCGCCGTATTCACCTCGCAGTCGCCCTCCTCGTCACGATCCAGCTCATTATCGGTCTGGTCATGGATCGCAACACGCCGTTGCTGGTGCAGACGCATTTTTATCTCGGGCTCACGATCGCCGCGCTGGTGCTCTGGCACTGGATATGGCTGTTGACCCGGGAGCGTGGACTGCTGCATCACCTGTTCCCTTGGTCGCCCCGCCATCTCGCCCAGGCCGTCGGAGACATCCGTTCCGCGCTCGGGGGCCGGCTGCCCCACTCGGGGCCGTCCGGTTCCAGTCTGGCCGGACTGGTGCACGGCCTCGGACTGCTTGCCCTCACCGCGGTGGCGGTGTTCGGCACCTTCATCTTCATCCTGTTGCGGCTGCACATGGGCCACAGCGATCTCGCTGAGGTCATCGAAAATATACATGTCACGTTTGCCTGGATACTGATCGTGTACTGGTGCGGGCACGTCCTGCTGGCGGTAGTGCACGAAGCGAGCGGCGATCACGTGATTGCGCGTATTTTCGGCCACGGTGGCAAATCGACAGGTTAACGGCCCACCCACGATTCGCTGTCCAAGGTGTTAGCATCCCGGAATATTCGTTGCCGGCTCAGGCCGTATCCGCAATGACCCTTGCCCTGCCGCCATGGCGGCGCCGTGATTGGCTAAAGCAACTGGACCGGGCTTGGCGCCGATGCTCATCGGCCCGTTCGGGGCTCAAGCTCGATGCACTGGACGTACTTCGCGAGGACCTGCTCCGGCATATCCGGATCTGGACGGCACTGGATCGCAACGAGGGATTGCTGCAGGCGCGCAACGAATTGATGGACAGTACGGAGCGCATGCTGCTGCAGCGCACCCTCCGGGAACTCGAGCCGGGCATACGCACTTCCGTGGCCTCCAAAATGCCGGAATTCAAGCCCGTGGCAGAGAATCTGGACCGCTACCTGGCGGCGGAGACGCTGCGTCTCGACGTGCTGCGGGCCTGGATGGGGTTTTATTATGGAGACCGTGCCCGGGGCGACTGGTATGACGTCTACTGCAAGGCCGCGGAAATGCGGCTTGAAAGCATCGGCCGCGATTTTGAACGCATCGCCGGCATGCCGGTCTACAAGGCCGAGGATAATCGCGACGCAGCTATTCGCGGGATCAACGCGTCCCTGCGCCTGCGGTTGCTGCAGATGTCGCCTGGTGCCAGGGTCGGCCGGCCCGGTCTTCGTACACGCTGGAACCAATGGCTAAATCGCAACCACGAGGCGAATGAACACAATGGCTGAAACCGGATTCAAGCACTGGGACCTGTCGCGCGATGAAAAAGGCATCGCGTGGCTGGGGTTCGACCAGGACGGGAGTTCGACCAATACGCTCGGATCGGAAGTCATGCAGGAGCTGGGTCGTGTGCTCGATGCCCTCGATCGCAACCTGCCCCAGGCGTTGATCGTCTTCTCCCGCAAGGACAACGGCTTCGCGGCCGGCGCCGATATCAAGGAATTCACGCGACTGGAGGCGCCCGATCAGGCCTACGACCTGATCCGCGGCGGTCAGCGGGTACTCGACCGGCTGGCGGGCCTGTCCTGCCCGACGGTGGCCATGGTCCACGGCTTCGCCCTCGGCGGTGGCCTGGAACTCGCCCTGGCCTGCCGCTACCGCGTCGCCAGCGATGCCTCCAATACCCAGCTCGGCCTGCCCGAGGTCAAGCTGGGCATTCATCCCGGGTTCGGCGGAACGGTGCGCAGCGTCGCCATCATGGGCGTGCTGCCCGCGATGAAGATGATGCTCGCCGGCAAGTCGCTGCGCGCCGGAG
>JBAUSV010000372.1:0-1508 GCA_049581885.1 Gammaproteobacteria bacterium | reverse complement strand
GAACTTCGAAAGCTATATCGGAGCCTCTTATGCCGTTTCGACCTCAAGCGGAACAGGTGCCCTGCATCTTGCGATGCTTGCCATTGATCTCAAACGCGGAGACAGGGTGCTCTGTTCTGTCAATGCCTACCCGGCAGTGCCTGAAGTGGTCCGCCATTTCGATGCAGAACCGACCTTCATCGATATCGATGAAGAGACCTTTAATATCGATCTTGACAAGCTGGAGAACTATCTCGAAGATAACCAGTCTAAAAAACTCAAAGCCGTCATCGTCTCGCATATCGCAGGTCAGCCGATGGATCTTGAACGCCTCTACAACATCGCCAAGATCTATAATATCAAGATCATTGAAGACGCTTCTGATGCGCTTGGAGCGACCTATAAAGGTCAGAAGATAGGTTCGACCGGTGCTGTTGTCACCTGTTTCAGCTTCTCCCAGCACCTTAAAAAGAACATCTGCCAGGGCGGCATGCTGGTTACGGAAGATGTCGATATTATGGAACGTGCAAAACTGCTGCGTAACCATGCCATAGTCACTGATGAAGACTCATTGGAGTATATCTACGACGTGACGGCTATCGGCAACAAGTATACGATGAGTGACCTTGATGCCGCTTTTATCGATGTGCAGCTCTCGCGCCAGGATCAGACCATTGCCCGACAGAAAGAGATCGCCGCAAAGTTCAATGAGAAACTCAAAGGGGTTGCCCATATCACGCTTCCTGTGGTGAAAGAAGATCATGCCTTTAACAACTATATTATCAAGATCGATAAAAACCGTGACTCGTTCGCACGTGAACTGGAAAAGCGGGGGATCGACACGGGACTGCACTATATCCCGCTGCATCTTTTGAGCTACTATAAAGCCAAATATATGCTGCGTATCAACGATTTTCCTGTGGCACTTCGCAATTATCAGACGATTCTCTCTATTCCGATCTATGCGGCTTTGAGTGACAAAGAGGTCGACTACATCTGCGACGCAATCAAAGAGGTTTCGAAAACACGCGTTTGAAACAGGCCCTGACCCTATGGGGTGAGCGTTATCTTTATGCGCCGGACCTCTTTCAAAAGCTTTTGTCACTGCTGTTTTGGCCAATAAGTCTGCTCTATTGCGCGTTTATGAATCTTCGATACAAGAGCAAAGTTCCCCAGGATTTTTCGATACCGATCGTCAGCGTGGGAAACCTTACGGTCGGTGGAAGCGGAAAGACGCCAATTGTATCGGCATTGGCGTCACGCTATGAGAATGTTGCCGTCATCTTGCGCGGTTACGGCCGCAAAAGCAGGGGACTTGTTCTTGTTTCGGACGGCAAAAAGGTCCTGGTCGATGTCGACGTGAGCGGCGATGAAGCGATGCTCTATGCCAATGTCCTCCCCCGTGCAGTGGTGATCGTCAGCGAAAAACGTGAACTTGCTGTTGAAAAAGCGAAAGAGATGGGCTGCCAACTCGTATTTCTAGACGACGGTTATAACAAACATCAGATCAAGAAGCTCGACATCCTCAT
>JBAUSV010000371.1:0-3095 GCA_049581885.1 Gammaproteobacteria bacterium | reverse complement strand
CCTTGTCCGACTCCAGCGTGATCAGCGAGTCGTCCTTCTCCACCACATCGCCCGCCTTCACCAGCACCTCGATGATCTCTACCGCATCAAAGTCGCCTATGTTGGGCAGCTTTATTTCACGCGCCATGCTCGAACCCTCCGCTTACAATTGTTCGCGCGGTAGCGCGTCCGGATCGATGCCGTATTTCTTGATCGCTTCGACCACCCTGGCGTTCTCCAGTTCGCCTTCGTCGGCCAGTGCCTTGAGTGCATTGACGACCACATGGTGCCGGTCCACCTCGAAAAAGCGGCGCAGGTCGGCCCTATTGTCGCTGCGCCCGTAGCCGTCGGTGCCGAGCGTGACGTAACGTCGCGGGACGAACTCGCGGATCTGGTCGGCAAACAGTTTCACGTAGTCGCTCGCCGCGATCACCGGACCCGAGGTTTTCTCCAGGCACTTCTCGACATGGCTTTTCGCCGGTTTTCCCGCGGCGTGCAGCACGTTGGAACGACGCGTGTTGAGCCCGTCGCGGCGCAGCTCGGTGAAACTCGTGACGCTCCACACGTCGGCGCCGACGTTCCATTCCTTGTCCAGCATCTCCGCGGCCGCCTCAACTTCGCGCAAGATGGTGCCGCTGCCCATGAGTTGCACGCGCTTCTTGTGCTTGCCGACCGTGGCCAGCTTGTACATGCCGCGGATGATGCCGTCCTCGACGCCCTCTGGCATCGGCGGATGCGCGTAGTTTTCGTTCATCGCCGTGATGTAGAAGAACACGTGCTCCTGCTCGACGTGCATGCGCCGGATGCCTTCGCGCACGATCACTGCCATCTCGTAGCCGTACGTCGGATCGTAGGCCACACAGCTCGGGAACACGCTGGCATAAACGTGACTCTGGCCGTCATCGTGCTGCAAGCCCTCGCCCTCGAGCGTGGTGCGCCCCGCCGTGCCCCCGATCAGGAAGCCGCGCGCCTGCATGTCGCCGGCCGCCCAGGCCAGGTCGCCGAAGCGCTGGAACCCGAACATCGAGTAGAAGAAGAAGAACGGGATCATCTCGATGCCGTGGTTGGCATAGGCCGTGCCCGCAGCGATCCATGAGGAGAGCGAACCCATCTCGGTAATGCCCTCTTCCAGAATCTGGCCGTCCTTGCTTTCCTTGTAGAACATGAGCTGGTCGGCATCTTCCGGCTCGTAAAGCTGGCCCACGGCAGAATAGATGCCGAGCTGGCGGAACAGGCCTTCCATGCCGAAGGTGCGCGCCTCGTCGGGCACGATGGGCACGATGTGCTTGCTGAGTTCCTTGTCGCGCATGAGTACGGTGAGCAGTCGCACCAGCGTCATGGTGGTGGACATCTCGCGCCCGTCGCTGCCGTCGGTGAGTACCTCGAAGCGGTCGGGATCGGGCATCTTCACCGGCGGCGCCTCCTCGATACGGATAGGCAGGTAACCGCCCAGCGCCTCGCGTCGTTCGTGCAGGTATTTCATCTCGGGACTGTCGGGCGAGGGCTTGCAGAAAGGCACGTCGTCGATCGACTCGTCGCTCACCGGGATATTGAAGCGGTCGCGGAACGCCTTGAGATCGTCGTCGGACAGTTTCTTCTGCTGGTGGGCAGTATTGCGGCCCTGGCCCACGTGGCCCATGCCGTAGCCCTTGATCGTCTTCACCAGCACCACCGTCGGTTTGCCGTTGCTCTCCACGGCACGCTGGTAGGCAGCATGGATCTTCACCGCATCGTTACCACCGCGGTTGAGGTGCCAGACTTCCTCGTCGCTCATGTTGGCGACCATGGCCTTCAACTCGGGGTACTTGCCGAAAAACTTCTCGCGCACGTAGGCGCCGTCGCGCGACTTGAACTTCTGGTACTCGCCGTCCACGCACTCTTCCATGCGCTTGCGCAACAGGCCCTGGGTGTCCTGCGCCAGCAGCGGGTCCCAGCGCGAGCCCCACACCACCTTGATCACGTTCCAGCCGGCGCCGCGGAACTGGCCCTCCAGCTCCTGGATGATCTTGCCGTTGCCGCGCACCGGCCCGTCCAGGCGCTGCAGGTTACAGTTGATCACGTAGATCAGGTTGTCGAGGCCCTCGCGCGCGGCCAGGTCAATGCCGGCCCGCGATTCCGGCTCGTCCATCTCGCCGTCGCCGAGCATGGCCCAGATCTTGCGGTTCGAGGGCTCGACCAGCCCGCGGTGCTCCAGGTAGCGCATGAACCGTGCCTGGTAGACCGCCTGGATCGGTCCCAGGCCCATCGACACGGTGGGGAACTGCCAGTAATCGGGCATCAGCCACGCGTGCGGGTAGGAGGACAGTCCCGGCGCCAGCGCCTCGCGGCGGAAGCGCTTGAGCTGTTCCTCGTCGAAACGGCCCTCGAGGTAGGAGCGGGCATAGATGCCGGGCGAGGCATGGCCCTGGATGAACACCATGTCCCCGCGGTCCTTCTCGGTGGCGCCGTGCCAGAAGTGGTTGAAGCCCACCTCGTAGAGCGTGGTCGCCGAGGCGTAGGTGGCGATATGGCCGCCGATGCCGGAATGGCTGCGGTTGGCGAGCACCACCATGGCCATGGCATTCCAGCGCAGGTAGGCTTCCAGGCGCCGCTCCAGTTCCAGGTTGCCGGGATAGGGCGGCTGCTGGCCCGGAGGGATCGTGTTCAGGTACGCCGTGGTGGTGTCGTAGGGCAGGTTCGCCCCGCTGCGGCGGGCCTGCTCGATCAGCTGCTCGAGCAGGTAGTGCGCGCGTTCCATCCCGTCGGCGGCCACCACGGAGCTGAGCGCCTCCAGCCATTCACGGGTTTCCTGGGGGTCGAGATCCTGATTCCGAGTTGCGTCCAGCATGGGGACACTCCTTGTGTTCTGTGCGGCTTTTCCAAGTGTAGTGCCTCGCGGGCCGGAGGAACCCGCCGCGAAGCATCACTCTCGCTCTCAGCTCCCGCGAAGCCGGCAATGCGGGCACCCGGGGCTTCAAGTAACATGCACATTATAAATCTGCCTTCGGCCTCTACCGGAAAACGTTTTGCACCTGACTCTGACCCGCCCCGATGACTTCCACCTCCACCTGCGCGACGGGGCCGCCCTCGCCGACCTGGTGCCCCCGGTCGCGGCCCGCTTTGCGCGGGCCCTGGTC
>JBAUSV010000370.1:0-3481 GCA_049581885.1 Gammaproteobacteria bacterium | reverse complement strand
ATCCTGTCCCCTTTTTTGATACCGAGGTCCATGAGTGCCCGGGACAGCCTCCAGACCCGTTCGGCGAATTCGGAATAGTTCATCCTGATATCCCGACATACGATCGCCTCTTTGGAGGGGTACAGTCGCAGTGCCTTGGGAAGAATTTCGTTGAGTCGCATGGGTATGACTCCTGTTTCTTGATGTGTATTGGGAAAATGTTTTGCTCAAATACCGGTGTATTCACTTGCCGGAGAATATAGGGGATCTGGTCTCGTTTGACAAGGGATAATCAGAATAGGCAATGAGATTGCCGTGATGGCTTCAGAAGTCCCTTCGTTCATGCTGCCTGATCTGGAGATTACGGGATGGGACAGGTTATCGCCATAGTCAGTCAAAAAGGGGGAGTGGGAAAGACGACCACTGCCGTCAATCTTGCCGCCGCCCTGGCTGCCGTTGAAAAGCGGGTGCTTCTTGTTGATATGGATCCCCAGGGGAATGCTACTTCCGGCCTGGGCATCTGCAAATCGGCGTTGAAGAAGAGCATTTATGATGGGGTGGTTGGAGGGGCGCCATGTCGTGAAATCGTGGTGCAAACCCCTCTTGAATTCCTTCATGTGATCCCCGCCAGGACCGATCTTTTTCGGGCGGAAACGGAACTGAAAGCAAGGGGCAACAAGGAGAAATGCCTCTTGAATTTCGTCGATCCCATAAGAGGCGACTATGATTACATTATTGTAGATTCGCCCCCTTCCCTTGGTATTCTCACATTCAATGTGCTGACGGCCGCCGATTTCCTCGTGATTCCGCTACAATGCGAATATTATGCCTTTGATGCGGTTTCCCAGATGATGGATGTGGTTGTTATTGTTCAGAGGAAACTGAATCCCCGCCTACGGATTGAAGGAATTTTGTTGACCCTATTTGATCCGCTGGAAGAAATTTGCGTTCGGATACAGGCATCGGCCAGGGAGAAGTTCGGAGATCTTCTCTTTAAGACCATTATCCCCAACAGAAGCGAGTTTAAAGATGCACCTTCGAAAGGGGTTCCCGTTCTGCTTCGAAACCTCATGTCCCCCGGATCCGTCAGTTATTTCGAGCTGGCAAGAGAGATCCTGGAAAACTTATCAGGAACGCCGGAATAGGCATCCCGGGCTTTTGATTGAAAATTGTTAAGGAGGACTCTGATGAAAATTGCAAATTCCGAGATTATTAAGAAAAGAGAACAGGAATTGATTGGGGCTATCGCGGACACCCTGGACTGGGAAGCCATCAGGCAGGTCTTGAGAGAGAAGCACGGTTTGAATATCGGAGAGGGCATAAAATACCGGCGTGCGGGGGTTGATGCCAAGGAAAACAGGATACTGTATTCAATCGATTTTGAGGTAAATATCACGCTTTCCATCCAGCTGGACAGGGATGGAGAATTGATCGGTGTAAGGAGTTCCCCCCTGGAGGGTGATATGACGGAAAATGTGGAAAATGGGGGGCATCAGGAAGGCGGAAATGAGGGGATCAGTATGTCAGATATGGAAATAGACGTCCCTGAAGAACCCGGCGTGATTGAAACGGAGATTTTTGAAAGAGGGAAAGATGAGACGGCCCTGGATGAATCAGAAGGCGGATACGAGGATGTCTTGATGGAATTCGGTTCAGATTCGTCTTCCAAGCCTGATAATGATTAGAAAAAACCCGGCACAGATTAACCTGTGCCGGGAAGAGTCTTCTATTTTGTCGGGTTTCGATTAAAATGCCATGCTAAGCGTCACTCCTCCGAAGAGGTGAGACGCGTTGTCGCTCAGGCTGGTGGCCTTGAGCATGTTGTCGGCCGCGTTGCCCAGGGGAAAGGAATAAGCGATCATGGGAACCGCGGTAAAATATTTCCAGAAGGGTATTGTGAGTCCTACGGAAACCAGACCGTTCTGGAAATTCCTGAATGGGTCGTTGGTCGGTTCCATTGCATTGTTGTAGTTTACAATATTGGTTCCACTGGAATACTCGTAGGCGATGGAACCCGCCAGGTCCAGGGTCATATTCATGGGCAGGTCAAAGGAGTGCGATACCCCCAGGTTGAAATACCATCCGGGGTATTCGTCCACGTCCCAGTATATGGTCAGCGTGGGTGCAAGGATTACGTCGCCGCCGATGCTCAGGTAAAACTCCTGTGTGTCCCTGGCTGCGTCGAGGGCGTAATAGATATATCCCACACCCACACCTAACGGCCCGAAACTGGTATCGTAACCGACGGTGAAATCGGTTTCCGTCCATTTGGATTGTCCTTCCTGGTCTCCCGCATAGACATCGGTATCCAGATTTCCCCAGATATTCATACTGAAACCTTTATAACTCGCCGTTACGGAAGGTTCGATCACCAGACTGTCCTTGCTTAACTCGTAACCTCTCCAGATATATTGGCTCAGGAAGGACACATCCGCGGAAACGCTTGGACGGTCGGTATCTTCTTCCGTTGCCGCTACCATCGTGCCTTCTCCCGGGGCGAGGCCGGTTTGCTGTGCGGGCATAATTTTGACCGCTTCTTCCGCGAATGTCTTCAAAGGTCCACAAATCATTGCAAGGATTGCCAGGGTTATGCATGCTTTCACCATTTTCGTTTTCATCTCTTTCCTCCATTTTTTTTCATTGAATAGAATTTGCCTCATTTAACTTTAACCACTTAGCCATATCCAAATGCCGCAATTCCGCCTGCTTTTATCTCTGCGTATAGGTGGAGACCTCAAAGTCGGGATAGGCATTTCCGCCATGTTCCCCAATATCCAGGCCTTCCGCTTCTTCCTGGGGGGTTACTCTCAGGCCTATCGTCTTGTCGATGATCTTAAACAGGATGAAGGCCGTCAGAAATGTCCACACAAAGCAAACGACGATCCCCAGTAATTGTACGCCTATGATTTTTCCAGATGTCCCACCGATGTTAAAAAGACCTGCCGCCAGGGTTCCCCAAGCGCCGTTTACCCCGTGGACCGAGACGGCGCCTACAGGATCATCAATCTTGATTCTATCAAAGAATACCACCGAAAAAACCACGATGATTCCCGCGATCGCCCCGATGATCACTGCGCTTAAGGGTGTTACATTTGCACATCCGGCGGTAATGGCCACAAGGCCTGCAAGTGCGCCGTTGAGACTCATGCCTGCGTCCGGTTTACCGAACCGTAACCAGGACGTGAACATGGCCAAGACGCAGCCGGCAGCGGCAGCGAGGTTTGTGTTGACAAAAATCATGGCGATGTCCTTGTTTGCGGTAGTCGTGGAACCGGGATTGAAACCGAACCAACCCAACCAGAGAATGAAAACGCCTAAGGCAGCCAGAGGGATATTGTGCCCCAGAATAGGCTTAATGCCCCCGTCCTTCGTGTATTTGCCCAATCGGGGACCCAGGACGATGGCTCCTGCAAGGGCAGCCCATCCTCCTACCGAGTGCACGACGGTGGAGCCGGCAAAATCTATGAAACCCAGCTTTTCCAGCCATCCTCCCCCATTAAAG
>JBAUSV010000369.1:0-1692 GCA_049581885.1 Gammaproteobacteria bacterium | reverse complement strand
GAAGTGCGCCATGCCTGTGGGCTTCCCACACCGGGTGATGGAAAGATACTAGGCTTCCGTCCGGGGCTGGATGTGAGGGTGCGATCGTGACGATTCTAGTGACCGGCGGCGCAGGGTTCATCGGAAGCAATTTTGTGCAGATGTGGCTCGATACAAGAGACGAGCCGTTGATCAACCTCGACAAGCTTACATATGCAGGGAGCGTCGCAAATGTGAAACGCTTTGGAGGGAACGAGCGGTATCAGTTCGTTCAAGGCGATATTCGGGATCGAGCGGTAGTCGGCGAAATTCTACGCGGGCGCCGTCCGCGGGCTATCGTCAATTTTGCGGCCGAGTCGCACGTCGATAGGTCGATTTACCAAGCGGATGATTTCATTCGGACGAATGTCGTTGGAACGTTCGATTTGTTGGAGACGGCGCGGACACACTGGCAAGGTCTTGAGCGTAACGAGCAGAGCTTGTTCCGGTTCTTGCATGTGTCCACCGACGAGGTATACGGATCGCTCGGGCCTGAGGACGAGCCCTTCACCGAATTGGATCGCTATCAGCCAAACTCGCCCTATGCAGCCACTAAGGCAGCGAGCGATCACCTCGTGCGGGCCTGGCATCAGACCTACGGGTTGCCCGTTCTGACGACGAATTGCTGCAATAATTTCGGACCATATCATTATCCTGAGAAACTGATTCCTTTGATCATCCACAATGCTTTGGCTGGCCGGCCGCTTCCCGTCTATGGCGATGGCGAGCAAAGGCGCGATTGGCTGTACGTTGCGGACTATTGCTGTGCCATTGTCGTTGTCCTGGAGGCGGGGCGGTCCGGTGAAACCTACAACGTAGGAGGCTCCAGCGAACGGACCAATCTGCAGGTTGTCAAGGCGGTCTGCGGCTGCCTCGACGAGTTGAAGCCACGCGAAGACGGCAGCTCGTATTTTTCACAGGTCAGCTTTGTCAAGGATCGGCCTGGTCATGATCGTCGTTATGCGATTTGTGCAAGGAAGATCGGGGACGAGCTTGGATGGCGGCCGCAAGAATCTTTTGAATCGGGGATTCGGAAGACGGTGGCATGGTATTTGGAAAACGGTGACTGGTTGGCGAGCGTAACCGATTCTGCATACCAACAGTGGATAGATAAACAATACAGCTGACATGACCATTCTTCTTCTCGGAGCGGACGGGCAGCTGGGGTGCGAGCTCAGGAGATCGCTCCCTACGCTGGGGCGAGTTGTGCCGTTGACGCATGACGATGCCGATTTTCTTGACCTTGAAGCATTGCGCACTGTCGTCCGGTACCATCGTCCAGATGTGATCGTTAATGCGGCTGCGTATACAGCAGTGGACGCGGCTGAATCGGATACAACGGCGGCGTTCGCTGTGAATGCAGCCGCGCCGTCTATCCTGGCGGAAGAAGCGGAGGCGCTCAAAGCAATCCTAATTCATTATTCGAGTGACTATGTCTTCGACGGCAAGTCGGGGCGCGCCTATGTCGAGAACGATACGACCATGCCTCTGTCTGTCTATGGGCGCAGCAAGCGTGACGGCGAACTTGCTGTAAGGTCGTGCAGGAAGCGCCTCATCTTTCGTACGAGCTGGATCTTCAGTGCAACGGGGCGAAACTTCCTACGTACGATCCTGAAGGCGGCGGCAGAGCGTCCGGATTTGCGCGTAGTCGACGACCAGATCGGGGCTCCAACC
>JBAUSV010000368.1:0-20189 GCA_049581885.1 Gammaproteobacteria bacterium | reverse complement strand
CCGCGGTCCGGCACAGAGGTGTCGTTCCAGGCAAACGGTTCGGTGAGCCAGGTGTTCATGCCGAGATCGAGATCGCTCATCACGATCACCGGGGTCTGCAGGCGCTCGGCGAGATCGAAGGCGGTCGCGGCCAGTTCGAAGCATTCGGTCGGCGTGGACGGGAACAGCAGTACGTGCTTGGTGTCGCCGTGCGAGGCATAGGCGGCGGCGAGGATATCGCCCTGCTGGGTGCGTGTCGGCATTCCGGTCGAAGGCCCCGCCCGCTGAATGTCGAACAGCACCACCGGGATCTCCGCGTAGTAGGCGAGGCCGATGAATTCGTTCATCAATGACACGCCCGGCCCGCTGGTCGCGGTGAAGGCGCGAGCGCCGTTCCAGCTCGCGCCGATGACGACGCCGATCGCGGCGAGTTCGTCCTCAACCTGGACGACGGCATAGGTGTTGCGTCCGCTGTCCTTGTCCACGCGCAGGCGCCCGCAGTAGTCGCCGAAAGCCTCGGCGAGCGAAGTCGAGGGCGTGATCGGGTACCAGGCGGCGACGGTGGCGCCGGCATACACGCAGCCGAGCGCCGCGGCCTCGTTGCCGGTCACCAGGATTTTTTCGCCGACGGCATCGCGCCGCTCGGCACGGGTCTCGAGCGGGCAGTCGAAGGCCTCGAACGCTGCCTTGCGTCCGGCTTCGAGCGCCTCGATATTGGGCGCGACGAGCTTCTCCTTGCCTTTGAACTGCTCGCCGAGCAGCTGGGTGAGCACCTCGGTCTCGATGCCGAGCAGCGCGGACAGCGCCCCGACGTAACAGATGTTCTTGAACAGCAGGCGCTTGCGCGGGTCGGTATGGTGCTGCACCATTTCGATGAAAGGCAGGCCAAGGAAATGCACGTCGCCGCGTAGCATCCCGGGAGCCAGGGGCTTGGTCGAATCGTAGAGCATGTAGCCGCCGGGGCACACGCTCGCCACGTCGTCCTTGAAGCTCTGAGGGTTCATCGCGACCACCAGGTCCACGCTGCCGCGCCGGCCGGTATGGCCGGCTTCGCTCACCCGGATCTCGAACCAGGTCGGCAAGCCCTGGATGTTCGAGGGGAACATGTTCTTTGCCGCGATCGGCAGGCCCATACGGTAGAACGCCTTCGCGAGCAGGTTGTTTGCGCTCGCCGAGCCTGTGCCATTCACATTGGCGCAACGGATCACGAATTCATTCAGGCGACCGATTGGCTTGGCGCTCTTCCCGGTTACGTTATTCATGGATTAAGCGTCCTGCCGATGATGCATGATCGTGCCTTCTCTCCCCCTTGCTCGCACAGCGAGGAAGGGGGAGTTGGAGGGGAATTCCTTATAAGGAGACCAGCTTCGCTGGGTAAGAATTGATTTCTCGCGGGCGCTCCGCCCCGCACCCAAGTTTTTTCCAGGTCCCCGTAGGTCGCGCCCGAGCGTCGCAAGGCTTTGGGCTTGCGCCCGAAAGGGAGGCTGACAGGATGTCCGCCTCCGGGCGCTGCGGCAGGATGCCGCGTCGCCCGGCGCGGGCCCCAAAGCCGCGAAGCGCAGGATCAGCGTGACCTCCGGGGTGTCTTTTCTTTCACTCCTTTCTTTGGACAAGCAAAGAAAGGGGTCCGGGGTGCGGGGTGGAACGCCCGCGATCAAAGACCGGCAGCGGAGCTGCTCGTTATTCATGACACAGCCCGCCGGCCTGCGGCAAATGAATAGTCGATTTCTGCATGTCCCAGGCGCCGGTCGGGCAGCGCTCGGCGCACAGCCCGCAGTGCAGGCACAGGTTCTCGTCCTTGGCCATGATGCGTCCCGTCGGCAGTGGCCCGTCCACGTACACGTCCTGCGCCTTGTCTTCGGCGGGGACGCGCAACCGTGCGCGTAACTCGTCTTCCTCGCCGTTTGCCGTGAAGTTGATGCAGTCCAGCGGGCAGATGTCCACGCAGGCGTCGCACTCGATGCAGAGCTTGGGCGTGAATACGGTCTGCACGTCGCAGTTGAGGCAGCGTGCCGATTCCTCGATCGCGAGCTTCACGTCATAGCCCAGTTCGACTTCCACCTTGATGTTCGCGAGCGCCGTGGATTTCTTCGCGTGCGGCACGGCGAGGCGCGTGGCCTCGTCATAGTCGTTGCCATAACCCCATTCGTGCAGGCCCATCTTCTGGCTGACGAGGTTGAGTCCCGGCGGGGGACGGTCATCGTGGAGGTTTTTCCCCTGGCAATGGAGATCGATGGAGATCGCCGCGGTGTGGCCGTGCGCGGCCGCAGAGACGATGTTGTCCGGGCCGAGTGCCGCGTCGCCGCCGAAGAACACGCCGGGGCGAGTGGACTCGAACGTTACCGGATCGAGCTTGGGCAGACTCCACTTGCCGATTTCGATGCCGAGTTCGGGCTCGATCCACGGGAACACCGGGTCCTGGCCGATGGCGAGCAGAGCGTCGTCGCAGGGGATTTCAACGCGCTTGCCGGTGGGGATCAGCTTGCGCCTGCCGTCGGTGTATTCCGCGCGCACCTCGTCGAAGAGCATTGCCGTGAGTCGGCCGTTCTTTACCACGAACGAATGCGGGTTGTGCCAGTTGAGGATCGGGATGTCCTCGGCCAGCGCTTCTTCTTTTTCCCAGGGATGCGCCTTCATCTCCTCGAAACCGCTGCGCACCGTGACGATCACATCCTTGCCGCCGAGGCGCAGCGCGCTGCGGCAGCAGTCCATGGCGGTGTTGCCGCCGCCAACGACCACCACGCGCTTGCCCACACGGGTCGTGTGGCCGAAGGCGACGCTCGCGAGCCAGTCCACGCCGATATGGATGTTGTCCGCCGCTTCCGCGCGGCCCGGGATGTCGAGATCGCGCCCGCTGGGGGCGCCGGTGCCGATGAATACGGCGTCGAAGCCTTCGTCGATGACCGCCTTGAGGCTGTCGATGCGTTGCCCGAAGCGGCACTCCACGCCCATGTCGAGTACCAGTTCCACTTCCTCGTCGAGCACTTCCACCGGCAGGCGAAAGGCGGGAATCTGGCTGCGCATCATCCCGCCGCCGAGTTTCTCCTGCTCGAAGAGTATGATCTCGTAACCGAGCGGCAGCAGGTCGCGGGCGACGGTGAGCGAGGCGGGGCCGGCGCCGATGAGCGCGATACGCTTGCCGTTTTTCTTTTTCGGCACCGTCGGCAGCAGGTGTTCGAATTCGCCCTTGAGGTCGGCGGCTACGCGCTTGAGGCGGCAGATCGCAACCGGCTTGTCCTCGACCCGTCCGCGCCGGCAGGCCGGTTCGCAGGGACGGTCGCAGGTGCGCCCCAGGATGCCGGGGAACACGTTCGAGTACCAGTTGAGCATGAAGGCGTCGGTGTAGCGCCCGGCGGCGATCATGCGGATATATTCGGGGACGTTGGTGTGGGTGGGGCAGGCCCACTGGCAATCCACCACCTTGTGGAAGTAGTCGGGCTTGTTGATATCGGTATTCCGCACCAGCGCCCTCCCGGCCTAAGCCTGTGGTTTCAGGGATCCGCTGAAATAGTTAAAACCGATCTTTCGGCGATTCTATCACTCGACGGTGACGGCTTGGCGGCGGCGCAGGCGGGTGCTCAGGTGTTCCATCGCGACATAGAAGGAGGGCGTCACGTAAAGCGTGAGAAATTGGGAGAACACCAAGCCGCCAACCACGGCGATGCCCAGCGGGCGACGGGCGTCCGAGCCGGCGCCGAATCCGATGGCGATCGGCAATACGCCGAGAATGGCGGCCACGGTGGTCATCATGATTGGACGGAAACGGATGCGGCAGGCTTCGATGATTGCGTCGGCAGCATCCATGTGCTTGTTGCGGCGGGCATCGAGGGCGAAATCTATCATGATGATGCCGTTTTTCTTGACCAGACCCACCAGTAGAATCAGGCCGACGAAGCTGAACAGATCCAGTTCCTGATTGGTGATCAGCAACGCGAGTAGTGCACCGAAAATGGCAAGCGGCAGCACGCTCAGGATAGTGATCGGATGTATGAAGTGTTCGTAGAGAATGGCGAGCACCATGTAGATCACCAGGACTGTGATGAGCAGCAAAATGGGCAAAGTGCTCAGCGACTGCCGGAATATCTGCGCGTTGCCCGAGAAGCTGCCGGTCACGTCGGCGGGCAGGGTGCTGGCAGCCATATCCTGTATCTTGCCGGTGACCGAGCCGAGAGAGACGCCGGGTTGCAGGCCGAACGAGAGCGTGACCGAGGGCAGTTCCTGGTAGTGACTGATGCTCAGGGGCCCAACACCGGGCGTTATGGTTGCGATGCTTGCCAGCGGAATAAGCTTGCCGTTACGCCCCGGTACATACAGGGCATCCAGGGCATTGATGTTTTGCTGGTACTCGGGCGCAAGTTCCAGAATCACGTAGTAGTTGTCGGTCGAACCGTAAATGGTGCTGACTTGCTGACCGCCATAGGCATCCAGGAGGGTGCTCTGTATCGCCGCGGGGCTCACTCCGAGCGCCGCGGCCTTGTCGCGCTGAATATTAATATTGACCTGCGGATTGCTCAACTGAAGATCGGTGTTGACATCGGCAATTCCGGGAATTGTCTTGATCTTCTTTTCCAGTTTATCCGTTGCCTGCTGGAGTTCGTTCAGATCCGAACCCTGGAGCACGAAGTTGTAATTGCTCTGGCCGCCCCCGGTGCCGGTGTTGATCGCCGGGGGGTTGCTGAAAAAGCCTTCGAGGTCGGGAATCTGGTTGGCCGCATTACGCAGCCTCTGGACAATCTGGTTCGCACCGAGTGAACGGTCGCCTTGGGCGGTGAGTCCGATCATCATGAAGCCCGAACTTTCGTTGCTGGTGCCACCGTGGCCCTGGCCCACGCTCGACATAACTCCAGTCACCCCGGGGATGGACATGACTTTTCTCAGCATCTCGTTCTGGCGCGGCAGCATGTCGCTGAAGGACATGCCCTGCGGTCCCCGGATGTGGCCGAAAATGACATTGGTGTCTTCACTGGGAATAAAGCCCTTGGGCACGACCATGAATAGCAGGCCGGAGACGACCAGTATGCCGACGGCGAACGTCAGGGTCAGTTTCCAGTGCGTGACTGACCAGGTCAGCGTACGGATGTAGGCATCGCGACTGCGCTCGAAAATGCGTTCGCCGAACTGATACAGTCGGCCGTGGGTACGCGCCGGGCGCAGCAACCGCCCGGAGAGCATCGGGGTCAGGGTGAGTGCAACCACCCCAGAGAGCAGGATGGCGATGGCGATCGTCACCGCGAATTCGCTGAACAGGCGTCCGATTACGCCACCCATGAACAGGATCGGGATGAACACGGCCACTAGCGAGAGCGTCATCGAGAGCACTGTAAAACTGATCTCGCGGCTGCCGAGCAGGGCGGATTCGAGCGGTTTGTGGCCAAGCTCCATGTGGCGAACGATGTTTTCCTGCACCACGATGGCGTCGTCCACCACGAAGCCCACGGCGAGGGTGAGCGCCATCAGCGACAGGTTGTCCAGGCCGAAGCCGAGCAGATACATCACCGCAAAGGTGCCGAGCAGGGAGGTCGGCAGTGCCAGGGCGGTGACGAGGGTCGCGCTGCCATTGCGCAGGAACAGGAATATGACCACGATCACCAGACCGATGGCCAACAGCAGCGTCCAGCTCACGTCCTGGATCGAATGATGAATGAATACCGAACGGTCGTAGATCACGTGCAGCTCGGCACCGCCGGGCGCCTGGCGCGACAGTTCGGGCAACAGGTTGCGCACTTCCTGTGCGACTTTGACTGTATTGGCGCCGGGTTGGCGGTGGACGGAGAGCACGATCGCCGGCGTGCCGTTGTAGGTCGTCTGGCGCTTGTTTTCCTCGATGCTGTTCACGGCATGGCCGACGTCGCTGATCCGTACCGGCGAGCCGTTGTTGTAGGCGACGACCAGGTTGTTGTACTGGTTGGCATCATCAAGCTGGCCCGATGTCTGCACCGCGTAGGTGCGGTTCGTTCCCTCGAGCGTGCCCGAGGGCAAATTGCTGTTGCCGGATCGTATGGCGTCGGTCACTTGACTCAGGGACAGGCCGCGTGCATTCAGCGCATACGGATTGATGAAGATGCGTACGGCATATTTTTGCGATCCCCACACATTGACCTGCGCGACGCCGGGCAAGGTCGACAGTCGCTGCGAGACGCGCGTTTCCGCGAACTCGTCGAGCTTGGTCAGCGCCATGTGCTTCGCCGTGAAGGCGATGTAGATAATCGAATAGTCGGAGGGATTGGATTTGCGCAGCGTCGGCAGGCTCGGCATGTTTTGCGGCAGGCGGCGTGAGACCGCCGAAATGGCGGTTTGCACATCCTGGGCGGCGGCGTCGATGTTGCGGCTGAGATCGAATTGCAATGTGATCCGCGTCGAACCCGTGCTGCTTTCCGAACTCATGGAATCGAGTCCGGCTATCGAGCTGAATTCACGTTCCAGCGGCGTGGCCACCGTGCTCGCCATGGTCTGTGGATTGGCGCCGGGCAGCGAGGCATAGACCTCGATGGTCGGAAAGTCCACATTGGGCAATTCACTCACCGGCAGGCTACGGTAGGCAAAAATTCCGAACAAAACCAGCGCCGCCATCAGCACCGTCGTGGCTACCGGTCGACGGATAAAAGGTTCCGAAAGATTCATGAACAGTGTCAGTCGCGTGCGCTGCTGGCGCTGGCTGCCGGGACTGTGCCGGCCGAGGCTGCCGAGGCGGTAAGCGTCACGTTCGGCATCAGATTGGCTCGCACGGCCAAGCCTTCGTGCAGTTCGCGCGGAATATGCACTATAACCTTGTCGCCGCTATCGAGTCCCTGGTCGATAACGGCGTAATCTCCGTATTGACGCAGCACCTTGACATTGCGCACCGCAACCTTGCCATTTTCGATGACGTACACATAGTTGCCCTGTTGCCCCGGTTGTACCGCGGTAGTAGGTATAACCACCAGGTTGGGCTGGACGGTCAGTTGCAGGTTGACGTACACCAGTTCGCCCGGCCATAGCTGATGCCGCTTATTGGAAAAATCGGCTTTAAGCGTCAAGGTGCCGCTGCCCGGGTTGATCGCATTGTCAATGAAGACGAGTTTGCCGTTGTTGGCAATCAGGCCTCCGCTCGGCGAACTCAAAAATACATTGAGTGCCGGATCCTGGCGATAGCGCTGGAGCATATCTATCTGCGACTGCGGGATGTCGAATTGCACCTGAATCGGGGAGATCTGGTTGATGGTTACCAGCGCGGTGGTATCGTTAGCCTGAAGCAGGTTACCCGTCTTGTAGGCCAACGCGCCCGTCTTGCCGCTGATGGGCGCTTTTATTTGCGTATAGCCGAGTTGCAGCTCGGCATTGTCCAGAGCAGCCTGGTCGGTAGCGAGTTTGCCCTTGTCTTGTTCTACCAGGGCCTGCGCGTTCTGGTTGTCCTGACTGCTTACGTAGCCCCGTTTCACAAGACGTGCCGAACGCTCGGCGTTGGTGCGATCCGAATCCAGCTTGGCCTTGTCCTGTTTGAGCTGGCCTTGAGCCTCGGCAACCTGTATTGCGTAGGGTTTGGGGCTGATCACGAACAGCAGTTGACCGGCCTTGACCTCGTCGCCTTCATTGAAGAGCACTTTTTGGAGGATGCCGCCGACCTGGGGACGCACTGCGACGCTGTGGAAAGTCTGCACGGTTCCCGCGGCATGCAGAACCAGCGGCACGGACTGACGGGAAACACGTATCGCATCGACTTCTATCGAATCCGGAGTGCGGTGCCGATTATTGCCGGCGCCACCGAGCAGGTCGGTAACACGCCAGGTAACGAGGCCAAGCAAGACCACGACCGCAGCGAGCACGATCCAGAGAACCGGTATTTTGAAACGGGTTCTAGCGTTCATGAACGTCCTTGGGTGCGCTGCGAGGGGGCAGCGCAATACATGATTTTAACTGTTTTCCAGAAGAAACCCGTTGCAGGAAGGTGAACGAAGCCATTCATGACGGGATTTATACGCCACGCCAGGACGTAATTAATATCGGGTTTGTAACACAGTGTTTCAGGTGCCGTCCTGTAACCATTTCCTACAAAAATCCCTATGGGCAGAGCAGGAGCAAGCTCACTCAGCACCCAGCTACGTGGTGTCTGCCTCTGAGAGTTCGTCATTCAGGCGCTTGAAGAAGCGGTTTGCAATACGCCGGGCAATCACGTTCACTATAGGCGCGCCCAGCCGCGCCAGATACCCGTCCAGGCCCGCGTTTACGTGGTAGCTCAGGCGGGTGCCTTGCTTCTTGGGTGCTAGTTCGATATCGGCAACGACACTGCCGGGTCTGCCAGATTTTCCAAACAGCAAGCGGTAATGATCGGGAGGGCGCTGATTCGTAATGCACACTTCGCCCCGATACGTGCGATATGCACCGCCTGCCCGCAGTTCAATTTCCGCTTCGAGCGTGTTCTCCGAGATCCAGCGGATGCCCTGACAGCCGGGGACGCAGTGGGCGAGCAGATCGGTGTCGTGCAAGGCGGCCCATACCTTTTCGGGTTGAGCCTGCAAAGTGTGGTTCCCATACAGTTCCATACAGCGTTCATGCTCTCTGAGCGTGTGAGCGGACGTCTTCCAGCGTTTGCCAACGCTCGAACAGCTGTTCGAGGTCATGTTCCAGAGCCGCGAGCCGTTGTTGTGCGTCCTTGATGGTGTTGCTGTCCTGACGGAAGAATTCGGGTTCGCTCATTGCTTGTTGCAGTTCGCCGAGTGCCTTTTCCGTTTCTTCTATTTTCTTCGGCAAAGTGTCCAATTCGCGCTGCAACTTGTAACTCAGTTTGCCAGATTCCGTTTTGGGGGCCTTCTTGTTCGGCGTTTTTCCGGATGCGTCTTTGGGTGCCTTCGGTATGTTGGCCTTCTCAGCATTGCGTTGACGTACCCAGTCCCGGTAACCGCCGACGTAGTAATGGAAGCCTGTTTCGCCATCGTTGACGAGCAGCCCATCGACCACGTTGTCGACGAAGGTGCGGTCGTGCGAAACGAGGATGATAGTGCCGGGGTAGCCATTGAGCAGGTTTTCCAGCAGCTCCAGCGTCTCAATGTCCAGATCGTTGGTTGGCTCGTCGAGCACCAGGACATTCGAGGGCTTGGCAAGCAGGCGAGCCAGCAGCAGTCGATTGCGTTCGCCGCCGGAGAGCAGCCGCGTCTGGGTCTGCGCGCGTTGCGGCGTGAACAGGAAGGCCTTCAGATAACCGAGCACATGCAGGCTCTTGCCATCGAACTCGATACGTTCGGCACCGTCGGCCACGTTCCAGGCCGCGCTGCGGTCGAGTTCGAGCTGGCGCCGCGTCTGATCGAAGTAGGCGATATCGAGGTTTTCGCCGTACTTCAAGGTGCCGCTTTCGGGTTCTATCTCGCCGAGCAACAAGCGCAGCAGGGTCGTCTTGCCACTGCCGTTGGGACCCATGACGCCGATGACATCACCGCGCCGGATCTTGTGTGTAAAGTTCTTGAGTATCGTCTTGCCGGCGATGCTCGCATTGACCCGGTGCAATTCGACGACGCGGCGGCTGGACTGGTCGCTGACCTGCGTGCGCATACTCACGCGGCGCTGGTACTTACGCCGTGCATCGGCCTGTTCGCGCAAGTCCTCCAGCGCGCGCACCCGTCCCATGTTGCGCGTGGTGCGTGCTTTAACGCCACGCCGGATCCAGTCTTCTTCCTCGGCCAGCTTCTTGTCGAACTCGCGGTTGCTTTGCTTCTCCTGAGTCAGTTGTTCGGTCTTCATCTGGCGATAGCGCGCGAAATCGCCGGGGAACTGGTGAAGGCGGCCACGATCGACTTCGACGATACGCGTAGCCACCCGGTCGAGAAAGGTGCGGTCGTGAGTGATGAAAACCAGTGCGCCTTGAAAGCCCGTCGCGATGTGTTCGAGCCAATCGACGCCGGCAATGTCGAGATGGTTGGTGGGTTCGTCGAGCAGCAGCAGATCGGGTTTTCCGACCAGTGCGCGGGCCAGCATGACGCGCCGGCGCAAGCCGCCCGACAGGGTGGCGAAGCTTGCCTGTGCATCGAGCTCCATGCGCGAGAGCAGGGCGGCGACTTCGGCGTGCGTGTTCCAGGCGCCCGTTTCTTCCAGTGCGTGCTGCAGGCGCAGGAGTTCGCGTGTATCGGTGCCGGCTATCGCGGCGCGTTCGTAGTCCAGTAGTTGGTGTCCGATGGCACCCAGGCCGTGGGTGACGATCTCGTACACTGCGCCGTCCATGTCCGGCGGCACGTCCTGGTCGAGCAGGGCGATGTGCACATTGTCGCGGCGTACGATTTCGCCCTCGTCCGGTGCGATCTGTCCCGCGAGCACGCGCAGCAGGGTCGATTTGCCTGCGCCGTTGCGACCGGCCAGGCACAGGCGTTCGTTATCCTCGATCGTGAGGTTGACGTGGTCAAGCACAGGCTCGTCCGTAAAGCGCACGAGCACATCGCGCAGGCTCAGCAGCATGGGGCTGTTTCGATACCGGGCCTCACCGGTGTTTTCCCGACTTGATGCCGAAGTAGGTCGAAACTGTGGCATCTTTCCAGGTGGCCGGCGCCTTGCCGTTGCCGGCAGTCAGCGTGGACGTGGCCAGGGCGATGCCGATTCCGTTGAGGACAACGGAGCGCAACCGATATTTCATGCGTATGCTCCTTCCGCGGATGGGGAAACTTTATTACAAGGATTTTAATGTAGAAGTGGTTTCGGCCGCGATTCCTTTACGTGTTGGACAAATTCCCTCAGGGCCGCCGAGCACGACAATGCAGCGTGGTTCCCGGCCCCGCAGGGGCGAGGCAGGAAGCCGAAGCCCCGTCAGTCGGCACACGGAGGCGCCGTACTGGTGAACTGCTGTGCGATGCGCGCAGTGTAGTCTGTGCAGCAGGCCGATCATACGGGATGCTCTTTCTTTGGTTCATCTCTTTGAGCACGCAAAGGAAGGAACTCCCGCTGAAGGCGCGAATGATAGTCTTCCGCCAAGGATTGTTGTCCTGTGGGCATCTCAACCCGGAGCCCAGGATGCCGGAGCTTCCTGGATATATTGCGGCTGAAGTCGCTCTGGTATGACCTTAGCGTATGTTGCCCGTGTGGCCGAGCGAGTATCGCCCGGGTTGCGGCCACACCGTGAGCCCGTGCGGTTGACGCCCTACCTTGATCTTGTGCAGCAGCTTGCCGGTTTGGGTGTCGAATACATACACCACATTGTCGTAGCGCCCGGACAACCACAGTTCGGTACCGGCGGCATTCACGTTGCCCATGTCAGGGCTGCCGCCGCCGGGGATCGCCCAGTGAGCGACAACTTTGCGCGCCACGGGATCAATTACCGCCACATCGCCGCGGTGCGGGCCCCACACCTTCGGATTGCCGCGGTCCGTGACGTACATGTAGCGACCGTCGCGGCTGGGATAGATACCGTGGGCCCCGGTGCCCGTGGCAATGAAACCGATCTGCTTGAAAGTCACCGGGTCGATCAGTTCGACGCCACCGGAGTTCATGTCCGCGACGAAGAAGACATTGCCTTCCGGATCGACGCGCACGTCCTGTGGCATGGGCCGTACATGAGGTTGGGGCGATTTCAGCTTGAGATAGCCGACCACCTTGTGGGTTTCCACGTTGACCTTGACCAGATCGCCGGAAAATTCGCAGCTCGCGATCAGGAAGCGACCGTCGGCGGTGAAGTCGAGATGGTCGATGCCCTTGCAGCGCGTTTTCAGCGAATCGTGCAGCTTCATCGTGTGCGGGTTGCGAAAATCCAGGCGCTCCATCTGCTCGGCGACCACGATGGCATAGCGGCCGTCGGGCGTAAAGTACATGTTGTAGGGGTCGCGCACCGGCACGTTCTTGCCGGGTTTTCCGGTTAGCGGGTTGAATGGCGTCAGGCTATTGCCGTAATCGTTGGTGACCCACAGGGTTCTCAAATCGTAGGATGGCACGACATGCTGGGGCAGGGCGCCGGTCGGGTAGGTGGCGATTACCTTGTAGGTGGCCGGATCAATCACCGAAACCGTGCCATCGAGGGTGTTGGGCACATACACCAGCGGCTTGTCGTTTTTCACAACGGGGCTGAGCATGTTGGCTCCGGCGGCCGAATAAATATTGTGCGGATTCAGGATCGGCGGCATGCCGGGCAGTAACTGAGCCGCCGGCGCCAGAGTGGGCACAAGCAGCAGTGCAAACAGGCTGAAAAGCGGTCGGAAGCGGATCATGAATGCGGGACTCGTTGGCACCCCACATGGGGCGATATAGCATAATACCGTCAGCGGGGATTTGCCATGTTTTTTGAGATTTGTAGAGCAGGCATGGGGCGTCGGTATCTTGCCGGCTTGAATGTGCCGGAACCGCTTTCCTGCCCGTTTGTCATAGACTTGTAAGGCCCCTTCGGCCGTAGTCGAAAACCACTTTTACAGAGGAGAGACGAATGAAAAGAATTGCAATAACGAGTGCCGCGCTGGGCTTGATGCTGGCTGGCGCGAATGTGTGGGCCGCGTCCGCGCCTTCTACCCAGGGCGCGTCTGCGAGTGCCAAGGTCATCAGTTGCCACCTGACTTTTTCGATGTCCGGGTGGTCGGCGTTCTACAAGACGGCGAGCGGTAAGGGCATCGTGAAGTGCGATAACGGGCAAACGCTGCCGGTCAAGATCAGCCTCAAGGGCGGTGGCCTGACATTCGGAAAATCTTCGATCAAGGATGGGCGCGGCGTGTTTTCCGGGGTGTACAACATTCGCGAAGTGCTGGGCCACTACGGTTTCAGTCAGGCACATGCTGGTGCCGTGAAGGAGGCCAATGCCATGGCCTTGACCAAGGGCAGTGTTTCGCTGGCGCTGACGGGCCTGGGCCGCGGCTGGTCGCTCGGCGTCGATTTTGGTGCCTTCATCATAGAACCGTCGAGCAGCAAGTAGTCATGGCGCGCGAGTTCGATGCTTCGGCCCAACGGGTCGAAGCGGGCAAGGCGTGCGCGCTACACTAACCACGAACAAGCCATTGGTGATTCGGATATGAAAACACGCGCGGCCGTAGCATGGGAGGCAGGTAAACCGCTTGCCATCGAGGAAGTCGAACTGGAGGGCCCGAAAGCGGGCGAAGTGCTGGTGCGCAACGTTGCGACCGGCGTTTGCCATACCGATGCCTACACGCTGTCGGGCGAAGACCCGGAAGGGCTGTTTCCGACGATACTCGGCCATGAAGGCGGTGGTGTGGTCGAAGAGATAGGCGCCGGTGTCACCAGCGTAAAAGTCGGTGATCACGTCATTCCGCTCTATACGCCGGAGTGCGGTGAATGCGAGTATTGCCGCTCGGGGAAAACCAATCTCTGCCAGGCGATCCGCGCGACACAGGGACGTGGTTTGATGCCGGATGGCACATCGCGTTTCTCGTTGAACGGCAAGACGATTTATCATTACATGGGCACTTCGACGTTTTCCGAATATACGGTGCTGCCGGAGATTGCCGTCGCGAAAATCAACGCCGAAGCGCCGCTGGAGAAAGTCTGTTTGCTGGCGTGCGGCGTTACCACCGGCATTGGCGCGGTACTCAACACGGCGAAAGTGGAACCGGGCGCGACGGTTGCCGTATTCGGGCTCGGTGGCATCGGGTTGGCCACGATCCAGGGCGCGGTGATGGCCAAGGCGGGGCGGATCATTGCTGTTGACATCAACGCGGACAAGTTCGAGTTTGCGCGTACGCTCGGCGCGACCGATACGGTCAACCCGACGCAATATGATCGCCCGATCCAGGAGGTCATCGTCGAACTGACCGGTGGCGGCGTGGACTATTCCTTCGAATGTGTCGGTAACGTGAAACTCATGCGCGCCGCCCTCGAATGCTGTCACAAGGGTTGGGGCGTGTCCACCATCATAGGCGTCGCCGGCGCCGGGCAGGAGATTTCGACCCGCCCATTCCAGCTCGTCACCGGGCGGGTGTGGAAGGGTACGGCTTTCGGTGGCGTCAAGGGCCGTTCCCAACTGCCCGATTATGTGGAATGGTATCTAAACGGAAAGATCGAGATCGATTCGATGATCACCCACGCCATGCCGCTCGAAGACATCAACCGGGCATTCGATCTGATGCATGCCGGCAAGAGCATTCGCTCAGTCATCCTCTACTGATGACCGGCGATCTCGAACTCGTCAAGCGTCACCGCTCGCACGGTGGCAGCGTTGAGTTCTACCGCCACGGTTCGAGCGTCTGTGATGCGCCCATGCGCTTTTCCGTCTATCGTCCACCGCAGGCGGACAGGGACTCAGTGCCGGTGCTTTACTGGCTGTCGGGGCTGACCTGCACCGAGGAAAACTTCATGGCAAAGGCCGGCGCTCAACGCTATGCCGCCGAGCATGGCATCCTCCTCGTCGCACCCGATACCAGTCCGCGCGATCTCGGATTGCCGTGCGAAACCGCGAGCTATGATTTTGGTGCCGGGGCGTCCTTCTATGTCAATGCGACCGAGTCGCCGTGGTCGAAGCATTACAGGATGTACGACTATGTCGTGGGAGAATTGCCCGCGCTGATTGCAGCGCATTTTCCGGTGCGCGTCGACCGGTCGGGGATCGCCGGACATTCCATGGGCGGGCATGGTGCGCTGGTGTGCGCTCTGCGCAACCCGCAACACTACTGCTCGGTTTCGGCGTTTGCACCCATTGTGGCGCCGAGCCAGTGCCCCTGGGGACGCAAGGCCTTCGCCGGCTATCTCGGCGCGAACGAGGCGGCGTGGCGAGAATACGATGCGCACGAACTGATCAAGCAGGCCGAACACCGCTTGCCGATGCTGATTGATCAGGGCACGGAGGACGAATTCCTGCAGGCGGGCCAACTGCTGCCAGAGAAGCTGGTCGAGGCCGCGCGTATGGCGGATTATCCCCTGACGTTTCATCGCCGCGAGGGCTACGACCACAGCTATTATTTCGTCGCGAGCTTCATCGGTGAGCACTTGGCGCACCACGCCGCCGCGCTGTGTGCCTGATGTCGACGCTAATGTACCAGTAAGGCAATCCACGCAGCGACGAGCGCGAGCGCTGCAAGGATCGCCGTCTGTGCCCTGACGGCGCGATACCAACCCGGAGTATGCTCCGCGAACCAGCGCCGCTCCGCATACCAAAAGCCAGCCATCGCAAGGGCGAGAAGCGGCAGGGAGATACCGTACCATGGCAGCGAGGCGAGAATCCAGCCGAGCACCAGCGCCAGCATGGACCAGAAATAAACGCGTATCGAGGGATGATCGGCGACCGCCCAGCCCCACTGCACGGCACCGGTATAGACGAACATGAGCGCCGCGTAGGTGGCGAGCACGTGGCTTGCGGCGCCCGCTGGATTGTGCGTCCATATCCAGGCGGCGAGCCCGATGAAGGGAAGCAGGCTCACATACGAAGTCACGGTCACCAGAAAGCCTACTTTTCCACCTTGGTGTCCCGCCTCGCCCGTGCTCCCCGTCGAAAATTCTTTCATGGCCATTGTCTCATCACCTTTTAGCTGACCGTTTCCATTCTATCCAACTTGCCGCGCACGCTGCTGAATTGGGCAAGCTACTCCACTGACGTTCAATCAACGGCTGTGTAGTCAAGCCGCCCGCATCAGCGATGTATTTGACTTTACTGTTGTATAGGGGTATAACAGATAAAACCTGTCGGTGAGATTTCCCATGAGACGCCTCTGTCTACTGATTGTTCTGCTGATGCCCGCCGCTGCCCTGGCGGCGGCACCGCCGCCTTCCGCGACACGAATCCTGGCCCAGTCCAAGGCCGCGAGCGGCGGCGATGCCTGGAATCGGGTGTACACGCTACGGGTCGTGGGCGATATCGAAACCGGTGGGCTTTCGGGTACCGCGACCGAGTTGGCTGATCTGCGAACCGGGCGCTCGGTCAGCCATTACGATCTGGGCCCGGTGTCCGGCGCACAGGGATTCGACGGCACCGTAGGCTGGAGTGTCTCGCCCGATGGTGAAGTGGCGCCGGCCGACTCGCCCCCCGGAAAACAGTCGAGCGCCACTGGTGCCTACCAGACGGCCCGGGCCTGGTGGTTCCCGCAACGCTGGCCGGCCAAAATCACGCGCGCCGGCATACACAAGGACGGGGGTTCCACCTACGAGGTGCTGGATATCACGCCCCGTGGCGGGCGGGCATTCGAGTTGTGGATCAACGCAGCTACGCACCTGATCGCCCGCACGGTGGAGGGTACGGGTCAGGCCGGGGTTCACCAGACTACTTACTACAGCGATTACCGCACGGTCGAGGGTATCAAACTGGCATTCCACCAGCGCTACTCAAACGGCAAGAAACAGTACGACACGGTCGTGCAACTGGACAAGGCCACGGTAAACGTGCCGGTTACCACGGCCGATTTCTCCATGCCGAGCCAGAAGCTGAACGATTTTGCGTTCGTGGACGGCGGTAACGAGGCCACCATCCCGTTCCAGCTCATCAATAACCACATCTACATCCAGGTCGCCGTCAACGGTCACCCGCTGCATTTCATGCTGGATACGGGCGGGGAGAATATCCTGACGCCGCAGGCCGCCAAGAGTGCGGGCATAGCGAGCAAGGGCGCGTTGCAAGGTGGGGGCGTCGGCAAGAAATCGGTGAACACCGGCCTCGGCAAGGTCAAGGACCTCACGCTGGGCGGCAAGGTTACGCTCCACGATCAGGTCTTCGGCGTGCTGCCGCTGCCCGGCTTCAGCGCGGTGGAAGGCACGCCCTTCGACGGCCTGGTCGGCTACGAGGTGTTCAAGCGATTCGTGGTGGCAATCGACTATGCGGACCGCAAGCTGACGCTCATGCGGCCCGGCGATTTCCACGCCGCCGGGGCCGGCACCGCCGTGCCCTTCACCTTCCTGGGCCAAATTCCCGGCGTCAAAGGCTCGATAGACGGGCTGACCGGGGAATTCGAGATCGACACCGGCAGCCGTGCCGCCCTGACCCTGTGGGGGCCGTTTGTGAAAGCGCACGATCTCGTCAAGCGCTACCAGGCCTCGGCCGAGAGGGTGATCGGTTGGGGTGTGGGCGGTAGTGCAAGCGGTCGGGTTGCGCGCGGCGGCATCCTGAAGATCGGCAGCGTGACCGTGCACGATCCGGTGGTCGAATTGAGTACCGCCACGCAGGGCGCCGGTGCCGACAAGTACATTGCAGGCAACATCGGCGGCGAAATTCTCAGGCATTTCACCGTGACCTTCGACTATGCCACCCAGCACCTTTACCTGAAGCCGAACAAGGACTATGACACGCCCATGGACTACGACCGTTCCGGCATGTGGGTCAACGCCTCGCAGGACGGCTTTGTGGTTAAGTCGGTGATGGCGGGCGGCCCCGCCGATCAGGCGGGTCTCAAGGTGGGAGAGATCATCATGGCCGTGAACGGCAAACCGGCCTTGACTTTTAGTCTGAGCGGTTTCCGTGAAATGCTGAGAAATGAGAAGCCTGGAAAAAAGATCGAATTAACCATCGGCAAGGGCAAGGATGCGCATACATTCACGCTCGTACTGCGCCGACTCGCTCCGGGTGCCGATGCCCCGAAGAAGGTCGATCAAGGAAGTCCTTATTAATTCAGAGCTTTCTCAGCTATGGAGCAACACGGCGATCCATGCGGCGACGAGACAGACGGCGGTCAGCCAGGATAATTGTGTTCGCAGCAAGCGGTACCAGTGCGGGAAAGAGTCCGCGAACCAGCGCTTCTCGCCGTACCAGGTGCCGATCAGGGCGGCGGCAAGCAGGGGTAGGCCGATGCCGGGTGGCAACGAGGCGAGAATCCAGCCCGCCACGGCAGGCGCGATGCTCCAACCGTAACGCCGGTGATCGGCATGTTCGCCAAGCGCCCAGCCGAAGTGGATCGCGCCGATGGTAGCCAGAACAACGGCGGCATAAATAGCGAGTACACGGGCCGTGGCACCGGTGACCGGATGCGTCCACAGCCACACGGCCAGGCCGATAAAGGGCAGCAGGCCGGCATAGACGGTCAGGGTGGCGGCCAGCGACAGCGTGGGGCTGGGGCCGACGAGTTCATGGCGGTCGCCGAGCGCTTCCCGCGCGGCGCGGATGCCGCCGACGAAATGACCGTCCACAAAAACCTGGGGTAGCGTGGTATGACCGGTAAAGTGCTTGAGTGCGCTGAAGCGAACACGGTTTTCAGGATCGCCCATCGCGAGCTCCACGGACCGCCAGCGTTTGCCGCGGCGTTCAAGCCAGTGATCCAGCCCGCCCAGATCAGTGAGCGCGCTGTGGAAGATTACCACCGGCGCACTGTGGCTGAGTTGTTCGATTTCGTCCTGTGCGTGCATGCTCGATCCCCGGTGATTCAAGTCTTCATGCTACACGGGTTTGGTTCTCCAATTCAGCCCGTCTGACGGCGCTCGGCACGGATCAAGGCCAGCGCCATCGGCAGCGAGAGCACGAAAGTACCGGCCAGACCAAGGTAGGTTACGGTGAAACCGTAGCGGGTACCGAGCACTAGACCCAGTATGGCCCCGGCCGCGGCGCCGGTATCGGCGGAGACCTGATACAGGCCCGAAGCGCGCCCTCGACGTTCGAAGGAGACCAGATCGCCGAGCAGTGTGAGCAGTGGAATCGTGATGCTGCCGGCACCCGCGCCGATCAGCACCAGGGCGGGAATCAGCCAGCCCAGACTGTGGGCAAAGGCACCCATAACGAAGCCCGCGATCAGGGTTGCAATGGCAGGCAACAAGGTGGCCGTGCGTCGCCCCAGGGCGTCGATACGGCGCCCGATCAGCAGCGACGCCCCGGCATAACTCAGCACCATGGCGCACATCAACAGCCCGGCGCTGCCCTCGGCGTTGAGGCCATGAACCAGCGTGTGGCGATGCCCGATCAGCACCACCAGCGTGGCGAGCAGCACGCCGCCATAGCAGAAGAAAACCAGCGCCGTGTAGAACCAGATGCCGATCAGTCGGCGTTCGCCCAGGATGGCAAGCCAGTGCCGAAGCGCGTTGGTTTCGGATGTCAGGGCAGGTGCCGCCTTGGCAGGCATCTGGCCGCGGCGCGGGATGCTGGCCAAGGTGGCGATTCCGGCGCCGACACTCAGTACGGTGGCGACGATAAAGGCCGCATCGGCGTTTACCAGGTCGGTCAGCAGGCCGCCGAGTGCGAGACCGGCGGGCACCCCCAGGCTGATCGCGCTGCGCGTGCGCGCCACCATGCGTCCGCGTTCCCGGTTGCTGCTCAGGGCCAGCACCGCGGCAATGGCGCCGACGAAAAGCAGGGACGAGCCCACACCCCAAACGATGCGCCCGAGAAGAAACCACAACGCGGGATGTGGCAAATGCAGCGCCAGGATATATCCGAGCGAGCCAAGGCCCTCGATGAACAGACCTGTGGCGATTACTTCTCGCCCGCCGAAACGGTCGGTGAGCGAGCCGGTAACCGGGTTGACCACCATGCGCACCATGCGGTTGGCGGCCAAAATGATGCCGATCACCAGGGCGGACAGGCCCATGCGTTCGCCCAACGCGGGCAGGATAGGGAAAACCACTCCGCCGCCGATGCCGCCGAAAAAGGCCATTGCACACACGCGCCAGGCGACGCTGGAAGCGCTGTGTTTGGGGTGTGCAGAGGATTTTTCAGAGTCGGTATCCACGCGTTCATTATCGCGCTTTCGGTGCGGATGCTTCTGCGCGACTACATGCTACACAGGAAATTCCTGTCGAACTATTTCCACCTTATGGAGACTAACTAACATGCGTAACAACATGTTGATTTGCATTGAAAGAGGATATTCATGAAAAAAATCGTTATTGCCGCCATGGCAGCGTTCGCTCTGGGTTTAGGCATACCCCTTGCGCATGCCGCGAACATGCAGACTGCCGGCCCTCAGACAGGCACGGGTTATTTTGGCGTCTACACCGGCTGGCCGGATGCAATCGGTGCTCAATACACGCTGACCGGCACGTTCGGCTCCGGATCGTACCTGCGCTTCGGCATCGGTATCCCGGCCTTTTATCAGGCCTTCGGTGTCGATTTGAGCGGCGACGCACTGTTCGACACCGTGCGTTTCGAAGACCAGGGCAAAATGCGTCTGGGCGGCGGGCTTAGCATTGGTTTTCTCAACACCGACAACCAGTTCACCCATAACAGCAACATCTTTGCCTATCCCCATTTTCTGGTCAACTTCAGCATGATGTTCAATTCACACTTGCAGGGTTTCGTGGAACCCGAAATCGGTCCGCTGTTCGTCTCGCGCGGCTACGGCACTACCGGTCGTGTCGCCGTCAAGGTGGGCCTCAACTTTACGCCTTGAACAAACTCGGTACGTTGATCGTCGCCCCTG
>JBAUSV010000367.1:0-2367 GCA_049581885.1 Gammaproteobacteria bacterium | reverse complement strand
CTTTAATGTAGATGCAATCAAGGGGAAATCAGATCCAGGTTAAAACAAGCCATTCAGACCTTGCAACATGAAACGACCCTTCCCACGAAGTGACACGAGAGGCATAGATTGCAAGTGGACGAAATCTAATTGCCTGCAATCTTTTTCGCGCCAGCCTGACGCTCCAGTTCTGGTCCGGATTGCCAGAGCGAGGTACAGGGAATCTTGCTCTTGTCGCAGCGGTTTGCGTACTTGCTCGCGATTTCTGTCACCTCCTCCATCAGGCCGTCACTCAGAGTGATCGGCTTCAGTCCCATGCCGATGAAGGTGTCGTTGCTTACGTGCAGCTCGTTTTCCTCTGCCTCGTTACGCGGGTTCTCCAGATTCTGAATGTGCGCCCCGGTGTGCTCCACCACCAGTTGCGCGAGATCGCGCACGCGATGGGTTTCTGTCATCTGGTTGATAATCCGTACCCGGGAACCCGGCTCGGGGGAATTCTCGATGGCGAGCTGCAGGCACTGGACAGTGTCCTGAATGTGAATGAAAGCGCGGGTCTGCCCGCCCGTGCCGTGTACGGTAAGGGGGTAACCCACGGCGGCCTGCATCAAGAAGCGATTCAGTACGGTGCCGTAGTCGCCGTCGTAATCGAAGCGGTTGATAAGCCGTTCGTCGAGTTTCGTTTCCCGGGTCTGGGTGCCCCAGACGATGCCCTGGTGCAGGTCGGTCACGCGCACGCCGTCGTTCTTGTTGTAGTAGGCGAAAACGAGCTGATCCTGGGTTTTGGTCATGTGATAGATACTGCCCGGATTGGGGGGGTAGAGAATCTCCTGCTCCAGTTCACGCCCGTCGTCGGTCTTGACCTTGACCCGCAGGTAGCCTTCGGGGATTTTCATGCCGGCCGTGCCGTAGCCATACACGCCCATGGTCCCGAGGTGCACGATGTGGATATCCTGACCGCTCTCGACCACGGCGGCCAGCAGATTGTTGGTGGCATTGAGGTTGTTATTGACGGTGTAGCGCTTGTGCCAACTTGATTTCATCGAATACGGTGCAGCGCGCTGTTCGGCGAAGTGCACGATGGTCTGCGGGCGCCGGTCGCGCAGGAGGTCGAGCAGGCGCTGATAGTTCTCGGCCACATTGAAGCGGTGAAAGTCGATGTCCTTGCCGCTGACTTCCTTCCAGGCTTGCAGCCGCTCGCCCATCGGGCGGATCGGGGTCAGCGAATCGCATTCGAGTTCCACGTCGATGCAACGGCGGGAGAGGTTGTCCACAATCGCGACCTCGTGGCCAAGCGCCGAGAGATGCAGCGCGGTCGGCCAGCCGCAGAAACCGTCGCCACCCAGAATAAGGATTTTCATCGTTTTCTCCGTCATTAAAGAAAAATCAAGGCTTGCACCGAACGACGCCAGCGCCCTTCCAACAGCAAGGATTTACATTGTAAACAATCGAGCCGCTGAAGCAGGAAATCACCCACCATCAATCAATCGTGGGGACGAGTATCGGTCATGGCCGCTGCCAGCAGCACCGCCGTGGCCAGGGCGAACCACGAAAGCACGAAAGAGTGCACGAACATCGTTTCCGTCAGCCCGAAGACGGCCATGCCGCCCGTGAGCACGGCACCCGCCAGCGGCCAGGAGGTACGGCGGGACCGAGTCCCTCCCCGACGACGCAGGGTCAGCCAGGGGCTCGCGAGGACGATAATCATGGCCAAAAACCCGGCGATGCCCTGCGTACCCAGGCTGGTGAGGTAGTCGCTGTGCGCGTGCTGGAAATTCCCCACGATCGGCGCCATCGCGCTCGCTCCAAGAGCCTCTTCCCCGAACGGATGAAAAGCCCCGGTGCCGCCGCCCAGGCCGGGGTGCTGCAGAAACAGCGCCCAGGCGGCGCGCCACATTTCCAGGCGGTGCCCGACCGAGGTTTTCGCCAGTGCATAGGCGAAAAACCCGCGGGGAATTTGGCGAGGAATCACCCACAGGCTACCGCTTCTCACGAACAGATTGACCCACTGTGTACCCTTTTCGGTATGAGCCATCCGGTAGATTTTCCAGCCGCGGGTCTCCCCGATGCGGATCCAGGGTTGTTCCCAACCAATGTTCAACGAGGCTTTCCCCCGGCTTTTGACGAGCACTGCCGCCGATTGTGGATGCGCCGGCGCAAAAGCGTCATTGCCCCGATACAGGCTCAAATGCAGGCGGCGCTTTGCGTTCCCGTTATGGGCAATCGCTAGCGCATAACCGCCTTTGCAGCCGAAGGTCTCCACCTGCTTTCGATCCTCCGGCGGCAGGCGCGCTACTCGCACCTCGCCCGGTCCGCGCAGGTGTGAATAGTGCAATAGCGCACCGAGGAAAGCCTTGCGATCCACGCAGGGAGCGTCAATAGTACGGGCAT
>JBAUSV010000366.1:0-3954 GCA_049581885.1 Gammaproteobacteria bacterium | reverse complement strand
GGCCAACCCGGCCGCTACCGCCGGCGGCTGACCGGCCGCGAGGGCCGCGCCGAAGACGGCAATCACCGTATCGCCCGCGCCGGTGACATCGGCCACGTCACGTGCCTGTGTCGGCAGGTGCACGGGCGCCTCACCCTCAGTGATGAGGCTCATGCCTTCCTCACTGCGCGTGATCAACAGGGCATGCAGGCCCAGCTCGGCGCGCAGATTCTCGGCGCGCTCGACTAACGTGGCATCCTCTGAACAGTGGCCGACGACGGCTTCGAATTCAACACGGTTCGGCGTCAACGCCCAGGCATTTTTATAGCGGGTGAAATCGCGGCCCTTGGGATCGACCAGCAACGGCACCCCGGCAGCACGCGCGGCAACAATCAAACGCGGCATATCCGCCAACGCCCCCTTGGCATAGTCCGAGGCAATGGCGAGCGTGGCGCCCGGTAATGCATTCTCGAAACGTTCCGCCAATACCGCAGCGGCCGCTGCCCCGAAACCGCGCTCGAAATCGAGCCGCAGCAATTGCTGATGACGCGACAGCACCCGCAACTTGGTAACGGTAGGGGCCTCGTTGCGCTCAATCAGCGCATTGCCGATACCGGCCGTGGCGAGCATCTCACCCAAACGTTGCGCTTCCTGATCCGCCCCCACCAGTCCGTGTAACTCAACCTCGGCACCCAGTGTAGCCAGATTGACGGCCACGTTGGCGGCTCCGCCGAGACGCTCTTCATGGTTGCCAACGTGCACGATAGGCACCGGCGCTTCGGGCGAGACCCGTTCGGTGGTTCCGGTCCAGTACCGATCAAGCATGACATCGCCGACCACAAGGATGCGATGGCCGCCGAATTCGGGAACGCTCAACTGCATGTTTATCGTTTCCTGACGCCCGACCTTGACGCTTAGTGTACTGCCTCGTTCCGAGCCCCCGCACATTAAACTACCCGTGCCCTATACAATCTTGTGCATGTCCCGACTTACCCTGTTCGCCCCGCGTTACTGGCCCACCTGGTTGATGGTCTTGCCACTCGCCGTGCTCGCCTTAGCGCCGTGGCGAATGCAGTTTGCCTGTGGGCGCCTTATCGGTCGAGCGGCGCGGCACCTGGCACACCGTCGGCGTGCCATCGCGACTGCCAACCTTGCACGTTGCTTCCCGAACCTGGATCCGACCGAACGCGAGCGCCTGCTGCGCGAACATTTCGAGGCGCTGGGCATCGGGCTTTTTGAAACCGCGCTGTGCTGGTGGGCCCCCGATTGGCGGTTGCAGCGCCGCGTACACATTGAAGGCATGGAGCACCTGCAACGTGCAACGGAGGCCGGACGTGGCGTGGTCATGCTCACCGCTCACTTCACCACGCTCGAACTCGGCGGTCGCCTGCTCGCCCTCAAGCATCCCGTCATGGTCGTGTACCGCCCGCACAAAAACCCCGTCATAAATCATCTGATGCGCACACGGCGCGACGCACACGGCGCCGGTGTAATCCAGCGCGGAGATCTGCGCACCATGCTGCGCAGCCTGCGTAAAAACGCAACGATCTGGTACGCTCCCGATCAGGCGTATCTCGGACCGCGTGGCGTCAAGGCCCCCTTCTTTGGCATCCCCGCTCCGACCAATACTGCCACTTCACGCATCGCAGCCGCCTCTGGCGCATCCGTTTTGCCTTTCTTCGTCAAACGCCTGACCAACGGCCACTACCGACTCTCCATCCTGCCCGCTCTGGAGGGCTTTCCCTCCGGTGGCGATCTCGCCGACGCCGCACGGGTCAATGCAGTGCTGGAACAAGGCATCCGCGAGGCTCCGGCCCAATACCTCTGGAGCCACGATCGCTTCAAGCAATTCCGGCGTCCATAAAAATCTCGACTAGAGTTGGCAGCTTTTCTTTATCAATTTAATGAGGTTTACCCTCTATATATTTAAAAAATATTGATTTTCTATTGATTTCTGCCTTTTTTTGCGTCATAGTTCAGACAAACGGCAGGGAGTCCTCCGGTGGCCATCCCCAAAATGAACCGCATACGCACCCTTTCAAGCATATGGATCACGCTCCTCGGAGTGAGCTTTGGTCTCATGGCCACCTGCTATGGTACGCATGCCGCCGCGGCCACGGGCGACGTGCATCATTTCCAGTTGAGCTACGACGCCAACGGCTCACGGGCCACATTAACCGTACCGGCCGGATTGGAGTACCGGGTGTTCACACTCAGTCATCCGGCCCGGGTGGTGCTGGATCTGCTCAATGCGCAACTGGCTGAAAATCTGAAGCCGAGCGCGCAGAACGATCCGCTTATCGCCGATATTCGCTATGCGCCGCGCTTCGACGGAAACGGCGAACGACTCGTGTTCGACTTGCGTCACGATGCAGTGCCACGCACATTCCTGCGCCACACGCACGACGGTTCCACACAGCTGATACTGCAACTGGCCACGAGCAGTGCCGGCAACGCGCACAAAACCTCCAAAACCATCATCACGGCCACCAAAGCCCAACCGTCGCGGCTGCGCGATGTGGTCGTTGCGATCGACCCCGGGCACGGTGGACACGACTCGGGCGCGATCGGCCCAAAAGGGCTCGAAGAGAAAAACGTCACGCTTAAAATCGCTAAGGATTTGTACCGCAGGCTGGCCAGGATCAAGGGCATCAAGCCGGTGCTGACGCGCACCGGCGATTATTACGTAGGCCTCGCGGAACGGCGCCGTATTGCGCACAAGGTGCATGCCGACCTGTTCATTTCGATCCATGCCGACTCCTCGCCCTACCATTCACCCAAGGGCTCGACGGTGTATGCTTTGTCCGAACATGGCGCATCGAGCGTCGCCGCCCGCATCCTCGCGGAAAGCGAAAATTCGTCGGACAAAGTGGCGGGTATCGACCTGTCGAACGAACAGCCGGTAGTGCGCGACACCATCCTTCATCTCTCCCAGCGCGGCAGTATTGCACGCAGCATGTATCTCGCGCGTGACGTTATGGGCCGGATCAACGACGTGTTGCCCCTGCACAGTGACGAAGTCGAGCGCGCAGCCTTCGTCGTGCTGAAATCGCCCGATATCCCCTCGATCCTGGTGGAAACGGCGTTCATTTCCAACCGTCACGAAGAACGCCAACTCGCTTCCTGGAAATTCCGCAACCGGATTGCAACGGCCATCGCCGCTGGGGTCAAACGCTACGTCACCCGCTACGCCCCGCCCGGGACTCTGATCGCGGCTCGCCGCGATGCCTTGTTGACACTGGGACAGGGCTGAACCCGGCAACGGCTTCCTGCACCGTTACTCCGTCTCGCCTGATCGAATCACATCCGGTATTATTGTCGTATCCAGCGAATCTTGGGGAAGGGTTTATGCGCCGCATTCATTACGCTTTATTACTCATTATCGCTACCGGACCGGTTGCCGCAATGGCACAACCCATGTCGGTCAAGGACTTTATGCGTCAGCCTGAATACCAACAAGTTCGCATTTCACCTACAGGCAAATATCTCGCCATCGTCTCCTCGCTACCAAAAAATCCGCATGAATATATTCTCGCTACTTTCAAGACACAGCGTCTGATCAAGGGACAAGGCAAGCCTCTCAATTTTTTCAAGTTGACCAACTATAAAATGTTCGGCCCTGTATTCTGGGTAAGCGACAAACGCATTGCGATCGAAACCGAAACCTACGTAGGCGGTTTCGACCACCCTTACCTTACCGGCACGTTGTACGCCATGAACGCCGATGGCGGCAGCACCATTATGCTCATGCCGCTGAATAACAGATCCATCTTCGCCGGCCTGTTGTCCATACTGCCTGCCCGGGAAAACTACATCCTGGTCGAGGCCTATACTGTCGGTCACCCCACTGCCTATCTTCTGGATACCCGTGGCGGTACCAGCCTCATACGAGGCGGCAGCAACTATTATTTCAAACGTGCCGTCAACCCCAGCAACGGCGACATGGCCGCCGATCATAATGGAGACGTTCGCCTG
>JBAUSV010000365.1:0-1633 GCA_049581885.1 Gammaproteobacteria bacterium | reverse complement strand
TGGTGAGTATTGTGATGGGTGTACTGATTGTGGTGTACACACAAAAAACACTGGAGGTTTTTGTGATCCTCATCGGCATCTGGGGGCTCCTGATCGGAGGTTTTCAGCTTTTTGTGGTCATGAACATTAAAGAACCTTTTCCCGGCAAACCGATCTTTATTTTTAACGGTGCGCTTGCCGTTCTTTTCGGCATCCTCCTCTTTTTCAACCCGTTCGCGGCGGCGGAGTTTTTCACGGTCCTCATCGGAATCATGGCGGTCATGTTCGGGGTCCTTCTCCTCTATTTTGCCTTCCGGATCAAAGGATAGCAAAAAAGACCTCTTGACGGAATGGCTTCCGGATTCAGCCCGCGTAGATGTCCATCACTTTGTTTAGGAACTTGACGGCTTCCTCCTTGGGACGTTGAAAAGAATTCCGGCCGATAATGGAGCCGTACCCGCCGCCTTGATGGATCCCCCTGATATCTTCGTAAAATGCATCTTCACTGACCTTGGATCCCCCCGAAAAAATGACCATTCGTTTGCCGTCGAAGGCGCTTTGAACCACGTGCCTCACACGGTCGGCAACGGTTTTCACCGGAATGTTAAGAGACTCATAAGTCTCTCTTGCTTTTTTCAGTTCGATGTGATCGGTAGGGAGTTTCACCTTGATAATGTGCGCGCCCAGCTGCGCGGCAATCTGGGCAGCATAGGTCACCACATCAATGGCCGTCTCTCCTTCTTTGGAAAGACCGGACCCCCGCGGATATGACCAGATGACCACTGCCAATCCGCATGCCTTGGCCTCTTCGGCAATGCCTCTGATTTCCTGATACATGCTCTTGAATTGCGCGGAACCGGGATAGATGGTAAATCCCACCGCAACGCAACCGAGACGAAGCGCGTCTTTCACCGAACCGGTAACGGAGGGTATGGGATCCTCTGAATCCGGCGCCAGGGAATCATGGTTGTTGAGTTTCAGGATCAGCGGAAGATCCCCGGCATATTCACTTCCGGCGGTCTCAAAAGCGCCCAGGGGAGCGGCATGGGCATTGCACCCGGCGTCCAGTGCCAATTGAAAGTGGTAGGCGGGATCGTAGCCTGCATCATTTTCGGCGAAACTCCTTGCGGGCCCATGTTCGAACCCTTGATCGACGGGCAGAATAACCATTTTTCCCGTGCCCCCAAGGGCGCCGTGGTTCAAGATCCTGGCCAGGTTGGTCCGTACGCCGAGATTCTCTGCATTGTAGTGGGAAAGAATGCTCGCGACTCGCTCTCTCATTTTAATGCCTCCTTGTGTCTATCCGTTTCATTCAGATGTCTTGTATGCCCTTTCATATGCTTCTATTTCGTATGTCCCCCCCACGGCGAAAGGAACCCGCTGATGAATGCTCTGAGGAGATATGCCCATCACGCGCTCTTTCCCCGTGGTGGCGCCGCCCCCCGCCTCCTCCGCAATCATGGCCAGAGGTGCGCATTCGTAAAGCAACCGCAGTTTGCCGGAGGGCCTGCGATCATCTTCAGGATAGAAATATATACCACCGTGATGAAGGATCTGATGCAGGTCGGCCACCAGAGCGCCGGAATACCGCAGAGAATAGGAATCACTTTCATTGGCGATGAGAGAATCCGAAATCGCCCGGGCCGGTTGCGCC
>JBAUSV010000364.1:0-3079 GCA_049581885.1 Gammaproteobacteria bacterium | reverse complement strand
GGGCATTGGCCAGTTCCTGCTCCAGCAAATAGCCAATCCAGCCTTCGCTTTCCGCATCCAGACTGTCGAGCGGCTGGGCTGCATCTTTCGGTCCAGCTTCGGCCTGCAACGCCAGCAGGCCGACTTGCGGCCCATTGCCGTGGGTGAGGGTAAGGCGATGCCCGGCCGTAACCAATCTTGCCAGCGCAGCAGCGGCACGCGCGATATTCGTCTGCTGCGCGGCGGGCGTCGGCGCCTCGCCCCGGCGCAGCAGCGCGTTTCCTCCCAGAGCCGCGACGATGTGCATCAGCCGAGCGTCGCGACGAGGATCGCCTTGATCGAATGCATCCGGTTTTCCGCCTGGTTGAACACGATGGACCGCTCGGATTCGAACACCTCCTCGGTGACCTCCATGGCGGAAATGCCGAAGCGCTTTTCAATGTCACGGCCGGCGCTGGTTTCCGTGTTGTGGAAGGCCGGCAGGCAGTGCATGAATTTCACGGCCGGGTTGCCGGCGGCTTCCATCAGTGCCGTGTTGATCTGATAGGGCATAAGCTGCCTGATCCTGTCGGCCCAGAGATGCTCGTCTTCGCCCATCGAGAGCCAGACATCGGTATAGAGGAAATCCGCGCCGGTCACCGCCTTCTGCGGGTCCGATTCGAAATGGACCTGCGCACCACTGCCGGCGGCCACGGCGTCGATCCGAGCGATGACGTCCGGTGCCGGCCAGAACGCTTGCGGGGCGCCGATGCGCATCTTCATGCCGAGCTTGGCAGCACCCATGGCGAGCGACAGCGCCATGTTGTTGCCGCCATCGCCGAGGAATGCGAAACTGATTTCCGGCAGGGGTTTACTGCAGAATTCCGGCATGGTCATGAAATCGGCCAGCACCTGCGTCGGGTGCGCGTTATCCGTAAGGCCGTTATAGACCGGCACGCCTGAATATTGCGCCAGCGTCTCCGCATCCTTCTGCGCGAAGCCGCGAAACTCGATAGCATCGAACATGCGCCCCAGCACACGGGCGGTGTCCTTCACGCTTTCCTTGTGACCGATATGGCTGCCGCTTGGCCCCATATAGGTGACATGCGCGCCCTGGTCATAGGCCGCCACCTCGAACCCGCTGCGGGTGCGGGTGGAATCCTTCTCGAAGATGAGGGCGATGGTCTTGCCGGTCAGGCGCGCCACCTCGAACCCGCCACGCTTGGCGGCTTTCAGTTCGGCGCCGAGGTTCAGAAGATCGAGGATTTCACTGCGGGAAAAGTTCTCGAGCGAAAGGATGCTGCGGCCGCGCAGATGTGTCATGGATTGTCTCTCCTTCAGATCGGATCACGGCGAACGGGGCAGGTCATGCAATGCGCACCACCACGCCCGCGGCCGAGTTCCGCACCCTCGATGGTAATGACCTCGATGCCGGCCTTGCGCAGCAGTGTGTTGGTATAGACGTTGCGGTCATAGGCAACGACGACGCCCGGTTCGAGCGCGAAAACGTTGTTGCCGTCGTCCCATTGCTCGCGTTCGGCCTCGTACGTATCGCCACCGGTTTCGATGACGCGAAGTGTGCTGCCGATCGCGGCCGAAACCGTATCGAGGAAGCTTTGCGGCTCCTCGACGATCCGCAACTCGTCGGATCCTTCGCCAGGATACAGGGAGAAGGCGCGCAGCCTGTGCACGACATCCGGATAGATGGTGACGACATCGCGGTCGCAGAAGGAGAACACCGTGTCGAGATGCATGAAGGAGCGATCGCTTGGCATCAGCGCCGCGATGACGCGCGTGGCCGCCTGCTGTGCGAACAGGCGGCGGGCGTATTGCGAAACGGCCGGCGGCGTGGAGCGCTCACCCATGCCGATGAGCACGATCCCCTGGCCAAGCGGCATGACATCGCCCCCCTCCAGGCTGAGCGATCCTGCATGTTCCTCGGCGGCATTGAAATATTTGTGGAACTTCGCGTTCCGGAAGCGCGGGTGGAATGTGTAGATGGCGGCGGCATTCACGGCTTCCAGTTGCCGCGCGGGCCAGTGCATCGGGTTGATGAACACGCCGTTGCCTGCCCAGCAGGACGTGTCGCGGGTGAAGAGCTGGTTGGGCAGTGGCGGCAACACGAACTCGTGCGCCGCGCGGGTGAGGGCAAAGAGCCCATGCGGCGTGAACGGCAGCTCCGCGCGGGCAATGCCGCCGATCATGTATTTCGCAAGCTGGGTTTGCGGCATTTCGCCGAGCCACGCCCGCAGTTCGGCATCAACGCCGGTGGCGCTGTCCGCCGTGCCGAGGCGCCTGTCCAGCAGCCAGTTCCGTGCGACCGGATCGTCCAGCGCTTCCGCCAGAGCCTCACCGAAATCCATCACGGAGACACCGCGTTCGTGCAACACGTCAACGAAGGCGTCATGTTCCTGACGGGCTTTCTTCACCCAGATCACATCGTCAAAGAGCAGGTCGTGGCAATTCGCCGGGGTGAGGCGGCTGAGGCTGAGGTCAGGCCGGTGGACGAGAACTTCACGCAGCTTGCCGACCTCGGAATGGACGCCGGGGTCTGGAATGGGGGTGGTCATGAATGGCGCTCCGTCAGATGTTTGGCGCGCAGGCTAGGCAGGTCCGCCCTGCGTCGCATTGAGCAGGATCAACCTTCTGCAAGAACATAGGTGTGGAGGACGATGCGGCCTTCCGCATCGGTCTCGCGGTATATGCCCTGGATCTCGTTCTCGAAGCCGGGGAAGTGATTGCTCGCCTCTTCCACGAGACGCAGATAGTCCAGCACCGGGCTTGCCTGTGCGCCGTATCGTTCGCCGGGCAGGATCAGGCCGATGCCCGGCGGATAGACCAGCGCCAGCGTGGCGGCGACGCGGCCTTCGATCTGCGAGATGGGAACGTAATCCACCTCGTTGCGCAGCAGTTTCTCCCAGGCCGCTCGCGGCGGCAGGACCGGCTCGGGCAGATGCGCGGCCTCGAAGGTTTCGCGCTGCAGGCGGCTCGCCTGACGCGCGCGGTAAAAATCGTGCAGGCTGGCGCAGAGGTCGCGCAGGCCGGTCCCGGCATAATGTCCGCCGAAACGCCGGGTGAAGTCCGGCATCACATCGTCCAGATTCGCGTTGGAGTCGTGCAG
>JBAUSV010000363.1:0-1634 GCA_049581885.1 Gammaproteobacteria bacterium | reverse complement strand
CCTTGGTGATGCGCCATGAAGGACCGCACGATGGCGTGCTGCTTGCCTCGCGGTACTCGCGCCGGTGTGTAATCAATGGCTTCATAGAAACCATAGTCACCGAGGAAGCCATCGGCGGCCAGTCGCTGCAGGTTACGGCACGCCTCGCGTGGCAATACGGTCAATGCCAGCGCACTGGCATAAGGGGCAATCACCAGGTCATCGCCCAGTCCACGCTTGAAACCCAGCCCGGGGACGCCGAACGCACGGTATTGATAGATCTGATGCATATCGGTGGCGTTATAGCAGGACTCGGAGATGCCCCAGGGCACGGCGCGTTGGCGGCCGTACTCGATCTGGCGCCACACCGCGGCCGTGCAGGCCTGCTCCAGCAAGGTATTGGCGTAACTCGGCAGCAGCAACTGCGGCATGAGGTACTCGAACATCGAGCCGCTCCACGAAATAAGACTCACCGCACCGCCATGACGGGTGAGCAGGCGGCCAAGTGCAAACCAGTGTTTCTGCGGCACCTGGCCCTGCGCAATGAGCAGGAAACTGGCCAGGCGGGCTTCGGAGGCCAGCAGGTCGTAACAGGACGGGTCACGTCGCCGTTCACCGACATCGTAACCGATGCTCAGCAGGCTGCGCGAAGAATCGTAGAGAAATTCAAAATCCATCGCCGCCAGCTCACCGCAACGCCCCACAAGATCCTCTATAATCTTGATCCGCTGTCCGGCAACGGACGACAGCGCACCCTTGCCGGCAACGTGCATACCGGCCAGTTCCGCCAGTGTCGGGATCGCGCCGAGTTGCTGCGCATCGGGCAGCAACGATCTCAGCTCATCACCCAGCGCCAACAGTTGCCGGTCGAAGGCCTGCACCCAGTAATACAGTTCACCATCGATATCAATATCCGCGGGCAGCCATGCCATCAGTCCCTCGTCACTGCGGCGAATATCATCCAGCAGGCTGATAGCGGCGGCCAGCGTCGAGGGCTGCGCCTTCGACGCTAGATCAGGCTGTAATGCGTCCTGTAGAAAGCGGATCTTCACCTCAAGGTCCGGCACCGTCATTGCAGGCAGGTGTTCGGCAAGCACCTGCAAGGTATCGTGCAAGCCCTGAAATGCGTTGACTGACAACACCGGCCGCTCCTTCAGCTCGAGCAGCCCCGCTTGCAGAGTCAACAGGCTGCCGGCCAGGTTACCGCTGTCCACCGAAGAGACGTATTGCGGATGCAGCGGTTGCAGCGTGCGTGTGTCGTACCAGTTGTAAAAATGGCCGCGGTAGCGTTTCAGCTTTTCCATGGTCGCCAGCGTATTCTCGGTCAGGCGCAGGAATTCTCCCGCGCAGATGTAACCGAAATCATAGGCAGACAGATTCGCCAGTAACGCCATGCCGATGTTGGTAGGCGAAGTACGTGTAGCGAGAGCCGACGCGGGATATTCCTGAAAGTTGTCGGGCACCAGCCAGTTGTCTTCTGCAGTGGCGAAGCGCGTGAAAAAGCGCCAGGTGCGCCGAGCCGAAGTGCGCAGAAACGCGCCTTGCGCCGGGCTCAGGCCCGGCGCCGGCGAGACCAGCGGTAGGCTGATCCACCAGCCGACCACCGGCGAGACCAGCCACAACAGCAACATCGGCACCCAGAAGAACCATTGTAC
>JBAUSV010000362.1:0-1887 GCA_049581885.1 Gammaproteobacteria bacterium | reverse complement strand
AGCCAACCGTGTGATGAGTATGGGTGTTGACCGCAGCTGGCGGAAAAAAGGGTGTGACAAAGCCTTTGGCTACTATGGTCAAAATGAGATCGACCTGATCGTCGACGTGGCCTGCGGTACAGGCGATATGATGGATTACTGGCGACGCCAAGCCGACAAAAACGGCATCAGGGTCGAGAAACTTTTGGGTGTTGACCCCTCAGAGGGCATGGTCGGCGTCGGCCGCAAGAAGTTTCCTGACTATGATTTTGTGATCGCGCCTGCGACAGCGATCCCCCTGGAAGATGCAAAGGCGGATATGCTCTCTATTTCTTACGGTATCCGCAATGTCGTTGAACGCCAGAAAGGGCTTGAAGAGTTTAACCGTGTACTGAAATCGGGGGGCATGGTCGTAATCCTGGAATTCATGAAAAACGAACATCCTTCTCTGCTCGGCAGGGTACGCGACTTCTATATGAACAGGATCCTGCCGAAAGTAGGCGGTTTCATCTCCAAGAACCTTGAGGCATATGAGTATCTTCCCAACTCGATCGAGGGTTTTTTGACCGTTGCCAATATGCAGAAAGAGCTCGAAGAGGCCGGCTTTGAGATCATGTACACCGAGAGCTTTTCAATGGACATCTCGACGCTGATCATTGCTAGAAAAAAATAACGTCTTTTTCATGCAGCAAGCCATAACCGTTTCGACACTTAATGAACAGATCAAAGGGCTGTTAGAGAGCACCTTTGTGCGTGTCTATGTCGAAGGCGAACTCTCACGCATCACCCACCACAACAGCGGGCATATCTACTTTACCCTTAAAGATGCCGGTTCGGCGATCAGCGGCGTGATGTTCCGCGGTAACGCTTCCAAGCTGAAGTTCCGCCTGGAAGAGGGGCTCAAAGTGATTGTCGAAGGGGCGATCACCGTCTATACACCGCGCGGAAGCTACCAGATCAATGCCTTCAATATCGAACCCGCAGGACACGGTGCACTGGCCCTGGCCTTCGAACAGCTGAAAACAAAGCTGAACGCACAGGGCTATTTCGCGCCAGAGATCAAAAAACCGATGCCGAAGTTTCCGAAGCGGATCGCGCTTGTCACCTCCGCTACGGGCGCCGCACTTCAGGATATGCAGCGCGTTGCCGGGCACCGCTGGCCTCTGGCCCGGCTCTTTGTCTATGACACTGTTGTCCAGGGCGAGAATGCAGCACCTTCGATCGTCAATGCCATACAGGCGGCGGATAGTCAGGATTTTGATATTATCGTGGTGAGCCGCGGCGGCGGGAGCATGGAAGACCTTTGGGGCTTCAATGAAGAGATCGTAGCCAATGCCATCTTTGCAGCCAAGACCCCTGTCGTCTCCGCAGTCGGCCATGAGATCGATTGGCTGATCAGCGATTTTGTCGCCGATCTGCGGGCACCGACGCCAAGTGCTGCGATGCAGATGATCCTGCCGGACCAGAACGAGCTGTTTCAGACCATCGATGTCCTGGGGGAGCAGTTTACCCGTAGCCTTCAGCAAAAACTCTACACCGCCGGCGAAAAGCTTACCCATCTCAAAAGTTCCTATCAACGTCACTCTATCGAACAGCGCATCAAGAACAGGCTTGAAGAGATCGTTCAGCTCAAAGCACGGTTTGATCAGAGTATCAACTTCGTTACCGAAAATGCCGCCCGCAGAGTTGCCCCGGTCGCCGAAAACCTGACACGTCAGGCAAACAGCAATATCGTACAGAGCCAAAACAGGCTTACGACACTTCTGCAGGCGCTTCAGGCTCAGGACCCCAGACTCAAAAGCAGAAAAGGGTACGCACAGGTCGCCAGAGAGGGCAAGGTGATTGACCTTTCCGAGCTGGCGGTCGGCGACAGCTTTGAAGCATTGGATGCTTCGCGAAGCGTTACCG
>JBAUSV010000361.1:0-1897 GCA_049581885.1 Gammaproteobacteria bacterium | reverse complement strand
CGAGTCGGCGCGCGGCGAACTGCTTGCCGCCCGCCAGCAACTCACCGCAGCCAGGAACGCCTTGGCGGCATTGACCGGCGGCCTACTGCCCGGCGCCCGGGCCTCGCTGCCCGCCCATTACAACGTGCAGGTAGAAGGCGGTGAGCAGGACTGGCTGTCGCGGGCGCTCAAGGATAACCCGCGCCTCGCCGCATCCCGCCTGAGCGCACGCGCCGATTCGCACCGGATCGGGGCCGCGGAGTCGGGCTACTTGCCCAACGTCTCCCTGGCGCTGATCCACAACCAGCAGATACAAAGCGGCACCTCGTCCTACTCCATACCCGGGCAACAGACACCGACGCCGGCGGACTACAACGCCACCGGCAACCAGATCGCCGTGCAGTTGACCTGGAATTTTTTCGCTGGTGGTGCGACCCGGTCCCGGGTTGACAAGGCACAGGCCCAGGCGGACCAGTCCGCAGCGACCGCATCCAGCACGCGCCTGGACGTCACCCGCGAGATCAAGACCCGGTACACGGCCCTGCAAATCGACGCCCAGCGACTCGAGACCTTACGCTCGGCGGTAGCCGCGGCGCGCGATGCCGTCAAGGCCACTACCCTGGGCGTACCGGCCGGCGTCCGCACCGAGGACGATCTCGTCACCCAGCGCGAACGCCTGCTCAGCGCCGAGCAATCCCTCAATGCCGCAATCGCAACCGCCGTAACCGACAAACTCGCGCTCGTGCAGGCCGGTGGCACGCTGACCGGCGCGCGCCTGCACGCGCTTTCACATGCCCTGGCCCAGCCGCCGGAAAGCAGTACCCAACCCGCAACAGCCCAGATTCAACCCACAGGAGACAACGAATGAATACAGCGACACCCGTCATCCAGGTCACCGACATGACCAAGGTCTACAGCACCGAGGAAGTCGAGACCCATGCCCTGAACGGGATACACCTCACCGTCCAGGAAGGAGAATACGTCGCCGTCATGGGGCCTTCGGGCTGCGGAAAAACGACCTTCCTCTCCCTGCTCGGATTGCTCGACGAACCGACGAGCGGTACCTATCACCTGTCGGGCACGCCGGTCGAATCGCTCAACGCGAGCGAGCGGGCCCATGTACGCAACCGCCACATCGGTTTCGTGTTCCAGGCGTTCAACCTGATCGGCGACCTCTCCGTGTTCGAGAACGTGGAACTGCCCCTCGTCTATCGCGGCGGCATCTCCCGCAACGAACGCCGCGAACGCGTCACACGCGTGCTGGAAGAGGTGGGCATGGCGCACCGTTCACGCCACTACCCCGGCCAGCTCTCCGGCGGCCAGCAGCAGCGTATCGCCGTCGCCCGCGCGCTCGTGGGCGAGCCCGACATCCTGCTCGCGGACGAGCCCACCGGTAACCTCGACTCCAAGTCCGGCGAAGCGGTCATGGCGTTGCTCGACGAACTGAACGCCAAGGGCGCCACCATCCTGATGGTGACCCACGACCCGCACTACGCCACCCGCGCCAAGCGCATAGTGCGCCTGCACGACGGCCAGGTGGTCGACGAAACCACCGCCGACGAGCCGCCTCCGCTGCATCTCGGCGACCCGACTGGAAACGATTCGCAATGAGGAAAAGTCCATGCAGATGATTCGAAATTTATGGTTCCGCCTGCGCCGCGAACCTGCGTTCGCGGCGATCTTCGTCATTACTCTGGCGCTCGGCGTGGGCGCGAACGCGGCTTTGCTGACCGCATTGCGCGGTTACTACCTCGCGCCGCTGCCCTACCATGACAGCGGACGGCTGGTGAGCATCCAGCAACGTCTACTCGGACAGGGTGGGATTTCCTCCGCCGGCTATCGCGACGTGCTGGCGAATACCCCGCAAATCGCCGACGGTGGCATGGCCAACGAAACCAAGGCAACGATCCGCGTCGGC
>JBAUSV010000360.1:0-1858 GCA_049581885.1 Gammaproteobacteria bacterium | reverse complement strand
AAATTCATGTACAAGACCGGCTCGATCAAACATATGCCGGCGACCTGGAAGGAAATCTTCTTCAAGTCCGTGTGGTCGGAACCTGGAAGTTGAGGCGATCCGCACAGAGCCTCAGGCATCGGAATGATTTGTGAAGGACAGGATGGAAGCAGTCATTCATGATGCTGAAGCCATCGCGGGGCCCGGATCTGCCGGGCCCGGCATGGCGCCTCTTCTCGACGTTCGAAGCGCGACGCTGCAGTACAAGAGCAAGAGGCAGGTCGTCACCGCCACCTACCAGGTGGATTTTCAGGTCTACCCGGCGGACCGGTTCATTCTGCTGGGCCCCTCCGGCTGCGGCAAGTCTACGCTTCTGAAGGCCGTCGGCGGATTCCTGAACCCGGTCCATGGCACCATCGAACTGAACGGAAAGCCGATCCACGGGCCAGGTCCCGACCGCATGATGGTTTTCCAGGAATTCGATCAACTCCTGCCGTGGAAGACCGTCCTCGCCAACATCATCTTTCCGATGACGGCCAGCGGCAGGTTCACCAAGGCCGAGGCAACGGAACGTGCCCTCGACTTCCTCGAAAAGGTGAAGCTCTCCAAATTCGCGCATTCTTATACGCACACGCTTTCGGGGGGCATGAAGCAACGCGTCGCTATCGCCCGGGGCATGGCGATGGGCCCTGCGATCCTTCTGATGGATGAGCCCTTCGCCGCTCTCGATGCCCTGACCCGTTTGCGCATGCAGGAAGAGTTGCTCCAGCTCTGGGAGGAACTCCGGTTCACAGTGCTGTTCGTCACCCACTCCATCCAGGAAGCCATCATCCTGGGCTCGCGCATCCTCGTGCTGTCGCCCCATCCGGGACAGGTGCGGGCCGAACTCAATGCCCACGAATTCTCGCACGAAAACCAGGGCTCTCCAGAGTTTCGGCACCTCCAGCAGCGGATTCACGACATGCTGTTTTCGGAGAACACGGGCGAAGCGGAAGAGGACGAAGCCGATGAGCAGTGACCTCCGTTCCGTCGAACCGCCAGTGCGTGAAGAGTTCGAGCGCACACCCCGCACCCTGGGCGATATCGGCGCGATTACCCGGGAACTGACCTGGTGGCAGTGGATAGTGGATGTGCCGGTCGTGCGCCGTGGGTTCATTCTGGTGATCCTCGCGATCGTGTGGCAGGTCTATGCAGGGAACTTGCATAACCCGCTGCTGTTTCCGACGTTTTCGGCGACCATCACCGCGTGGTGGAATGCCCTCGTGTCGGGCCCGCTCCTGCTGCGCGCCTGGAATTCGGTAAGCACGCTGCTGATCGGCTACGCGGTCGGCGTCGCGCTCGCGTTGCTTCTGACGACGACGGCGGTTCTGTCGCGGGTCGGGGAGGATTTTCTGACGACTCTGACCGCGATGTTCAGTCCGTTGCCGGCGATCGCCTTGGTGCCGCTCGCGTTGATCTGGTTTGGCCTCGGCAAGGGCAGCATTGTGTTCGTCCTAGTGCACGCGGTGCTCTGGGCGGTGGCCGTCAACGTATTGTCGGGTTTTGTTTCGGTCAGTGAAACGCTGAGAATGGCGGGGCGGAATTATGGCTTGCGGGGATGGCGGTATGTCTTGCGCATCCTGATTCCGGCTGCATTTCCATCGATCCTGTCCGGCCTCAAGGTCGGCGGGATGTTCGCCTGGCGCACGGAGATCGCGGCGGAGTTGGTCTTCGGGGCGACGTCGAGCTCTGGTGGAATCGGATGGTATATTTTTGAAAACCAGAATGAACTGCAAACTGCGGAGGTCTTTGCCGGACTATTGACGGTGATTGTGATCGGCCTTCTGGTCGAGGGCCTGGTGTTCCGCTCGGTCGAATTGCACACCGTGCGGAAATGGGG
>JBAUSV010000359.1:0-1925 GCA_049581885.1 Gammaproteobacteria bacterium | reverse complement strand
GTCCAATACTTTGACAGCGGACAAACCCTTCAAGGCCAGCACCCAGTCGTCCGCTACTTTGTCCCAGCACACTTCCTCCATGCGATTGGCCATGCTCTGAGCCGACTCCACCAATAGCATGGGAGTACCGTCCGGACCGTCGTATTGCGCCGCGCCGATCTCAGGGAAGCCGGTAGGCTGGAAGCGCGTGCCTTGCAGTGGTTTCAACTGCACTTCGATCAACAGGCGTGGTGCAGCGTTCAGCGCGGACAGGTCAAAATTCATATTCATCTCCTTTTTGAAGCGTCGTCAGTATTTTGTTTAAGCCGTTTCTGTTTCCAGGGACTGCAACACGCTACGTCCCAGCGCTCCGGTGGCGCCGAAACGCAAAGGGATGAATAGCGCCGCCGACGCCCGGCGCGGGTCGATACCGCACAATTCCGGCAGCGCAGCGGGCGCAAACAGAGGCGACAAGCCGGAGGCGCGCAAACGCCGCCATGCCAGTCGCACGGCACGGTTACCGGTGTTGCCGGCCGCCAGTTGCGCCAACAGGCCCGGCGGCACGGGCAGATAGTCTTGCTCGCCCATCAGGTCCAGCTTGCGCAGAATGGTGTCGGGCGTCAGGCAGAGCCTCAGCAAGGCAAAGGCTGCTGGCACAGCGCCTTCACCCGCACCATGCTCCGTATCCCGCGGGATGCTGCACAGACTCAAACCCGGCAGGAGGACGGCGATGCGGCGGTCCATACGGTCACTACGCAGAAAGGCCAATAGGTCATCGAGGGTGATCCCCGCTGGGCTGCGCAGCGGCTTGTCCGTCATGCCGAACTGCTCGGCCAGCCATAGGCGGCGGCCCAGCAGCGCCAACAGAATGTCGGGCAGCCTGCCCTTCGAATCGGCATGGATCCGCAGGTGACAGGCGGGATCGTTGGCGGCGCCCTTGCGCTTGCGCGCGTCGTCCATCCAACTGTTCAACCTGGGATGGACCGGAAACAGTTGGGCGCGCAGCGGCAGGGGCGCATCCTTTGTGCCAGCCAATCCCGCCAAGGCGCATGCGATGCGATAAGCAGGCGTCCCATCGTCGGCCGCCTGCACCCAGCGCTCTGACAGACGCGGCAGTGGTGGCACGGATTCCCGGGCCTCGCGGCTGATCGACAGTGCCGCCTCGATATCACCCAGCAGTATCAGGAGCCCCTGGGCTTCGGCCGGTGTGGGTACATGGCCCACCAGATCGAACAATGTATCTTCCAGTTGCCTGCGCGCGGCAACGTAACGTTTGGCGACAGTCGTACCTTGCGCGAAGCGGCGAAATCGAGTCAGCCACTCGTGCTGGTCGAGTTCATCCAGCCATTCCGTTTTCGGGTTGCCGGTCACCTCTACGCGCGCCAGAGGCGTAGCCAGGTAGGCCTTGCCGGAGCGCATCAACAAGCCGTAGCGCTCGAAGCTGTCAATGCCGCGATAGCCACCCAGCTGATGCACGGCGCGTACGAAATCCAGCGAGTCGCGGGCGGGCTTTTTACCCAAGGCTACTCGTCCCTCCGAAAACAACGCGCGAACCTCAGGGTAAGTGGCGGGGCGCCGCCACAGCGGCATCCACAGTTCCCCACGTGCGGATGCCATATCGCCTTCTCCCAGGCTGCCGGCGCCAGCGCCAACAGCGCGCACCGTAAACGGATAGCTCAATACCCCTCCAGGATCGTCTGCGTTTCGGCGCACGGCCGCGGCGGCGAACCCCAACGCGCCTTCGATCATCAATACGAATTCCCAGGGATTGATCGCCGAGTCGGCCTCGAAACCGGTCGTAGCATTGGGGCCGCCCACCTGTCCGGGTGAAAATTGTCCGATCGCTTTCTTTGCCAACCCTGGTGCGGTTTCGCCATACAGCGCCATCTTCAGCCAGCCGACGGATTCTCGCGAAGGGACGTCGTCCGTGAAGCTCAATACCTCAC
>JBAUSV010000358.1:0-4773 GCA_049581885.1 Gammaproteobacteria bacterium | reverse complement strand
TCCCAGAACTGCACGCCGCATTGCCCGCGGAACGACCCGGCCGCCTGGAGGCCCTGATGCGCGGCCTGGCGCCGCATGCCGAACTTCTGGCCGAGCTGGCAAGCGCCCTGACCGCGGAGCCGCCGGCACTACTCAAGGACGGCGCCGTGATCGCCACCGGCTACGATGCCGATCTGGACGAAGCAAGGTCGCTCGACTCCGATGCAGGCGCCGAGATGCTGGCGCTGGAGCAGCGCGAACGCGAACGCACCGGCCTCGGTAACCTGAAGGTCGGCTACAACCGCGTCCACGGCCACTACATCGAACTCTCGCGACGCGATGCCGAAAAGGTGCCCGAGGATTACACCCGGCGGCAAACACTGAAAAACGCCGAACGCTACATCACGCCCGAGCTCAAACGTTTCGAGAATGCCGTACTCAGCGCACGCGAACGCGCCCGCTCGCTGGAGCGTGCGCTGTTCACCGGCCTGTGCGAACGCATCACTGCGGAACTCGCCTCGCTGCGTCGGCTCGCCCAGGCGCTGGCCGAACTCGACGTGCTGTGCGCGCTCGGCGAACGCGCCCGAGCCCTCGACTGGGTGCGCCCCGAGTTCGATGCCGCACCGGGCATTCACATCGAAGGCGGACGCCACCCGGTGGTGGAACAGGCGCTGGGAAGCCCCTTCATTCCCAATGACCTCGTGCTCGACGACACCACGCGCATGCTCATCATCACTGGTCCCAACATGGGCGGCAAGTCCACCTACATGCGCCAGGCCGCATTGATCGTGCTGCTCGCCCACATCGGAAGCCACGTCCCCGCGAGCCGCGTGCGGCTCGGCCCCATTGATCGCATCGCTACACGAATCGGAGCCGCCGACGACCTAGCCAACGCACGTTCGACGTTCATGGTGGAAATGGTGGAGACCGCGCGCATCCTGCATACCGCCACCGACGAGACGCTGGTGATCATGGACGAGATCGGGCGCGGCACCGGCACCTACGACGGCATCTCGCTCGCCCGCGCGGTGGCCGAGGCGCTCGCCGAACGCGGCGCGCTCACCCTGTTCGCCACCCACTATTTCGAGCTGACCGACCTGCCTGAATCGCAGAACGCCATTGCCAACGCACACGTCGAGGCGCGCGAGCACGACGGCGGACTGGCGTTTCTCTACGACGTGCGCTCCGGCCCCGCGCGCCAGAGCTATGGCCTGGAAGTAGCAAAACTTGCCGGCGTGCCCGAGCGCGTCATCGCCCGCTCCCGCGTCTACCTCAAGGAACTGGAAACCAGCCGCCACCACCCGGCGGCACAAGCCGACCTGTTCGCAGCGGTGCCCGAGCCGGCGCCGTCACTCGAGCCGGACGCGCTGCGCGAGCGCCTGTCGACCATCGACCCCGATGCCCTCAGCCCGCGCGAAGCCCACACCCTCATCTACGAACTGCTGCAGCTCCTGGGCGAATGAACCCCGCCGCCGCCTCGGCGGCATCGCGACTGAACAGCAGGCCGAGGTGAGTTGTGTTGACCAGCGGCAGATGCACCGCGCCTTCGAGCCGGGTTTCAGCCACGCTCACAACACCATCTCCTGGCGCCGGGCAGGCGTGCAACAAGGTGCCCATGCCGTGGTTGAAGGTTCCGGCAATGACCGCCACCCGATAGCTCGGCAGTTGCATCGACGGAAGCCCATTGAAGAGCCATTCGCGGGCCGCACCGAGCAGCCACTTGCCTCCCCACAATTCAGCGGTACGCCGAGCGCAACCGCTGCCCGCGAGTGGAGGCCCCAGCAACACCGCTCTGCCTTGCCAGCACGATTGCACTTCGGCGAGTGCTGCGAGGGCAATCAGTCCACCCAAGCTGTGTGCGATGATGTGGGCGTCGGGCGCCTTCCGCAAATCTTCGGCAAGGCGGGCGGCTACTTTTGCCGGCGATTCCTTGCGACTCGAGTAACGGAAGCGCTCCAGCTTGATCCCATCGTGTCGCAAATAATGTGCCAACCATGCCACTTCGTAGCCACGCAAGAACAAGCCGTGGACAAATACCCCGCGTACCGATTTGTGCTCGGGCGCAAATAGCGTAGTATCGCCGGGGTTGCTTTCCCGTTGTTGTTGCATTGGCTCCTACTTTCCATCGGCCGCTGACCATTATCGAGCTTTGCCTGTCGCCGGGTCGCGGCGGACTGGAAGGCTATGCTGCCGGGCTGGTGCGCGATCTGTCCGCACGCGGTCATCGTGTTGAGGTGGTGGCCTCTCCCGACAGCGAATTCGCGGCGCGGACCCAGCGTACACCGACACTCACTTTACACGGCAACCGTTACCGTCCGCTGCACGGCGTCCGGTGCCTGGCCCGTCTGGCGCGCGATGCCGACATCATCCATATTCACCGCAGCGCCGACCTCGCGCTGGCTGTCGCCGCCAAACGACTTGCAGGCAACCGCCCGGCGCTGGTGTACAGTCGACACATGGCGATCACGCGAGACCGGCGCAAAAGCGCGATCCACCGCCTGATGCTCGGTCAGGTGGACTTGATGCTTACCATTACCGAACAGGTCGCGCGAGCCGCGCGAGACAAGTTGCCGCTGCCCGGTGCACGCATCGTGGCGCTACCGCCGGGCGTCGAGGTCGGCCACGAACGGATGGATTGTGGCGCAGTCCGTCCCCCGGATACCGATTTTGTCGTCGGCTGCTTTTCGCGTATCGAGCCCGCCAAGGGACAGCATGAATTGATCGAAGCGCTGGCCGATCTCGACCGCGACGGGCTTACACTTGGCGCCGTGTTCGCCGGACCGGTGATGGACAGGCATTACGCCGAACGCCTGCACGCACGCATTGAGGAAGCTGGCCTCGGTGATCGGATACGCTTCATGGGTGCGCTTGCCGACGCGCGCCCGGCCATGGCGTGTTGCGACACGGTGGTCATGCCTTCGCAAAACGAAACTCTGGGGCTGGTATTGATCGAGGCCATGCTGCTCGGCGTGCCGGTGGTAGCGACCGCCGCTGGCGGCGTACTCGAAGTCATCGCTCACGGCGAAACCGGGCTCACCTACCCGGTGGGCGACACTGAGGCACTCGCCCACTGCCTCACGCGCCTGGCGCAGGACGAGGAATTTCGTCACGGGCTGGCCCGCGCAGGGCAGAGTTTTGCACGCACGCGCCATGACCGCGATGGCCACCTCGAACGTCTGGAACAATTGTTCTACGAGTTGGTGCCCGCCGCGCAAACGCTTTAGTTCAGCTCCTGGCAAAGCGGTTGCAGAATGTAACGTTGCAGCGCTACGCGGTTGGACCAGGAGGCAACCCGCTTCACGGCTTCCCGCGCCGGCGACCACTGGGCACGCACGTGTTCCCCGCTCAAGCGCACCGGCACCGGCGCATCCAACCATAGGCGGAACCAGTGCTCGCGGTTTTCCCGTACACCGGGCGCAAACCGTTTTCGCCATTCGGAGCGGATGTAAAAACGGGCACCGATTTGCAGATCCTCGATGGCCTCGGCGGAAATGCCCGTTTCCTCCAGGAGTTCACGGTGAGCTGCGCTTGGCACGCTCTCGCCCCATTCAAGCGAGCCCGTAACCGATTGCCAGAAACCTGCCGGGAACCGCCGCTCGATCAACAAGACCTCTCCCGTATGGGTCGCGACCAGCACCAGCACCGATGCCGGACGCTTTAACGCCGCGTCCGGCATCGCATCAGACCCGCTCTTGTGCGAATTTACGTTGCCGGCGAATCGAGCCCCCCAATGCCAAGACAACCAGCAACAGTAAAGCCGGCCATCCGAAAGCGCCGCCACCCGAGGAAGACGGTTTTGTGATGTTTGTGTCGTGCGCGACTTTGCTCGTGGAGCCCGCGGATAGCGCTTGATCGGCAAATACCGTCACATTGCTCGTCGAATCCCCGGCAGTGTTGCCCGCCGTGGCCGTGATCGTAATCGTGGCACTGCCACCGCCGGCGACCAGGTTGCCGAGTTCGCAGGTCAGAAAACCACTGTTGTTTTTGCAAGTGCCTTGCGTAGTCTGGGAACTCACATAAGTCGCCGTAGCAGTTGAGGTGGGGCTGCTGATCGTATCCGCGATAGACACGTTAGTCGCGGCAGTCGAGCCGGACTGACTGTCGTTGGTAACCACCACAGTCATGGTGAAATTATTGCCTGTATCGACCGAAGCCGGTCCGTTGACGGCTACATTCAAGGTGACCTGCGGACCCTGCAAGTTGGGGGCGATTGCGGCCGCAAAGGCGTCACCCGAACCAGCATAGACAGTTTGTGCCGCACCCGCGGTTCCGGCCAGGTTGGCCGAAGTGGTTGTACCGCCCACGACAACGTCGCCGGCAAAAGTACTTGAAGCGGGAGCCACACTGACCCCAGCTATGCTGTCGAAACTGTTGCCTCCGAAATAACTGGATTGGGTAAGCGTACCCAGCGTCGTATCGAACAGCGCCACAAACCCATCGCTCAGGCCACCGCCATAGTTGGACTGTGCGCCGGCATGTTGCTGCGCACATTTTCCGCCGCCCGCGGGGGCCGGTCCGTCGGGCGCGGCGCAGGGGAAATTGGACGAAGTCGTTTTGCCTGCCGCATAAATGGTACTGGCGCCATCGAATGCGAGCGCCTCCACGTTATCTGCTCCGCTGCCGCCAAGGTACGTTGCCCCGCCCAAGCTGCGCAGATCGGGAGCGAGTCGGGCAATGAATCCGTCAACACCCCCGCCCGATGCGCTCTGTGCCCCATTCGCCACGCCCGGAAAATCAGTGGAATAAGTGTAGCCACCGATAAAGACCTGGCCTGCGTCCGCACTGCTTGCGGGC
>JBAUSV010000357.1:0-1592 GCA_049581885.1 Gammaproteobacteria bacterium | reverse complement strand
GATCGCCATCGACGGCCGGAGGAGGACCCAATGATGGGGAGCCGGGTCGGTAGAGCCGGATGCGAGGCCGCGCCGGACGGTCGGCGGCTCTCCGGCTTCAGCGAGGTGCGGCGTCGGTGCGCGGTGCGCTGGGATCCGCATGCTCTTCGCCTCCCCCACGGGTGGTGCTCCCGGAACGCGCCGTCCTTGGCCGGCGTGTGATGCATGGCAAATCGGCGGCTGCCGCCAAGCGCCCTCGGGTAGGGCATACGTTTCGATGTGGTGAGTACCGGGGTGCTCGCCCTCAAGCCTAGGTTCGCGTCGCTCGGCGGACTAGAGGCGTGGTGGGGATCCGGGGTGGGGTCGTGACCTCAGCGCTGAAGACAGGAGTTCGAGGCAGCGTCCGGACGTGGCTGCCACGTAGCTGGCGAACGCGCGTTGCTGGACAGCGCCTATGGAGGTCACGTGACCGCGATCAGGTCGGCGCATCGGGCGTCTCGACAGCTGTCGCCAGGCCGTTCGCTACAGCGTAGGCGATGGGCACGATGATCGTCGCGGCGCCCGGTCTGACCTCCGCATCGAGTGGCGTGCGACCGAGCGGCTCGCCGTCGACCTGAACCTCCAGCGGGGGTGTGGCGGTGATGCGGATGCGCGATGCCGAGAACGTGGTGATGCCCCGGTCGTTCCTGACGTGCCGGATGAGCACTCGGTACGCCGATCGGGCCAGCCCGAAGGCGCTCGTAGCAGTCATGACGGCCAGGTCGAGCGTGCCGTCGTGCGGGCTGACGCCGCGCCCGAAGTCGATACCGAGGCCGGGAAACGCACCGACATTGAAGATCATGACCGTGTGCGCGTTGAACGATCGCCGCACCCCGTCGACCTCGAGATCGACCCGTGAGCGTTTCAGCGCGAAGAGGTTCTTCACGCCGGACACCACGTACGCGAACCGTCCCAGCCAGTCCTTGCGGGCTCGGGTTGTATCCGCGATGAGTTGTGCGTCCCAACCCGCTCCTGCCACCAACGCGAAGAAGCGATCCTGCGTCGGCAGGTATCCGACATCCAGCGTCACCGCGACACCCGTCATCGCTGTCTCGAGGGCCGCCTCCGGATCCGAGCTTATGCCGAAGGTTCGGGCCAGAAGATTGGCCGTGCCCCCCGGGATGATCGCGAACGGGATGGCGCGCTCGTTCACGATCAGTCCACTCATCGCCTCCATGACGGTCCCGTCGCCACCGCCTACGATCACCAGATCGGCCGCGCTGTCGCGGCTCCAGGCGAAGGCGTCCCCGCGCTTCCCGGTCACGCGCACCTCGTAGCTTGCGCCCGTCCCCCCGAGTCTCGCCCCGACGAGCTGGCGCAACGCCTCATGGCCGCCCCCTCCGGCCACCGGGTTCACGATGAGCAGGACCTTCCGGGCTTCGCTCACGATGTCCACCATGATGCGACGCTTCGTCGACACGACCTCTGACAGGGCGACGCACGTCTCGGGTCGGTTCCTAGGTCATGACCAGATTCATGATCTCTTGCAGTTCATCGCGGGCCACCGACTTCGTGTTGATCTCGCTGTCGTTCCGCGCTCTCGAGACCTGGACGACCGCCTCGTCGTACACGAC
>JBAUSV010000356.1:0-2007 GCA_049581885.1 Gammaproteobacteria bacterium | reverse complement strand
TGTGTAAAAGAGACAGATGCTGGACCCTAAAGGGGCAAAGTAAACCGCTCTGCTTTCGTCCCTATTGGAATGGTCGACTTATGACCCTACTATTCAACGATAGCAAGGTTTTGCCCGCTCAATTCATCATTGAACAAGGAGAAAAAATCACCAAACACCAATGAATACTGGCGCGTAAGAAGAGGCGCGATCTGTTTACCGATCTCGCCCAGATGATCCTGGCCCTGGTCATCGATGCCGGTGGGTAATCCGATCAACCCTAGCCTGAAAAATTCATGAAGTGGCATTCGGCTTCGGGCGTCATGCGGGCTTTACAACCAGACATTGGGCAGGCGTGCGGCAGTGCCGGCGTGTCGGTCCGGGGCTTGCGGGCTTGGTGATGGCGAGGCGCTGGGGTTGGAGGGATGCGGGCTCAGCGGGGCACAGGCCCCAGGGCTCATGTGACCAGCCTGGGCAGCTTGGCGAGGACATAGGCGAGGATCGCCTGATCGGGCGAACGGCGTGGCAGATGCAGGCGGATCGACTTGCTGAGGGTCTCGATACGGACGGCGAGCTTGATCAGCCGCAGGCGCATGGTGTCGAACTGGCAGCGGCGCCAGAGTGACCGGCGCGGCATCAGAGCGCGCAAGGCCCACATCAGCCGATAGGCGCCGAGATGCAGGAAGATCCGCATCTGATTGGCGCTGGCGCGCGAGCAGGAGGTGCGATCGGCGGCGAGATGGCGCTTCCAGGCTTTGATGTGGTTTTCGGCCTGGCCACGGGCGCAATAGAGATCTTCATAGAGACGGCGTGGTGAGCCGGCGGTCAGGCTGGTGACGATGAAGCGGGTGTCGACACCGAGCGGACCGGCCTCGACGCGGGCGATGATGCGCTCGACGCGGTCCCAGCTGGCGGCGGCGTCGTGGAATTCCTTGTAGCGTCGGCGCCTGGTCCCTGGCGTCTGGGCGACATAGCCGGTGCTGCTCGCCTCGAGGGTTGCGACATGCCGGCGCAGGGTCGTGGTGGGGGCGACGCCGAAGATATAGTCGAGCCGCCGTGCCCGGCAGAAGCGGAGCACCTCCGGGGTGCAGTAGTGGGAATCGCCGCGCAGCATGATCTCGGTGCGCGGCCAGTGGCCGCGGATGCCGTTGATCAGCCGGCGCAGCCATTTGACGATCTCGGAACCCTTCGGCCTGCAGGCCGGGCGCAGCACGGCGGCGACCATCCGCCCGTCGCCGTCGAAGACGACGATCGGCTGGAAGCCGTAGTCGTCGTAATGGGCGTTGAACAGCCGCAGCTGCTGCGTGCCGTGGACGGCATCGAAAGTGTCGTCGATATCGAGCACGATGCGCTTCGGCACGGTGCGGAAACTCGCACAGTATTGCCCGATCATCGCCTGGCCCATGCGCAGCAGCGCGCGCGGTCCGGGCAGGTTCTCGGTGCGCGAGATCGTTGCCTGCGAGCAGAGATCCGCACCTTCGGGCAGGCGTTCCATGGCCAGCTTGAACATCGCGTCCCGGCGCAGCGCGCCGGCGTCGTTGCCGTCCTCGTAGCCGGCCGCGATCATCAGCATGCGGAAGCGGATGATCTCATCGAGACCATGCTGGACACGCTCCGGCGCGCGCGGATCATCGATGCAGGCTGCCAGCTGCGCAGCGATCCCCAGCCGCTTCTCGACCTCGCGCAATGTCAGCAGACCGCCGTCCGAGGACAGCAACTCTCCGTCGAAGCGGGCCAGCACCGGCTTGCCGGCGACAGGTGACAGACCGGGGAGGCATGGGGTAGGTTCAACCGTGGCGGGCATCGCGTTCCGTGCTGATGAAGATTTGGCGTCGACACCCAATTCTTACATCGAATCAACGGCTTACGCTATGTCCGCCAACCCTCATGCATAATCCGGGCTAGGAGCGCGTCCCGGTAAACTTTCCGGGGCCTGTTGACTATGTTGACTACGGGCTTCGGATGCCGGCGCTTTTCCTCAAGTGGTGAGTTTCGCGAGGTTGTGGGCGGTGCAGATCATTGCCCATT
>JBAUSV010000355.1:0-2299 GCA_049581885.1 Gammaproteobacteria bacterium | reverse complement strand
CCCTGAGGGTCGAAGACATCGCCCCGTATGGGGCGGCCCTCGATCGGGCAACCGTCCGTCAAAGGAAAACCGGACATCCCGTGCGGTTCGAGCTGACGGAGCAGACGCGGGAAGCCATCGACGCCCACATGAGAGCGACGGAGAAGCGGCCCGGAGACTATCTTTTTCCGAGCCGACGCTTCCCAGGGCGGCCGCTCACGACGCGACAGTACGCGCGACTCGTCTCTGGATGGATAGCCGGAATAGGCCTGGACGCCAGCTTGTAAATGCTGATGCAAGATTGACCCCATCGGCTTGGATGGGACCCCGCCAAGGTATTGATTTCACGGAGCTGACCTCGGGGACCTCGGCGCCGATCGGCTCAGAGACCCCTCGCCGATCCACAGTTAGACGCGCCCTACTATCGAAAAGAAGACTTGGATTGGGCGGAATGGGTAGTCTGGGTCGATCACGACCTGATGCAAAGAGCTATCTACCTCGCACGATCATTGCCATCCAGCGCCGTTTGCTCCTGACCCGGCAGCTACTCAGAGGCACCGAGGTACCCACTATTCACGGTCACCACCATCTCTCAACCCACTACGCATTCACTTTACGCAGTTACTAAGATATCTCGATCCGGGTGGCTTAGGTGTTCCCCTGTTCTGCTTCCAACTAGAGTCGCGAAATTGAATCCGCTCAAGCCCATGGCCAACAGATCGGGCTCTAACTGTCGAATGACTTTGATGATTCCAACATCCACATCATTGCGTTCGAGTATCAGATTAATACGGGGAAATTCTCCCTTCGTATCGCGAGCAATAAAATGCTGCATCTCCTCATGGAGGTCATCTTGGATTCGGGATAATCTTGCGGATTGGAATTCCTCTAGCTCGTCCGCACTGAAATGAATGAATGCCGGGAAAGGCGTTCGATACACGTGCAGAAGGTGAAATTCAGCAGACGGCGCCCATTCAAGCGCAGCACGCAGCGCCCGTTTGGCGCATGGTGAGAAATCCGTAGCGGCCAACACTTTTTGATACGGGCCCCGCGTGGGTTGTTTCGCGACTAAGAGAGGCGCCGTGCTACGCCGCGCCACGCAATGGGCCATGGTATCGGTAAAGAAGTCGAGGACGGGGCGATCGTGATGTAGACCCAGTACGATAAGATCTGCCGCTATTGACCGGGCGAGAGCCGCGATCTCGGTCGCAGGTTCACCTGCACCTATCCGATAATTCGCCTTCACGTTGCTAGGCACGGGATAGCTCTGCAACTCTCGCTCGGCGCGATCCCGGGCTGCCCCGCCGTGCCTTGAACGATCAGTTGATATAACATGAAACAGCGTCAATTCCGCGCTATGCTCAACAGCCAGCCGCACTGCGCGATCGAAAGCTCGATCAGCTTGGGCTCGAAGGTTAATTGCGACGAGGATACGTTTCATCTCGAAACCGGCGCATTCTTGGATTTCTCGACGATACGGACGCACCGCGATAGTCTTGCCACAATACTTATATTACACACGCCGCAAGATTGATAGACAGGTGGGCTGACATCAACTCTCATTGCTCTAGCTCTACTTACTGTCGTTGCTGCGTAGCACTTATGTCCTTGATTTCGCGGTTTTGATGTCACTGTCGATCCCTGCTCGTTACTTGCCTGGCCGATGTCCACGGAATCGCAAAAATTGCCTTAGAACACGTTGGGGAACATGGTTTGCGTGACGATGGACCTCACGGCCTGAGTCCTTTATTTTGCTCGAAAATTGATTACGAGATTTCGCGGCTTGCCCCGTATGAAGCTTCCAATGTTGTCGCGCGTCGTAGTGAGAATGCGCTCGACTGCCTCGCGCGTTTTGAAGGCGCTGTGCGGCGTAATGATCACATTCCGCATGCGCAAGAGGATATGATTGGCGAGCAGCGCCTCGAGATTGTGAGCCTTTCTGAAATAGGACCGCAGCAGCTCCGCTTCCTCCCGCACGGCGGGCTCCTCGGCCAACACATCGAGACCGGCCGCACGTAACTTGCCGCTCGCCAGCGCGCGCAGCATCGCCTCGGTATCAACGACGGAGCCGCGAGCCGTATTGATCAGCACCACTCCGTTCTTCATCGCGTCGAACTGCTCCGTCGAGATCAGATTTTTCGTTTCCTCATTTCCCGGTACGTGCAGGGAAACTACGTCGGAACGAGACAGAAGTTCGTTCATCTCGACATACGTGAAGCCAATTTTGCGAGCTATCGCTTCATGCGGCGCTACGTCGAAGGCTAACACCTCCATTCCAAAACCTTTGGCAATTTTTGCTGTGTGCTGACCGATGCTGCCG
>JBAUSV010000354.1:0-10426 GCA_049581885.1 Gammaproteobacteria bacterium | reverse complement strand
GAAACGGGGTCAGGTCTTGCGTTTTGCCCTTCGAACGATGAAGCTATGAGCAAAAGACAAGACCTGACCCCAGCTCACGGTTTCGAGACTTGGCCTTGTAAACTGTAACTCCTAACGTGTGCTCGGGCAGTGGTGCTCCGCATGGACGAAATCCGGACGATTCGTGAGGGCGATCTCGAGGCGATCCTCGGGATGAATGCCGCCGCGGTGCAGCAGACCAGCCACCTGGATCGCGGCGAGCTCCAGTCGCTTGTCCGTATGGCGGACTACGGCAGGGTCATGACCGTTGATGGAGAGGTTGCGGCCTTCCTGATCGCGCTCCGGGAAGGCGCGCCGTATGAGAGCGCCAATTACCAATGGTTCGCTGCACGCTTTCCGCGTTTCCTGTACGTGGATCGCATCGTCGTCGGCGCGCGGTTTCGAAAGCGCGGGATCGGCAGCCGGATGTATCGCGACCTGTTCGAGTTCGCCCGCGGTCAGGCCGTGGGCATGATCGCCTGCGAGTACAACCTCGTCCCCCCGAACCCGGCTTCCCGAGCCTTTCACGACAGCTTCGGCTTCCGGGAGTGCGGAACCCAATGGGTCGTGGACGGTACGAAGCAGGTTTCCCTGCAATCGGCGGATACGCGGCAAGGGCCGGCAGCCAATCGGCCGGCTGCGCCGGGACCGGCCGATGATGGGTAAGTGACGGGCGCTCTGTCTGAAAAGGGCGGGCCGGTCGAAGCGCCCGCGCACGGCCGTACGATCTGAACCCCGCTCCCGTCCCGGGGCTTGAACGGTCTGCGGCGTCAGCCAGAGTATGCCCTGTGCAGGGCGTCGATCATCTGTTCGCGGCTCGGGTGGTCGCCGAACCAGTAGACCATGCGCTTCGCCAGCCGCTCGAAGTCCGCACATGAGTATGCGGGTGCGATGCCTCGTATCGTTTCGACCGTCTCGCGGGCATCTTCCATCTGCCCTGCAAGCGCCTGCGCCGCCGCCAGCGTGACCAGGTTCAGGCTGTAGCCGGGGTTGCGCGCGACGCCCTGCTGATAGGCGGCAATGGCCTGGTCCACATCGCCCAGGCGAATGTGACAGTGCCCCCGGTAATGGGCCCAGATCGAAAAGCGCGGATGGTGCGGTGCGCGGCGCTCGGCCGTTTCGATCATCTCGATGCCGGCTTTGTCTCCGTACAGCCAGCAATGCTGCCAGCCCAGTACGGCCAGCGTGTGCGGATTGTTCGGGTCCAGTTCCACCGCCCGGCTCAGGTTGCGCACGGCCAGGCGGGCATTGCCCATCATGGTCGCGGCAATACCGGCCGCGGCGAGCACGTCGGGATCCTGGGGCGCCAGGTCCAGCGCGGTTTCCACATGCCGTTTCGCCAGGGCGAATGTTTCCGCCGGGGGCTTGCCGCCAAAGTTGCTGACCACGTTCTGCGTGTACTGCACGGCCAATGCCGCGTGCACGGCGGCATCCCCGGGCTCGAGCGTCAGTGCGCGATCGAGGAGCGTGACGATTTCCATGGCCGTGTCGCGGTTGTAGTGAATGCGCAGGTTCTCGGCGCGTTGCACCAGCTCGTAGGCGCTGAGCTGGAATGGCCGGCGGCCCTGCATGGCTTCGCAGAAGGAGACCTGCAAGGCACTGGCTATGGATGTCGAGATATCCAGCACAAGCTTGTCCTGGACCTCGAAGAATTGCTCGATATAGGCGTCGATACGTTGCGCCCAGATCTGGGCGTCGTCGAAGGCATCCATCAGTGCGGCCCGGACCTGCAGCTTGTTGCCCTGCCGGGTCAGTGAACCGGAGACCACGTAGCGCACGCCCAGCTCGCGTGACACCTCGCTCAGGGACGTTGCCTTCTCGTCGACCCTCATGGCCGAGCTGTAGGCTGCCACGCGCAGTCGCGGCACGCGCGAGAGCAGCATGCTCAGGTCACGCGTGATGCCGTCGGCCAGGAAGGCGTCTCCCGCCTCCACCGAATTGTTGCGGAACGAGAGCACCGCAACCGAATACTGGGTATCGAGGTCGACCGCCTGTTGCCAGTTCGGCGTACCGGGCCGCGCCAGGCCGGTCGGCGGATGACGCACATCGGCCAGCAGGGAGTAGCCGCGCTTCCAGATGGTTTCGATCCTGGCCTGTTCCTCGTCGTCATGGCGGAGGATTCTTCGCAACAGCGCGATCGCGCGCGTCAGGCTTTCGTCCGCATCCGGATTGAAGAACCAGACATGGTTGATGAGCTCGTCGCGCGCAACGACCTCGCCCGCATGTTCCGCCAGGTAGCACAGTACATCCATGACCAGCGGTTCCACCGAAAACGGGACCGAAGCCAGGTGCAGTCGATTGCGTGCCGGTTCCACCTCGAAGGCACCCACCGTAAAACTCGCCCGGCCACGGGCGGCAGTCGATCGTGGTGCCTCGTCCAACTGGTTCAACTCGCTCCCCCCACGTGCACGAGCCGGCCAATCCGGTTTGCCGCCGGATGCGGGTCAGGGCGGCAAAACCCATTCTATATCAACGACCTCATGGATTCATCGGTTTTCCCTCAGGACAGCCCCGAGGCTGCTTTGCTATACAAAGCGATCGCGCCGATACACCAAACCAGGGCGACGCCATGGCGCGAGGCGTCTGCCGGGAGACATACCATGCGTACATCCATATTTTCCGCAATTGCTCTGGCCGTGCTGGCCGCGTCGGCCACTGCAAGTGCGGCGAGCACCTCGGGCCACTTCTACACCCACACCACTTCCCGGACCAAGACGGTCCTGGCCAATGGCAATACCTCGGTGCTGTGGAGCTACTACATACTGCAAGTGACCGACAATGCCAGTGCCCCCATGAACAACACAGCAGGCAACTGTACCGGCAACGCGATCTTCGACAAGCAGGGCAAGGAGATCGCGGGCGGCGGTATCTGCTTCTTCAAGGACGAAGCCGGCGACAGTTTGCCGCTGACCTGGTCGACGGACGAAGCCGGCACCGCGAAGTGCCCCAACGGATGCGGTCACTTCACGATGCTTCCGGGTACCGGAAAATTCAAGGGCATGACCGGCGGCGGAACGTTCGACGAAACACATCTGTTCGGCGACCACGAGGGCTCGTCGGGCACGCTCAAGATTAACTACAGCAAGTAGTAAGTCGCCGGATACCAGCGCCGGCACGCGTTGGCGCTGGTTTGCATTTACGGAATCGAAAGAGCGCTGGAGGGCTCCGCGTCGGCGGAGTCCTCCCTGTCACCCGCTGCATGTTCGCACCGAGGAGAGACAATGAGTGTCAGGTCTCGCCTTTTGCCTTTTGAATGTTGAGGGCACTGGAATAGTCGGGAGCAGATAAGGCGGAAAGGAGAATTGGGGCCAGGTCTCGAATTGCATCATTGGATTTGGGGATCGAGGCTGGTCTTGGGTTTGCTGTTAGAGCGAAAAGGTTGTGGGCAAAAGACAAGATACAAGCCTCATTCCGCGCTTTATTTGCGATCAAGTTTCAATAGGTAACGGTCACGTGTATAACATCGGTGTAATTGCCGGCGACCGGCGTTCCCTGGATGGGCGCTAACCCGAACGCTGTCACGCTGACCGATGTTGATGAACCCATAGAAATGCTTACCGTATCGATGCCCGCTGTATGACCCCACGGGAATGTGTACGCGGAATCCTGGTAGACGCCGTAAATGACTACGGAATTCCCCCTGCGCAGCTGGCGTGAAACCGGACTGGTTCCGGTTTGTCCATTGTCGAGCGCGATGGTTGCGGTGACTCCCTGTGTACAGATCAACGTGATAGTTGATGTTGCAGAGCGCGCGCTTGTGAGCGTGGGAACCGTGCCAAAATCCATGGGGGTTGCGGTGACGGTACAGCCAGGGACGACAGTTGCCTGCACCGTCATTTGGCCTCCGACAACGCTTGATGTGACGCTGTCGCATTGCGAATGGACTCCATTGCTGTAGGTTGCGCCAAAGCTGTTGCCGCTGAATGTATTTGAGTAGGAGCCAGGCGCCACGTTAAGCGGGCCGCTCAGCGATATGGAAATCGGGAAAGGAACCGAGCCGCTACCACTGCCGTCGGTCAAAAAGGTGATCGGCCCTGCCTGGGGGTAAGGGTTGCCGGTTCCGATTTCCTGTGGCGCCGACGGCGAGCTTTTGATAACGATGGGAATCCGGTTTCTGCTACCTGCGGAAATTTTACGTGATGCGAGAGTCGAACCGGGTGCACTGCCGGCACCAATGGCCAAACAGGCAGAAATTGTTGCGTTGCTTTGCAGGCCGGTGCAACTGACAAGAGCGATGCCGCTGGTATAAATCGTTGCGGTGGACTGCGGATTGATAGAGCCAAAGGTGAGTGTTTGTGTGGACAGGGAGCAGGCCGCAAAGCTTGACGAGTACGATGCAAGCCAGCACGCGATGATCAATAACAGACCCGTGCCGATTCGGCGAGCATCAAGGTGCGTTGAGGTTCGCGTTTGATGCAGTGGAATACTATTCATTGAGGAGTCCTGCAATTCAGTGGGCCGATGATTCTGCCTGGGCCGCCCTTTCCATCGAACCTGGTCTTTACACGGCACCGTTTTTGGTCTGGTAATTCAAGGATCAGTACAGCGTCCCGCTTGAGCGCCGGTATCCAGGCGCGGCCGTTTCTGTCGACTGGAACCGCACCTGCATCCGTGAGTACCACTGTGCCGGCCAAAGGTAGTTTGCCGTTCACCGTTATCAGGATGATAGCGCCGGTGGCGGTTGACTTGACGCCGAAATGTGCAACGCTGCCGCTACCTGCTCGAATGGTGACGATTTGTACCGTATTACCGGGGATCGCCGAGAGTGGAAGGTTCGAATCGTCAATCTCGATGTGTTGTGGCGTGCCTGCCGCCTCCACTGCTATTGTTGCTAACCCGTCGCTTTGGCTGCGGGTAGTTTGATAGCCATTCAGCAGCACCGGGACATTCGGCTCACCCACATCGGCGATGATGATGCCGCCGTACACCGGATCGCTTGTAAACGCGTGCCCAGCAACAATACCCACCGCCCCTGTCGCATCGAGGTAAGTTTGGGATTGCCCTGCAAAATTGCTATAGCCGATTGCCGGGATCCCGTGACCGGTTCTGAGGCTCGCCTCGCCATTGAAATAGGTGTCTGATGCGTTGCGGCTCGCAGACAAGCGCCAACCGTAGGCCCCTTGCTCCCGTCCCAGTGGATGTGACAGTTGTGCCTGTTCAACACGGTTTCCGTCTTGCTGTGATGCGGAAATCGAGCCGTTCACACTGGGGCCAAACAAAAATGAAATACCAATACTGATGCCAAAACTTCTGCCGTGAGCGCCATCGTAATTGCTTGTTGCTGCCAGAGATAAGTTTGCGCCTCTGCCGATGTTGGCGTTTGCAGTAAGCGCAGCGAACGATATTGTGGACGAATCCTGATAAGTGAATCGGTGGTAAGACGTAGACAGCGTTAACCAGCCCAACGGTTCCCATGACAACTGAGTGTTAAAGTTTGATCGTGTCGGCAGATAGAAGAGCGACGTAGCTCCCCCGTGTATGCGATCATATTCACGGGCCGACCATGACACTGCGTCATTAAACTCACCAAATGCGCGCCCATATTTGGCGGTGAAAAACAGATTGTCCGACAACGCCATGACTGTGCCCACTTGCACTAAGTTACCCTGGCCGGCCGTCGTCTGGCTGTGTGCGATTGATCCGCTGAGCCCGACGCGTGGGGTCACCGCTGTTCTGATTTCAGACTCGAGTTCGGTCAGCCCTGGCCCAACGTCCACATGATTGGTCAGCGTCATCTGATTGGTGATGCCATAACGCATGTTGCCATAGCCGTAGGTACTGTGGAGATAATCATTGGAGCGCGTACCCCAACTGAAGCGTGGCAGGCCCAACCCGGCCGACCACAACAACATGTGTTTCTGCACCAGATCAAAACTGAAGCGCTGCGGATTAAGCGGAATTACCACAACTCGGCCGGTGAGGTCGGTGACGACAACATGTGTGGCGTCCGTGTAGCTGCCCGGTGGCAGTATCAGATTGAAAGGACCGCCCGCTGTTGCCAGCTGGCCCCGTCTCACGCCGTTGACATACAGATCGATTGAAGACGCCAGTTGAGCCGAGCCCGCAAGTGAAGCAATCGGACGCGAGCTCCAGCCAGGTTCAGCGCTGTGATCGGTGCCGGCACTAATCCCGATGAATCGAAACGGCCGCGCCGTGGCACCTGGCGTGGAAACGGCATCGCCAAATCTAACCGCCAGTGCCTGCGCCGCAGGTCGCCAGGTAATGAAGCTATCCAGCCTGATCGGCGCAGAATGGGTTTCGGGTCCGGCACTTTGATAGGTCCAGGCACTGTCGGCGATGAAATCCGGCGCAAACGCATGTACGTCTGCCAAACCGCCATAATCGGTTGATGAGTTCAGGCTTCCGGAATTTTTCCGGACCGTCATATCGTAGTTCATGAAGATGCCGGTGGTTTCAGGGCTCAAGGTTATTGCTGCAGGCGCAAGATCGGAACCAAGCGTGAGCGTGGTCATCTGCGACGCCGGCACGTCGAAACTGATGGTGCCGAGTTGTCGATTGAGTTCATAGCCGCCCATGCCAATCGCAGTCGGGTCAAGCACTGCATTTGTGTCATCGCGAATGCGTAGGGCATGTGCTGTTTGTGGCGGAATCAATATCCTGCCTTGCGATTCAATAAAAGTCTGGACCCCTACATCGAGGCCATTCAAGGTAACGTCAAGCAGCAATGGCCGTTCATTTTTTCTTGTTGGATCTGTGTACACGTCAGCAACGGGGCTGGATTGCGCAAGCGCCGGCTCTACAGCCGTGGCAATGAGTGCTGCTGTAATCAGCAGGGTCCTTGCCACAGCTGGCAGGGCTGGAGTCATCGCGCACGCTGAAACCGCCATGGCCGATACCGATGCGCCACCGTCTTACTCCGTGACAACAAGAGTTTGTAGCCCGAGATCTGTAGTGAACTCGATGCGACCAGGGTGTATCGGGATTTTCAGGTGTACAGCCAGCAAGGACCCGCTCAGCGCATACCCAACAAGCCCGCTCTTGACTACCCGGCCATCCTGCATGAGTTGCGCGATACGTACATGACGTCCGCCGCTATTGTGGATCAATAAGGTCGAGCCGACGAGGGTGGCGGACAGCGAGGGAGATTTCAGGGATTTCCCTTCCGAAAAGACGGGGATGCTTTGGGTCACCGTCATCATCACGGCGCCGTTGGTGATAGTGTCGCGCGTGGGCACCTCAGAGAGCAGCAAGCGGAACGACAGCTCCTGGCCTGGCGCGGCCTGCGGTACCTTCAGGCGGAAGCGGTATTCCGACCCGGGTTTAATCCAGGTTGCAGGTGGTGAAACAATGACGTTGGGCACAGCCGCCAGAACCTGAACGCCATCCGTATCGTAGGACCAGCGATACAGTGTGCCTTGTATATACAGTCGGGTCGCACCGGGATTGCTGACGGTCAGCGTGCCGAGGCCATCGGCGGTCTCTACCAGTACAGGCCGTACTTCAAAGCCAGCCGCGAAGACCTGGGCCAGAGGCGCCAGCCACAGCAATGCCGCCAAAGCTGGAATCACCCAAGCAGAACGTCGGCGCATCTGTCATCAGCCTGTGATCAGAAGTACACAAACACATTCACAGTGTCTGTGTAGAGACCGGCAGCTGGTACAGGCGACGGTAGGGGAGCAAGGCCATAGGCAGCAAACTGCTGATCGAAGCCGTTACCGGTACCTGCAACCGTATCGACACCCTGTGTGTTACCCCAGACAGTCGTATGCGCGCCAGTCATGTAGATCGAATAGATAATCGACACCAGCGTGCCTGAATTTTGCATCTCGCGAGCTGCTACATCGGTACTGTGCGCCCCGGCATCCAGCCCGATTTCGAAGGGGGTGCCATCCGTGCAGATAATGTCGATTTGCGCGGTTGCGGTAGCGTCTACCGGAGTCGTCGGGCCTGGAAACGTCATCGCCGAGCTGGTAACCGAACAACCACTACTGATGTTCATTGATACGGCCATTGTTGTCGAAGTCTGGGCGGAAAACGCATTGCCTGACATGGCGATCGCCGCGGTGGACGCGAGCGCCACCAAAAGGTAGCGAGCCGGTTTAGCGTAAATTCCAGATAAATTCATGTCATTTCTCCTGCACCTCATAGCTCTACAGGATCCATTTTTGCGTTGTTGGTAAACCTTGTCTGTGCGCTACGGCACATAGCCACGAATGAATTCGCGCCAGCGTGGCTGATTGATGGGTCAAGCAAACCAATAATAGGGGCAGACTGGTGGACTATCCCGGCTATTCCGGACAAAGAAATTAAGCCACTAATCGGCCTTCCTGTTCAACCAGCACCGGCGTTCGGTTGCCGAGTGTGACAATGAGAGACCTGACCCTGGTGAATTGCTGGACGGCCCGGCGGATTCGCGAACCGCATCGATTACGATTACGATTGCGGTTGATGATGCACGTGAAGAATCGGGGATGGCTCAACCTGAACCCGTCAGCTTTTGTTGCGCGATAATGTCGCGCCACGAATGTACGCAGGCGAAGGCAACATGAAGGTGGATGTATTGGTCATCGGCGGCGGTGCTGCCGGCCTGATGTGTGCCATCGCCGCCGGTCAGCGCGGACGCCGCGTGTTGGTGGCCGAACATGCCAACAGGGTCGGCAAAAAGATCCTGATGTCGGGCGGAGGGCGCTGCAACTTCACGAATCTGGGCGTGACCCCGGCCAATTACCTTTCCGCCAACCCGCATTTCGCCAAGTCGGCGCTGGCACGCTACACGCCCGCCGATTTCATCGCGTTGGTGGAAAAGCACCAGATTGCCTATCACGAAAAAGAGCTGGGGCAGCTGTTCTGCGATGTGTCATCCAAGCAGATCGTGAGCATGTTGCTCGACGAATGCGCCGACGCTGGCGTGCGTATCGAGACCAACTGCAGTGTCGGCGATCTGCGCAAGACCGACAGCGGCTTCAGCGCAAGCTCGCCACTGGGCGAGATCCACGCGCAATCGCTGGTCATCGCCAGCGGCGGCTTGTCCATTCCCAAGATGGGGGCCAGTGGCTTCGGCTACGAGGTTGCCCGCCAGTTCGGCCATACCGTGCTGCCGGTACGCGCCGCCCTGGTGCCCCTGGTACAAAGCGGCAAGCACCAGCAACACTACGAGGGTCTGGCGGGCGTGAGCCTTCCCCAAGTGGTTGCACGGGTCGGCAAGCAGGCGTTTCGCGCCGGCATGCTGTTCACCCATCGCGGCATCAGCGGCCCGGCCATCCTGCAGATTTCCTCGTACTGGCAGCCGGGCGACGACCTGCACGTCAACCTGGCGCCGGACACCGAGGCCGGCAATTGGCTTCAGACGCAGCGCAATGCACGACCGGACATGGATCTCAAGAACGTGCTCGCCGACCTGCTGCCCAAACGTCTGGCGCAACGCCTGTGCGAGGTCTGGTTTGCGAGCAGGCCGATGCGCCAATACAACGAGAGGGAACTGGCCGACATCGGCGCGCAGCTCAACGATTGGCCTATCGTCGCCAGCGGTACCGAGGGTTACCGCACGGCCGAAGTCACCCTGGGCGGCGTCGACACCCGCGAATTGTCGTCCAGCACCATGCAGTCAAGCCACGTGTCCGGCCTGTATTTCATCGGCGAAGTGGTCGACGTCACCGGCTGGCTCGGTGGCTACAATTTCCAGTGGGCATGGGCCAGCGGACAAGCTGCCGGGCAGGTTGCCTAGTTTGGGCGGGAAATGGGGTCAGGTCTAGCGTTTTGCCATTAGGAAAGAAGATTATGAAAAAACGAGACCTGATCCCATTTGACGCGAAGTCCAGGCGAGTTGGTCACTTTGTGGAATGGCGCTTTTTGTCTTCTCACGCGAACGGGCGCAGGCTGCGAAGGGATTCGGCGTCAGTTCTCGCGCGGCAGCATTTAAATCCCGATATCCGTCAGTCGTGTAACAATACGAAATCTGGCCCTATATATGCGTAGTCGTATGCGGCGCGAAAATCGACATCGCGGCATTCGCACGCCAGGCGATACCGCTGGCGCTGGAATAGGCGGTGGCCGATGCGATCGGTGGACGCAAGGCAAATGAGGGTGGTCATCAATGGGGCCGGTATTGCCGGCACGGCACTTGCCTATTGGTTGAATAAACTGGGCCACGAGGTGTTGCTCGTCGAGCGATCACCTGAACTTCGCACCGGCGGCTATGTTCTCAACCTGTGGGGAATCGGCTACGACGCCGTGGAAAGAATGGGCCTGCTCCCCAGGTTCCAGGAATTGCGCTATGAATCCGAAGAACTTCGCATGGTGGATCGGCACGGCCGGGTTCGTGGTGGTTATCCGTCACGGGTCTTGTCGGAACTAACGCATGGGCGAATCATGACCCTGGCGCGCGCCGATATTGCGACCGCTATCTATGGTGCCTTGAACGGGAAGGTTGAAACAATATTCGGCGATA
>JBAUSV010000353.1:0-20547 GCA_049581885.1 Gammaproteobacteria bacterium | reverse complement strand
GCCCGCACGCGTGCACTCGTGTCGCGACTCGCCGCGCACGACCTGCGCCCGCGTTTCAGCGCTCCGTTTTTTCACGAGGCTGCGATCGACCTCGGTCAGCACGCTGCGCCGCTGCTCGACTACCTGTTCGAGCACGACGGCATCATCGGCGGCTACGATCTCGCCCGTGCCGACGAACGCCTTGCCAACTGCGTACTCGTCTGCGCCACCGAAACCAAGACCGAAGCCGACCTCGACCATTACGCCGAAGCGCTCGGTGCGGCCCTCGCGGATCACCGCGTAGCCGCCCGCGCCTGAACCACCCATTGCACGCAAGGAGAAACACCATGGCTGATATAACCCTCCAGGGTAATCCGTTTCACACCGCCGGCGAGCTGCCGAAAACCGGCTCCGCCGCACCTGCTTTCAAGCTGACCGGCGGCGATCTCGCCGACGTGGGGCTGGATAAATTCTCCGGCAAGAAAAAGCTGCTCAACATCGTGCCCAGTCTCGACACGCCGGTGTGTGCGATCTCCACCAAAAAGTTCAACGATTACGCGAAGGATCACGCCGACACGGTCATGCTTATGGTCTCTGCCGACCTGCCGTTCGCGCAAAAGCGCTTCTGCGGCGATGAAGGACTGAATAACGTGGTGCCGCTCTCCACCTTCCGCAGCGATTTCGGCGACACTTACGGCGTTACCATTACCGACGGCCCGCTCGCCGGCGTTACCGCGCGCGGTGTTGTCATACTCGATGCCGACAACACCGTCCGCTACACGCAGCTCGTCGGTGAAATCGGTGACGAACCCGATTACGACGCCGCACTGAAGGCGCTCGACGCGTGCTGATATTCGATCATTCGCGGCCCGGACGTGGTGCCCACGCGCAGGCACCGAAGGGCACGTTCGATATTACCGATCTGCCTGCCGATTTGCTGCGCGAGCAGCCGCCTGCGCTACCCGAAGTGTCGGAAATGGACACGGTGCGTCACTACACGCGCCTGTCGCAGAAAAACTTCTCGATCGACACGCATTTCTACCCGCTCGGCTCGTGCACCATGAAGTACAACCCGCGGGCGTGCAACACGCTGGCTCTGCTGCCGGGTTTCATCAACCGCCACCCCATGGCGCCCGATGCCGGCGGACAGGGCATGCTTGCCTGCCTGCACGAATTGCAGGAACTGCTCAAGGCCATTTCCGGCATGCGGGCCAGTTCGCTTGCGCCAATGGCCGGCGCCCAGGGCGAGTTCGCCGGCGTGGCGATGATCCGCGCCTACCACCACTCACGCGGCGACAGCGCGCGCACCGAAATCATCGTCCCCGACGCCGCCCACGGTACCAACCCCGCGACCGCCGCCATGTGCGGTTACACCGTGCGTGAAATAAAGACCGGTCCCGACGGCGACGTCGATATCGACAGCCTCCAGGCCGCGGTCGGTCCGCAGACCGCGGGCATCATGCTCACCAACCCGTCCACGCTCGGTGTGTTCGAGCGGCGCATTGCCGAGATCGCGAAGATCGTGCACGGGGCGGGCGGGCTGCTCTACTACGACGGCGCCAACATGAACGCCATTCTGGGCAAGGTGCGCCCCGGCGACATGGGCTTCGACGTGATGCACTTCAATTTGCACAAAACGTTTTCCACCCCGCATGGTGGTGGTGGCCCGGGTGCGGGCGCCATTGCCGTGGGTGAGCGCCTGGAGCCCTTCCTGCCGCTGCCGCTGGTGGCGCACGCAGAAGGCCGCTACCGCCTGCTCGGCGAAGCCGACCGGCCGCACTCGATCGGCCGCCTGTCCGCCTTCAACGGCAACATTGGCGTGCTGCTGCGGGCCTACGTGTACATGCGGATGCTCGGCGCGGCGGGCATGCATCGCGTGGCCGAATATGCCACGCTCAATGCGGCTTACCTGTCGCGCCGCCTGGAAGCCGCCGGCTTCGACCTGGCCTATACTCAGCGCCGGGCGAGCCACGAATTCATCGTTACGCTGAAAAAGCTCGCCAAGGAACACGGCGTCACCGCGATGGACGTCGCCAAGCGCCTGCTCGACTATGGCTTCCACGCGCCTACCACCTATTTTCCGCTACTGGTGCCGGAGTGCCTGCTGATCGAACCCACCGAAACCGAATCGAAGGAAACGCTCGACGCTTTTGTTGAAGCCATGAGCGCGATTCTCGCGGAAGCGAAGAACGACCCCGACAAGGTCAGGCACGCCCCCTACACAACCCCGGTCAGCCGGCTCGACGACGTAAAGGCCGCCCGCGAACTGGACCTCGTGTGGCAGCCGGAGCAGACTGCATGAGTGCGTTGATTTCGGGCTCGCTCGCCTACGACGTCATCATGCGTTTCCCCGGACGCTTCGGCGATCACATCCTGCCCGAGCGTATTCATTCGCTCTCCGTCGCCTTCATGGTGACCGAATTGCGCCGCGAATTTGGTGGCTGCGCGGGCAACATCGCCTACACGCTCAACCTGCTGGGAGAGAAGGCGCTGCCCGTCGGCGCCGCGGGCAAGGACTTTGCGCTCTACGTGGAGTGGCTGGACGAGAACGGCATCGACCGCCGCTATATCCGCGAACTCGAGGACGTGTACACCGCGCAGGCCTTCATCAACACCGACGACGACGGTAACCAGATCACGGCCTTTCACCCGGGCGCGATGGGCCGCGCCGACGAACAGAAACTGCCCGCCGATTCCGGCGCCCGTATCGGCATCGTCGCGCCGGACGGCCGCGATGCGATGATCCAGCACGCCGAGCAGTTCGCCGCCGCCGGCATCCCGTTCATCTTCGATCCGGGCCAGGGCCTGCCGATGTTCGACGAAAGCGACCTCGATCGCTTCATCGACCAGACCGATTGGCTTGCCATGAACGACTACGAAGCCGGCGTGTTCTGCGAAAAGACCCGCCTTGGCCTCGATGAGATCGCCGAACGCGTGAAGGCACTCATCGTCACACGTGGTGCACGCGGCTCGATCATCCATACCGCCGGCGACACGCTGCAAGTGCCAGCCGTCGAGCCCACAGCCGTGGTCGACCCCACCGGCTGCGGCGATGCCTACCGCGCGGGCTTGCTCTATGGCCTGCTCAACGGCTTCGAATGGGAAACTACGGGGCGCATCGCCGCGCTCGCGGGCTCGATCAAGGTCGCCAGCCAGGGCACCCAGAACCACCGCTTCACGCCCGACGAATTCGCTGCACGCTTCGAAGCCGCGTTCGGCTACACCTACGCCTGAGCATCAAGCCGCGCCGATTTCCGCACTTTCCGATCTGAAGAATGGAGAACGCAAGGCCGAACGCGTACTCAACCTGCCGCTAATCTGCGCCGCATGCGGCGGTCTGCACCCTGATGCGCCGTCGCCGCGGCAGATGCTCCCGGAGAAATGCCAATGAGCTTCGATGTCGAACGCGCCCGCCGGCGCTTCCCCGCACTGCACCAAGGTTGGATTCTGATGGACAACGCCGGCGGTTCCGCCGTGCTCGACAGTGTGATCGAACGCATGAGCGAATACATGCGCACCACGCCGATACAGACCGGCGCCAGCTACGGTCTGTCGCAACAGGCAGTCACGCGCCTGGAGCAGGCCGCGGCAGAAACGGCGACGCTGATCAATGCCGCCGGTCCCGGCGAGATTGTGTTCGGCCCTTCAAGCAGTGCGTTGCTCTCGCGTCTGGCACGCGCCATCGCCTCGCAACTCGCACCGGGCGACGAAATTATCATCAGCCAGGCGGACCACGAATCCAACATCACGCCGTGGGTGCGTCTCGCCGAACGCGGTATAACGATCCGCACCTGGCCGGTGGACGCGGCCGCCGGACGGCTCGACCAGGGCGCGCTCGACGGTTTGCTCAACGCACGCACGCGGCTGGTTTGCATGGGCCACACCTCTAACATTTTCGGCGCGGTGGAACCGGTCGCCGAAGTGGCGCGCCGGGTGCATGCCGCGGGCGCCCGTCTCGTCGTTGACGGCGTCGCCTGGGCACCACATCGCCTCGTCGATGTACAAGCCTGCAACGCGGATTTCTATGTGTTCAGCGCCTACAAGGTATTCGGTCCGCACCTCGGCGTGCTTTACGGCAAGGCGGATGAACTGTTGCAACTCGACAACCTGAACCTGGACTTCCTGGGCAAGGACGCAGTGCCCTACAAACTGCAACCCGGCGGTTACAGCTACGAGGCGGCGTACGGCTTCGGGGCCGTGCTCGATTATCTACTGGCACATGCACCGTTCGGTGATACCGTGCGTAACAGACTCGCTGCCGCCTGGCCGGTATTATCGGCCCACGAAAGCCGGCTCACCGCCAAGCTGCTTGACTACCTGCACAGCCGTCCCGAAATCACGATCCACGGCCCACGGGATGCGACTGTCGAATCGCGCCTGCCGATTGTGTCTTTCAGCACCGCCGGCCGGGACTCGAGCGAGATAGTGAAGGCCGTTGACGCCGCCAACATCGGTATCCGCTATGGTGATTTCCATGCCCGGCGCCTGATCGAGCACTTGGGGTTGATGCCGCAAAACGGCGTTGTCCGTGTCTCGATGGCGCACTACAACACGCTTGAAGAAGTGGACCGACTGATTGCGGCGCTTGACGCTGTTCTATAAGACTCCGTATCGGTTCCCGGATGCATGTAGCGTCGTGGCCTCATCCGTTGAATTACAATCGAACGTAGGGTTAAACGAAAGGGCTTGGCCATGACAGCAGTTTCCGATAAAAACGTATCTCAACTGCTGGTCGAGTGCCTGGAAAACGAAGGCGTCGAGTACGTGTTCGGCATTCCCGGCGAAGAAAACATCCATATAATCGACGCCTTGCTCGATTCGAAGATCCGTTTCATTCTCACCCGTCACGAGCAGGGTGCGTCGTTCATGGCCGACATGTACGGCCGTTTGACCGGGCGCGCCGGTGTGTGCCTGGCGACGCTTGGCCCCGGCGCCATCAATCTCGCTCTCGGCGTGGCCGATGCCCAGCTCGACAGTCATCCGGTCGTGGCGCTCGCCGCGCAGGCGGGACTCAACCGCATCTTCAAGGAATCGCATCAGGTGGTCGATCTGGAGGCTTTTTATGCGCCGATCACCAAGTGGACGGGCACGATTTCACTGCCGGAAGCCACGGTCGAGATCGTGCGCAAGGCCTTCAAGGTCGCACAGACCGAACGCCCCGGTGCGACCGCCGTGATTCTGCCGGAAGACGTGGCGGTGCTGCCGGGTAAGGGCCGCCCGCTGACGGTCAACCAACCCCGCGGTACGGCGCCTTCGCAAGCACAGATCGAGCGTGCCGTGGAGTTGATCGAGCAGGCAAAAAATCCGGTCGTGCTGGCCGGGCCTGGCGTAGCCCGCGACGGTGCAGTCGACGCCTTGCACCGCTTCGTCGAGGCACTGGATGTGCCGGTTGCAACCACCTTCGCCGGCAAGGGCGTATTCCCCGACGACCATGCGAATGCGCTCGGCACGCTCGGTTTCATGGAGCACGACTACGTGAACTTCGGTTTGGATGCGGCGGATCTGGTCATCACGGTCGGCTACGATCTCGTCGAGTACCCACCGGCGCGTTGGAACCCCGAGCGGAACAAGACGATTCTCCATATTCATCAAACGCCGGCCGAGGTGGATGCGAACTATGAGTTGGCGGTGGGGGTGCAGGGCAGCATTACGGCCACGCTGGATGCCATTGTCGAGCGCAAACCGGGCTGTGCGAAGCCGGACCGCGCGCGCATGGAAAAATTGCAAAGCCTGCTCAGTAAAGAACTGGAACACGGTGAGGCCGACGATGCCTTCCCGCTCAAGCCGCAACGCATCGTCGCCGACATTCGTGCCACCATGGGGCGGGAAGACATCGTGCTCTGCGACACCGGTGCGCTCAAGATGTGGATGGCCCGCCTGTACCCGTGCTATGCGCCGAACACCTGCCTTATCTCGAATGGCCTCGCAACCATGGCGTTCAGCCTGCCGGGTGCGCTTGGCGCCAAGCTCGCGAAACCCGAACGCAAGGTGTTGGCCACCATGGGCGACGGCAGTTTCCTGATGAACTCGCAGGAACTGGAAACCGCCATGCGTGAAAAGATTGCCTTCGTCGTGCTGGTGTGGGTGGATCACGAATACGGGCTGATCAAGTGGAAGCAGAACCTGGAGATCGGCCGCCCCGCCTATGTCGACTTCACCAACCCGGACTTCCTCAAGCAGGCGGAAAGCTACGGCTGCCGCGGCGTGCGCATCGGCGCCGCGAGCGAACTGCGGCCCGCACTCAAGGAAGCGCTCGTGCAGAACACAGTGACCATTATCGAATGCCCGGTGGATTACAGCGAGAACACGCGCCTCACCGACAAGCTGGGTGACCTCACTGCTGCCATTTAAAATCCGCATAGAAGTGCGCCGCGTAGCAGGTCTGTCTGTCTGCCTCGCTCTGGCTCTCACAACTCTACGAGGGACGAAGGGGTAAATTTCCCGTCGGACTCAGGGTCGTTTACGCAGGCGTTAGTCCTGTTCGGAGGCGGCTTCGCGTCCCTGTTGGCGAATGATCGCTTCGTGCCGGGCATCCTCGATGGTTGACATCACCCCCGGTACATCGGCACGGTGCCGGTCGAAAACGAATTCCCCGGTCAACGGGGTGTCCGGATGCAATTCACCGCGTTCGTACAGCGCCCACATTTCCTCACCGAAATGAGTCGTCCTGAGTTCGGGGGCGAAGCGTCCGAGGCTATCGCGCAGGTTGTGCACGTCACGCAGCAACATGGCACGCGCGCTGTTGTTACCGGCGGCGCTGACGATCTGTGGAAAATCGATGATCACGAGTCCGGCGTCGGCGACGAGCACGTTGTATTCGGACAGGTCGCCGTGAATCAATCCGAGACACAGCATGCGCACCACATCATGTATCAGGCGGTCGTGAAACGAATGTGCCTGCTCGGCTGTGAGATCCACGTCGCTCAGGCGGGGTGCACCACGTCCCTCCTCATCGGCAATCAGCTCCATCAGCAGCACACCGTGAAAATAGCCATGCGGGCGCGGTACGCAGATGCCGGCATCGAACAAGCGATAGAGTGCGTCCGCCTCGGTGCTTTTCCACGCGGCTTCCTGTTGCCGGCGCCCGAACTTGCTGGCCTTGCTGACGGCACGTTCCTGGCGGCTGCCGCGTACCCTGCGGCCTTCCTGATATTTCACCCGCGCCTGAAAGCTGCGCTGCGCCATGTCCTTGTACACCTTGGCGCACAGCACCTCCTCGCCCGCGCGCACCACATAGACCGCCGCTTCCTTGCCGCTTTTGAGCGGCCACAGCACGGCATCTATAATGCCGTCTTCGATCAGTTCCTGCAGTTCTTTCGGTGTTTTCATCAATCCTTGCAGGTCGTCGTTGCGCGGGGAAGCCGAAAGCATCGCATGGCTCGTTTCTCACATGGGATTCTTGTGAGCAAGTATGCCATGCCATAATCGATTTAGCCACGACTCGTCGCACTATGGTGAGTGCATCGGATTGCATCCGACGTTCGTATAACTCCCAAGTGAAACGGAACAGCCCAATGTCTTTATCCGCTTTTGATTGTTCACCAATTAGGCAGGCGCTTCGGCTCTGCCGGTACCGCGCATGTTGAAGCGCGCCATCGTTTATCCCGCCGTGCAGCGACTGGTCACGGTCGCCGAACACGGCTTGGTGCCGGATGCCGCGCTGAGCCTCGGTATTCGCTCCCTGCTTGCCCGCCGTCTGCGCCGGGAGCGAGCCGGTGGTGCCGAGGCGCGTGCCTCGCGCCGGGCCGAGTTGCTGAATGTGATGCGCGCCGCGCCCGTCGCAGTCGATACGGATGCCGCCAATCGCCAGCATTACGAAGTCCCGGCTGCGTTCTTCGAACGCGTGCTCGGCCCGCGGCTCAAGTACAGTGCCTGTCTGTGGCCGGATGGCGTTGCAACGCTTGCCGCGGCCGAGGAGGCCATGCTGGCACTCACCTGTGAACGCGCGGAGCTGGCCGACGGGCAGGACGTACTCGAATTAGGTTGCGGATGGGGCTCGCTCACGCTGTGGATGGCTGAGCACTATCCCGCAAGTCGCATACTCGCGGTGTCGAACGCGGCCTCGCAGGCGGAATTCATTCGCGACCGCGCCGCCCAATGCGGCCTTGGCAATATCGAATGCGTCACGGCCGATGTGCGCGAGTTCGATCCTGGCAGACGCTTCGACCGGGTGGTATCGATCGAAATGTTCGAACACATGCGCAACTGGGAGCAACTCATGCGCCGGATCGCGGGTTGGCTTACGCCTGAAGGCAAGCTGTTTATTCACATTTTTTGCCATCGCGACAACGCCTACCTGTTTCAAACCGAGGGTGCCGTCGACTGGATGGGGCGGCACTTTTTCACCGGCGGCCTTATGCCGTCTGAAGACTTGCCTCGATACTTTCAAGAAGATCTTGTGCTGGAAGGGCAGTGGCGCGTCAACGGTCGTCACTACGCGCGCACCTGCCGCGCCTGGCTGCGCCGACTCGATGCGGATCGCACAGCCGCGCGTGACATTTTCTCCGGTGAATACGGACCGGGTGAAGCGGCGCGTCAGGTGCAGCGCTGGCGTCTTTTCTTCATGGCCTGCGAAGAACTTTTTGCCTGGAAAGGTGGCGAGGAGTGGTTTGTGACACACTGCCTTTTCGAGAAACCGACTTTGGAAGCACGCGCATGAAGCTTGCCCTTGTCCCGAGCATGTTCTACGGCCTGGTCGTCGTCGTCGGGATGATGTTCGCGGTCTGGCTGGCCTCGCTGGCGCGCAACGACTCAAGCCTGGTGGACCGGGTATGGGGCTTCGGTTTCGTACTCCTCGGCTGGTTTTATTTCATGGCAACGCCATCGCCGAACCTGCTTCCGCCCGTGCTTGCCAGTGTGTGGGGCCTGCGCTTGTCGGCGCACCTGACTCGTCGCAACTGGGGCCACGGCGAGGATCGGCGCTATGCTGACATGCGTGAGAAACACCGGCGCCATTACGCTCTGTTCAGCCTGTTCGCGGTGTATCTGGTGCAGGCCGTCCTGCTCTGGATTATTGCCTTCCCGCTACTCGCGGGGACTTGCGGCACTGTGTCGGGGTCGGGCGGAACGACGCTCGTGATTGTGGGTGCCACTATCTGGCTGGTTGGTTTCCTGTTCGAGACGGTGGGCGACCATCAGCTCGCACGCTTCCGGCGCGACCCCGCCAATCGGGGCAAGGTGCTCGATACGGGACTCTGGCGCTACACGCGTCACCCCAACTATTTCGGCGACATGGTGGTGTGGTGGGGGCTGTATCTGCTGGCTGCTGCAGCCGGCGGATGGTGGACAATTTTCGCACCGATTCTCATGACACTGTTCCTGGTCCGTGTCTCCGGCGTCACGCTGCTCGAAAAGAATCTGAACGAGAGCCGGCCCGGTTACCGTGACTACGTGCGTCGCACCAGCGCACTGATACCCTTGCCGCCTCGGCGAGGGTAGGAGCCTTTGTCCTTGAATTGGTACGCAATAAAAAGCCCCGCCGAATGGCGGGGCTTTCGTATCCGATTCAATTCGGAGTCGTCTCAGGCTTTTACCACCTGGGACGCTGACCACCACCGCCGCCACGCGGCTTGTCGATGGCCATGTTGACCTTGAGCGGCCGTCCGTCCAGATCGTTGCCGTTCTGCTCCAGGGCCTTTTCGGCGGCTTCCTGCGTTGCAAACGTGATGAACCCGAAGCCCTTCGGGCGACCGGTGTCGCGATCCATGATCATGGCGAGTTCGGAAATTTCTCCGTACTGGGAGAAAATTCCACGCAATTGGGCCTCGTCCACGGAATACGGGAAGTTGCCGACATATAACTTGTTCTGTGACATTACAATCTCTCTAAAAAAACGATAAACAAATCCTAACAATGCTATTACTGTGGCCGGCGGCAAGCGCTGCCAACCACGAAATAACCATTCCTTATACCATGCTGGCGGGAATATTGATAGCGGAAAACAACAAAAAATCTTATAAATCAAGATTTTCTGGCGAAATCGGTTAAAAAAAGCCGGTTTTATCGCTTCGGATTAACCACGCTGGCGCACAGGTGAAGGCGTAAACTAGGCAAATCGACGATACTTTTCCCTTTACGGAGACAACACCATGAAGATGTCCATGTACCAGGCCTCTCTGCCGATTTATGTACGTGTGTTGCACAACCTCGAAGCTATCCTCGCCAAGGGCGTTGCGTATGCCGAGGCCAGGGAAATCGATCCCGAGGTGCTCGTCGGGGCCCGCCTCTATCCCGATATGTTCCCACTCGCGCGACAGGTACAGATCGCGACGGACGTGGTCAAGGGGTGTGCTGCACGCCTCGCGGGGCAGGAGCCGCCGAAATTCGAAGACAACGAGGCGAGTTTCCCTGAACTGGCGGAACGCCTGGCTAAAACCATCGCCTTCCTGGAGACTTTCAAGCCCGAACAGATAGACGGCACCGAAGACAAGCAGATTACATTGCATTTGCGCAGCCGCGACTTGACGCTGGATGGCTACACGTACGTAACGGGTTTTGTCACGCCCAATCTGTATTTCCACGTCACCACCGCCTACAACATTCTCCGCCATAACGGCGTGGAACTCGGCAAGGCGGACTTTACAGGCAGTTGATAATATCTGCCCGACAATGATTGGAGCGTTGAATCATGAGTAACTCGCATCGAGTCGCCGTTGTAGTCGGGAGCCTGCGCAAGGGCTCGTTCAGCCGGCTTGCCGCCCGTGCGTTGGCCAAGTTGGCGCCCGCAACGCTGGACCTTGAAATTGTGGAAATCCGTGACTTGCCACTTTACGATCAGGACGCCGACGCAGAGGGTGCTATTCCGCCGGCGTGGGTGCAGTTCAGGGAAGAGGTCGGGCAGGCGGATGCGGTGCTTTTCGTTACGCCGGAATATAACCGCTCGGTTCCGGGTGTGCTCAAGAATGCAATCGACGTGGGCTCCCGGCCTTATGGGAGCAGTGTCTGGGACGGAAAGCCCGCGGCCATCATGAGCATATCGCCGGGGGCGATCGGTGCCTTCGGGGCCAATCATCACTTGCGCCAGTCTCTGGTATTTCTGAACATGTTGATCCTGCAGCAGCCGGAAGCCTACGTTGGAGGGGTTGCCAAGTTATTCGGCGAAGACGGCAAGCTGCTCGATCAGGGCACCGAGGCGTTTTTCAAGACCTTCATCGACGCATTCGCCGCTTGGGTCGAACGCCTGCTCGGATGAGGCGTATCTATTGGCGGCGTGGGCGGAGCAGCAGCCGCTTCGTCCCATAGAGACTGTAGGACACCAGCACCGCGAGCGACAGTCCGATCAGAGACTCGACAAAGCGCAATTCGGCGTTCAACAGCGGCGAGTGCTGCTTGGAGAGGATGCTGACCCCCATGATCACGACCGCGGCAGCGCTGGCGAGGCGGGCTTGATCGGCAATGTGTATCGCGTAGCAGGCCAGGGTGGTCGCACATGCACATACGGCCAGCCCGAAGATGCTTGCCGGGAAGGCGAGCAGATAGAGTGCGCTGAGGAGCGCCCCCAGAAACGTTCCGATGGCCTGCAGACCGGCGAATTTCAGGATTTCGCGGTGTGCGGTCTGCAGCACCACCAGACCGGCGATCGCTGACCACACAGCGCCGATGATGGCGTTCGATCCGTCCACGGACCGCACGAGGTGTGTCCCTATGAGAAACGCGAGCGAACTGACGAGGCCACCTTCGATGGCGCGCATCACGATTTCCCAGTCGAGGTTGAAGCGTCTTAGAAGACGCTGTTTTCCCGGGTTGCTCATGGTGGTTCTGCTTCGCACCTGATTCGATCATCCTGATTGTGACACCCCGTTGGGTGTTTGGCTATCCCGTCTTGTTTTGCTGAGCCGTCAGTCGCGCGGTCAGGGGGTTGTCAAAGCCAGATGGCCAGGAGCGCCATGAGGCCGAATCCGAACACGGCGGCAAGCCATTTCTGCAAGCGGTACTTCGGGTTGTCGAATTCCGTCTTGATGATGTCGAGGGCGGCGATATAGATAAAGGTACCGGCCCCGAGCGAGTCGAAGATGGCTTCGAAGAGGTGGGCGGAATGGGCCGTCAGGGCCAGGCCCACGCTCGCTCCGATCACGATGCCGAGCGGCGTCATGGCGGCGAAGAAGCCGATCTGGGGTAGCGCGCGCCGATGGCGTATGCCGGCGCGCTCGTAGCCGATCCCCAGGGCGAATCCGGCGGCGCTTTTATGCGCCACAATCGCCAGAAATACGATGATGGCGCCGGAGAGCGCCTGCTGGGCGCCGAGGGCGAGGCCGAGAATGACTGAGTGGACCGAGAGCACGATCAGGAGGATCACCGGGTAGGGAACGGCGCGTGTGGCGTCAAGGTTCCAACCTGTTTCGTGCTGGATGGCCGGTGAGCCTTGTGTGCGTATGGTTTCGGTGATGCCCGGGCGCGCAGGCACGACCACCCCCTCGATGAGCAGGATCAGCATGAAGCCTATCCCCGCCAGCAACAGCGCGAGCGGATAGCCGACGCCGGGAAGGCTGGTCTGGAATTCTGCGATGCCGCCGCCCAACAGATGGATCAGGCCCGCGCCGCCCAGCACGCCGCCCGCGAAGGTGTCACTGAGAGCGAGGATTCGCGCATTGGCCCTGCGCCCGCCGATGATCCAGGGCAGCAGAGCGCCCGCAAGGCCCACTAACGCCACGGTCGCGGCGAAGGCAAGTTTTATCCAATAGATCTCCCCGCTATTCACGCGCTGATTCCTTTAGAGATACCGACGCCGCTCTTGATTGAACGAGAATTTTACAATCTACCGTATGTTTAAGACTGGCGGTAAGCTGAGATTTTTCCAACCTTTCCGAAAGACACATGATTTAAAACCGCAGGGACAGGCAGCTCAGGCCTCCGTCCATTTTGGCCGCTTCGCTCATTTCCAGAGCAATAACAGGGTTGCTTAACGATTCCAGTCGGGTTTTAAGTTTGGGGTAGCCTGCCGGAATCAGCAAGGTGTCGTTAATCCAGAGCGTATTGGCGGCGTAGGCCTCGTCCGCATCGACCACAATATGCTCGAAATGGGCGAATGCCGGTTCGTCCGCAAAGGCGTCGGTCAGGAGCAGGCGGCCATGTTCCAGGTAGTTGACGCTGGACTTGAGGTGCAGGCCGGACGGCACCCTTACCCGGGTCAAAGCAATGCCTCCACGCTTCAGGTGCGTGGCCAGTTGCGCCGCGCCCGCCTCGTTGGTGCGGACGGACAAGCCGACGAAGCAGTGGTTGCCCGCAAACAGGATGTCCCCGCCGTCCACGGTGCCGGGCGCCTCGATGTGGGCCAGCGGCCGGATGCCGGCCAGCGCCTCCTCGATTGTCGCCGTTTCGCCGCTGCGGCTGTGTGCGCCCGGTCGGGTAATGATTGCCAGGTCGCTGGTGACTATGGCAGCGTCCTCCACGAAGTAGGCGTCCGGACAGCCGGGCAGTGGCTCCAGCACCGTGCATTTGAGCCCCAGCTTTTCCAGGGTTTCCAGATAGGCGCGATGCTGTTCAAGCAATCGACCGTAGTCAGGCTCGCCCAGTGTGGCGTTGGTCAGTCCACGGGCGAAGTCCGGTCCCGGGGTGCGGAGTATGGCCTGTGTGAATCGCATAGGCTTAAATGAACACGAGGGATTTAACGTGGTTTCAGGAGCAGGTCATGCACATTGCACGTATGGCAAATGCAAGGCCAAAATACGAAGCATTATGCTTTTCAGCCTTCCGGCCCGATTACTACGGCCGTGCCATAACAGAGCACCTCGGTCGCCGATCCCTGGCTCACGACTTCGGAGGTATCGTAGCGCATGCCGACGATGGCATTGGCTCCGATTTCACGGGCATGCTGTAGGCATAAGTCGTAGGCCTGCTGCCGTGTCTGCTCGCACATTTCCGTGTAGGCGCCGATCCGGCCGCCGATGAGGTTCTTGAGGCCGCCGGCAATGCCTTGGGCAATCGTGGGTGCGCGGACGATGATCCCGCGAACGATTCCCTTGTATTCCTTGATCCGGTGGCCTTCTATCGTAAATGTCGTGCTGACCTGCATTGATCTTTCTCCTTGATGGGCCGATCGGATACGAGGCCCCGAATGCGTCTGCCTGTCAATAATGTGGCTCAATCAGGCATAAGGCAAGAGTTGCTCCCACCGGGAGCGTTACCGGGATGAGGCTTTTTCTTTGGCCTCCGCCTTGAGATAGGCGGCGCTGATCGTCGAGTGTGCTCTCGCGATCGGCAGCAATACCGGGTAGAACTGCACGAACGTGGTCTCCACTGCGCCGTGCGCCTTGTGGCAGGAATAGCAACTGGCCGCCATGGGGATCATTTTGGCCGGCTTGGCTGACGGGTCGCCGCTGAAAGCAAAAAACCCCCAGCCACCCTTGAATCGCTTCGTGTCTTTCACATGGACCAGGACAGACATGACCGGGCCCTTCTGGAAATAGCCATGGTGGTTGATCGAGCCCTTGGTGGCCGAGCCGCGGAATTCTTTCACGAGCACGGTGTGGTCAGGCCAGGCGCCGGTCTTGAGGAACACGCTATAGGCCGCAGGGGCGGCAAAGACGTTGGAGAAGGGCGGATGATCGGATCCGCTTCCATTCTCGTTGTAGCTCATGCCCAGATCCGAAGTGAGGAATACCCAGTGGTAATAGCCCTTGGGCGGCACCAGGCGGCCGTCGGCCGTGAATACGGGTGCTCCGATATTGTTTGCGGGTTTCCCGGCAAAAGCGGAAATTGGTACCGAAGCAGCCAGTGTAATGGTAGCCGCGAACAAAAGGGCCGTGGATTTTGTCATCCCTGATTCCTTGTGTTTTGTGTTGGTGTGCCGAGTTCATTGTATGTGGCCGCCAGGAATTTCACAAAAGTGACCAGGCCGGCTCCCATTTCGGGCTTTCTGCTTTGGCAAAATCGTGGAATCGGGTATATAAGGCAGGTCAGTACCCGATAGATCGAAGCACGAACGGAGGGTAGAGCGATGCGTATCGCAAGCGCAGGTCAGGCGGCTTTTGCGGCGACCATGATTGCCCTCGGGATCATGGGTGTCGTCCAGGGTGATTTCACTCCGATATGGCACGCGGTGCCCAAGGGCCTGCCCGGCCGCGAGGTGCTGGTTTATATTTGCGCCATCGTGCTTCTCGTATGCGGCATTGGCCTGTTCCGGAAGCGCCTTGCTGCCATCGCCGCCCGCGTGCTGCTCGCCTACCTCGTGCTTTGGTTGCTGTTCATGAGATTGCGCGACATCTTCGCCGCGCCCGCTGTACTGGGTGCGTGGTACGGCAGCGTCGAGACAGTGGTGTTCATTTCTGGCGCCTGGGTGCTGTATGCCTGGTTCGCGACCGACCGCGACAGGCGGTGGCTGGGTTTCGCGACCGGCGACTGGGGGCTGCGTATCGCCAGGGTGCTATTCGGCCTGTCCCTGATCTTCTTCGGCACCAGTCATTTCGTCTACGTCACCCTGACCGCGCCGTTGGTGCCCGGCTGGCTGCCGGCGCCCCTGTTCTGGGCCTATTTCTTCGGCTGCGCCTACATCGCGGCGGGTCTCGCGGTGCTCATCGGATTCTATGCACGGTTGGCGGCCGCTCTTGCGGCGGCTCAGATGGGGATTTTCACGCTTCTGGTGTGGGTGCCCAGGGTGGTTTCCGGCCACGTCAGCGCCGGCCACTGGGCGGAGTTCGTCGTCTCATGGACACTCACTGTTGCCGGCTGGGTGGTGGCGGACTCCTACCGTGGTACGCCATGGCTCGCCGCGGGTAAACCCTGGCGCAGGACACGGCGGGCGTAAGAGCCGAATTCAATCGGAGCGAGACTTATCCCGCGGCGCCCAGGTGTATTTCGGTCGGTGTCCAGTCGCGCTTGCGGCGATCGATGCGGTCGTCCGCATTTTCGGACCCGTAGCTCGCAATCTCCTCCTCGACCGATATCTTTGCCAGCCGCAGGTTGAGGGTTGACCATGCGCCTCTTTCATCCGACAGCACTGCGCCGAGATAGGTGCCGCATGTCGTGCAGATATAAAAGTCCGCGGTGCGGAGTGCAAACCGGTACTTGTGCAAATGCCCTGCGTCGTTGACCCGGATGACAGCCGTGCCATCGGGGTCGGACCAGTTCCTGGCCGCATGTATGCAGCAGAAGCTGCAATCGCATGCACGCGCCCGGATGTTTTCCAGTGGCATTCGTGTGTGAATCACGAACGAGAGGTTGCCGCAATGGCACGCTCCGTGAATCTCGCGGGATGCATCAGTCACGACGGTCCCTGCCCCCTCAGCGCGAAGCGGAATGTACGCCTGATTGCTGCCGGCGCGTCGTGCCCGATGTTTTTCCCATGGCTGAGGATGATACTTTCGGGCCGCCACGACAGCATCTCCCGCGCTGCCTCACGTATCTCGGTCCTGTTGAACAGGAAGGTGGAGCGCAAGTCCAGCGGCATCTGCCCGTGCGGCGCATATGCGCGGGCGAGCCAGACGAGTGCGCGGTAAGGTTGGCGCAACTTGTCGAGTTCGAAGTTCTGGATGGTGTCGGTAAGGATGAGCGTTTTCGAGGCCTCGTGAAAGTAGACGAATTCGTCCAGCAGCTTTCCGGGGACAACTGCCTGTTTGAGGTCGTCCTTCCACGTCTCGGGAATGGCCTCCGCATCGAGCTCGCGGTCGAACCGGACGTCGATGTGCTGCGACCCGGCACGCTTGCGGACGCCGGGCGATGCCCAGGCGACGGCCTCGGGGAAACGTGCCTTCCACGCGGGGATGTTCGCGTAATGCAGCAGGTTGGGAGATACGAGGTGCGCGACGCGGCCCCGCTTTGAAAGCGCTTCGGCGAGTTCGGGTGTATGGGCCGTCGGCGAGTGAAGCCAGAGGTCGCCGTTTTGCAACTGGACGACCGTCATGCGCGTCGGGAAAGGGAAGTGCAGGAACGGCAAGCCGGGATAGCTCATGTAGACCAGAGGCCCGTCCACGATGCCGATTCCGTCTCCCCATGGCTTGTAGACGTTGATCGGCTCATAGAGCGTGATGTGGTCGTTTGGTTTCATGGCGGTAATGAACACCTCTCGCGGTAAACGGAATTCAGTGGCCTTTCATTCCTGATTCGCCTCAGGAGTTGCGCAACGATCGGGCAACCACATCAACAGTGCAAGCCCCGCCGCTGCAGAAAAAATGGATGCAAGGAAGATTCCCAGCTTGGCGCTGTCAATCAGGCTCTTGTCGAAAGCCATGTTGGCGATGAACAGCGCCATGGTGAAGCCGATGCCGGCAAGCAGGCAGCCGCCGATCATTAACCTCCAGGTAAGTTCCGGGGGACGAATCGCAATGCGGGAACGTAGAGCCAGCCAACTGAACAACAGAATGCCAATTGGCTTGCCAAGCACGAAACCCGCGAACACCGCCACGGTGACTGAACCGCCGAGCTTGTTCAAGGTTAGCGGCAGGCCGGCGTTGGCAAGCGCGAACAGCGGCATGATGACAAAACCCACCCAGGGATGCAGCGTGATCTCCAGGCGCTCAACTGGAGACAGCGTCTCACGCGCGGCGATTTCGGCCATTTGCAACGTCTTTCTGTCCTTCGTGTCCCCGCTGCTTTCGCTGCTGTCTGGATGCGCAATGACCTGATCCAATATTGCATACAACCGCTTGTCGCCGACCCACCGGCGGGCCGGAGTCATCAGGCCGAGGATTACGCCAGTGATGGTGGCGTGGATTCCGGACGCATCCACTGCAAGCCAGATGAGTCCACCCACCAGTATGTAGAGCGGGAAACCGCGAAAGCCGAGCTTTGCCATGATGAGTATGATGGCCAGGCCAAGCGCAGCCGCTGCCAACGGCCACCAGACAATATGGCTGCCGTAGCCGATCGCGACAACAAGAATGGCACCGATATCGTCGACAATCGCCAGAGACAGCATGAACACGCGCAGGCTTTTTGGGATGCGTGAGCCAAGCAGTGCCAGGCAACCGATGACAAACGCCGTGTCAGTTGGCATGACTGTGCCCCAGCCATGTTGGCCAGGTTGTCCTGCTTGCAATGCCAGATATATCGCGGCAGGGACGATCATACCGCCGAGGGCGGCTGCTATGGGTAGCGCGGCAATGCGAGGTTTGTTCAATTCGCCGAGAATCAACTCACGCTTGAGCTCCAATGCGACGAGAAAGAAAAACAGTGTCATCAGGCCATCGTTGATCCACTCCCGCAGCGAGCGGGCAAAATCGAGCGAACCTATCTGAAGGCCAACCCGTGTTTCCCACACGTGTTCGAAAGCGCGTGCCCACGGCGAGTTGGACAGGACAAGTGCGGCAACCGCGAAGAACAGGAGAATGGCCCCACCGGCGGACTCGATGTGCAGGAAACTCGTAAAGGGGCTTGCAAGCCAGTTGATAAGTGCCTTCGGCAATCGGGTGTCTTCTGACTTTTCTTGTTGATGTGTATTCATGGGAAGTCTTTGCGATCACCAAAAACGGTGGATTCGAGTGGCAGACTGCCTGATCGTACGCTTATTGGCGGCGGGGACCGAACAGAAGTCGCATGCAAGCGCCACAAGCGCCAACGGTGTCAGGTCTCGCATCCTGGCATCCGGGCACGCACAATCCGCCCTACACTCGCCTGGTGAAGTCCAAAATACTCGCCAATCTCACGATAACTATAGGCGCCCGTTGCATGGGCCGCTACCATCGCATCGTCACGGTTACGATGCCGTTTTTCCAATCGAGCAAGTGATGGCGCAGGTGCCCTGCGCTGAGCGTGGGGAATACTCGACTTGTCATTCAACTTCGCGGCCTTGGCCTGCATCCGCTTTACAAAACGCTTGTCGCCCAGATAAATCTGCTGAGACACATTCGCCCACAGGTCCATACCGCCTATTCCATCCATCACGAAACGACGGTAGCGGCGTCGCGCATCCGCCCGACGCTTTCCAAACTGGGCCAGTACGCCATCCGTAGCCAGCCAGGGCGGTACCGCCGCCGCCCCTACCGTCGCCCGGTAGCTACTCCAGGCATAATCCTCCGGTTTCTTTACGATCCTCGCCCGCACCGGGTTCAATACCACATAACGGCCAAGCTCCAGCAGGTAGTTGTTCTTGTCCACCAGAATGCCTTTGAACCGCCCCTGAAACAGATGTCCCGTTCGCCCGTGGCGGCGATTCGTGGCTTGCGTATAGACCCCATTGAGTTGGCGCATGCCCTTGGAGAGGTTGCCGTCCGGGGTCTCCACCATCAGATGATAGTGGTTGTCCATCAGACAGTAGGCATGGCAAATCCAATTAAAGCGACGCACCACCTCGGCCAAAACCGCAAGAAAGGCCTCGCGGTCCTCATCATCTTCGTAGATATCCTCGCGCCGGTCCCCGCGGGAGGTCACATGATAGAGCGCACCATTGAATTCAATGCGTAAAGGCCTCGCCATAAATCAACACGACACACCAAAGAGTAGAGATCATGTTAGCATGCGAGACCTGACCCTGGTTTGAGATGGAACACCATCGGAGGGTAGTCCTATGCGCATCGCAAGCATAGGGCATGCGACCTTTGCGGCGACCCTGATCGCCCTCGGAATTCTTGGCCTGGTCAATGGCGATTTCGCTCCGATATGGCAGGGAGTGCCCAAGGGGTTGCCTGCACGCGAGGCGCTGGCTTATCTTCGCGCCGTCGTCTCCCTGGTATGTGGCATGGGCCTCGTCTGGCGGCGTACTGCCACCACCGCTGCCCGCGTGCTGCTCGCTTATCTCGTGCTTTGGTTGCTGTTATTGAGATTGCCCGACACCTTTCCTGTGCCCGCTGTGTTAGGTTCCTGGTATGGCTGCGCTGAGACTGCGGCGATCTTGGCGGGCGCCTGGGTGCTATATGCTTGGTTTGCGGCCAACCGGGACAGGCGTCGGGCGACAATCGGACGTCCTTCCAGTCATCCGATGGCTGCTGCGGATGCTGGAAGACTCGCCGTCGACATGCCGCTGAGGCCGCATCGCATATCTGGCCGATTTCCTCGGCCACAATTCGTTTATGCTACACATAGAGACCGACGATGACGACGGGGCATCGCCATCGTCGGGTCACTGTATCCGTATCGGCTGTCAGCCGACGCGGACGACACGAAAAGGCTCGGTGGGCCAAACTATGAAAAAAAAACGTTTGATCGCAATTCCCATCCTGTTGCTCGTCGCCCTCGGCGGATGGTGGTTGTGGCGTTCGCAGCACCATGCCGGCAACATCCATGAGCTGACGCTGTACGGCAACGTTGACGTACGCGAGGTCAACCTGGCCTTCAACGGCAACCAGCGCATTGTGCGCATGCTGGTCAACGAAGGTGCCCGCGTAAAAAAAGGCCAGGTGCTGGCCGAACTCGACACCCGCTACCTGAAGGCCGATGTCGACCAGGCCAAAGCGCAGGTTTCCGCGCAGCAGCAAGTGCTGGCGGCACTGCGTGCCGGCAGCCGTCCGCAACAGATCCGCCAGGCACGCGCCAATGTCGATGGCGCCAAAGTCGACATGGACAACGCACGCGTCAACTACCAGCGTCTGCGCGACCTGGCCGCCAAGCACCTCGCCTCGATGCAGCAGCGCGACGACGCCCGCACCGCGATGGATGTGGCCCAGGCACGGCTCGATGCCGCGCAGCAAACGCTGGCGC
>JBAUSV010000352.1:0-1643 GCA_049581885.1 Gammaproteobacteria bacterium | reverse complement strand
CGGCAGCCATGGGCGTCAGATCCGGTTCCCCCATGGAAATCACGCTCGCAATCATTTTCACCGCAACCGGTTCCTGAAGATCGCGGGGAACCGTTTCATGAACCACCCTCAGCAGATCCTGAAAACGCGCGGTCCGTTCAAAAATATCAAAAGAAGTTTTTGCGGCCTTAACGTTCATCTCCCGCTGGGGAGTCTTTCCGATGAAGGAGGAGATCACCAGCCGCATGGGCCCGCATTCGGCCATGATCGCGCCGTTATCAAGAAGGTGTATGGCCGTCTCCCAAGCCAAGTGATGCTCCTAAGGAAAAGGAAACGGTTTCATGGCCTCCGCATGCCCCCCCATTTCCTCATAATCCCTGAGCGTCATGGTGTATTCAATGGGACAAATGGTTGCAGGCGTTGGCGTCCAATAAAACGACCCTTCCTTCACGCGGCCCACATCCACCATGAAATTAATGCCTCCGCCGGGCAGGACAAAAGCGGGGGCCCCTCCCACGGTAAGCGTCGCGCGTGCTTCATGGACGGCAGCGGTCAGTTTCACCGGATAGAGAGCCACTCCCGCCCGTGCACTTCCGCCCGAGCCACCCATATAAACGGCGGAAACGGTGGAGGATTCACAACTCGCGGATATGGCTTCAACCGCCTTTACGCACTCCGGCGTAAGCGGCAGCCTGTGAAAGTTTCCGTCGTCGCCCCATTGGAACAGTCTTGCATTTTTCCCCGTGGTTTCCGTGATCAGGACCCGCAAGCCCGGTTTCACAAGACCCGTATCCACCCCCTCTATCACCTCCAGAGGGTCTTGAATGGTTGTCCCACCCCAGCCGTTTCCATAATCTCCAAAGTATCTCCCCGGGGTACTCATTCGGTAGCGAAGCCGGATCCCGGACGGCTTTGCCCTCACAAATCGACCGGCCGCATGTTCGCTCATGAGGCTGGTGATATGGGAATCCAAAATAATCACCTCATCCGCCGCCTCTCGCAAGAGGGGAGCAAACAATCCCATGGTGGCGCTTCCGCACCCCACACGCATATTATCGGGAATAAACCCGTCTATTTCGGGGGCTTTTCCAACCTGTACCCTGAGTTTGCCTCCCCCTTTCACCATCAGATTCACGGATAGCCGGTTGGCGATATTGGTGACGGTTCGTGCCACCACCAGTCCGTCCTTGCCCGTAAGCAGGTTCACTCCGCCGATGGAGAGCATCTTGGATCCATATTGCTCGGTGATCACCATGCCCACCTTCCGTTTTCCCACCAGCACATCGGCTCCCTCTTCACCCACCTGCAGATCCGTATCGATCTTCACCAGGATGGAGCTGTAACTCAACGGCGCCTCGGTAACCACCGTGACCACATCAACTTCATTCCGTTTTCCTCCCACGATCGCGGGCGCCGGTTTGCAGTCCGGATAGGTGGTACCCGACCCTATGGCCGTAATCAGGGGTCTTTGGATCGCAGGTTCAGGGCTCGGCCCCACAATGGAGGCGACCTCTTCAAAAGAATGAAGCGGCGTGATGCGAACGGTCTTTCCTCCGTCATTTCCGTAACGAAGGCACGCCCCCACCCCTCCTTCCATTATCCGGCAGGTAATGGGACAGGCATCACACATAACGGTTCCGGCGGGGAACGTCTCTTCCCGGCTC
>JBAUSV010000351.1:0-2066 GCA_049581885.1 Gammaproteobacteria bacterium | reverse complement strand
GCAATGAATGCAATGACCGGTTTATCGAATTCCCGTTGAATGTATTGAGCGGCCTCTTCTTCCGCTGACCCGCCTATTTCACCAATCAGTACGACGCCTTCCGTTTCCGGGTCGTTTTTGAACCGCTTTAGGTGGTCTATGAATGTGGTTCCGACGATGGGATCTCCCCCGATCCCTATGCAGGTGGATTGGCCTAACCCCACCCTTGTCAACTGGTCTACCACCTCGTAGGTGAGGGTCCCGCTTCTCGATATGACCGCCATGGGTCCCCTGGAATGAATGAATCCCGGCATGATGCCCACCTTGGTCTTCCCGGGAGAAATAATCCCCGGACAGTTGGGACCGATAAGAACGCAATTTCTGCTCTTAAGAAAACCGGACACCTTGACCATATCCAGTACGGGAATCCCTTCCGTTATGCATACAATGACCTCTATCCCGGACGATGCCGCGTCCGTTACGGCGTCCGCGGCGAAAGGAGGAGGCACAAATATGCATGCAACGTTGGCCCCTTCTTTCCGGACAGCCTGCCTTACCGTATTGAACACGGGCACGCCTTCAACTTCCTGCCCCCCTTTCCCCGGGGTCACCCCCGCGACGACCTTTGTTCCATAGTCCAACATCTGTTTTGTGTGAAAGGCGCCTTCCCTGCCGGTGATGCCCTGCACCACTATCCTGCTTTTATCGTCTACAAGTATACTCATGATCGATTGGTTCCTTAATACCTTATACCTGTCCTGCTACAAGTTCGGCGGCTTCCGCCAGGTCCTTGGCCACCAGGAATTTAAGCCCGGAATCATTGAGAATTTCTCTCCCTTCCTCCACATTGGTGCCTTCCAGTCTCACGATCAGGGGGAGATCGATTCCTGTGTTTCGGGCCGCGGCGACGACGCCTCTCGCGAGGACATCACACCGCAGAATTCCACCGAAGATGTTCACGAGGATGGCCTTGACGCGAGTGTCCTTCAAAATAATTTCGACGCCGCGGGTGATCATTTCCTCGCTGGCGCCGCCACCCACATCCAGAAAGTTGGCAGGTTCGGCGCCTGCCATTTTTATCACGTCCATGGTGGCCATGGCAAGCCCGGCGCCGTTTACCATGGCCCCGATGTTCCCGTTCAATCGGATATAATTCAGGTTGTATTCGCCGGCCATGAGCTCGAGGGGGTCCTTTTCGCGAGGATCATCCAGGGCAAGCAGTTCCTTGTGCCTGAAAAGGGCATTGTCGTCAATGGTGATCTTGGCATCGATGGCGATAACCTTCCCCTCTTTTGTAAGAACAAGCGGGTTGATCTCCAGCAGGGAGCAGTCCAGGTCCACGAAGGTCTTGTACACATTGGCCATTACAGACATGAACTCCCTCATGGACGCGGCGGGCGGAGGCGGATCGAGGCTGAAAAGCAGATTTCTTGCATTGTGGTCCATCCATCCTACGACCGGATCAATGTTCTCCCGGAAAATCCGTTCGGAGGATTTCGCCGCCGTTTCCTCGATATCCGTCCCTCCGGCCTGGCTGAAAATCATGGCGGGACTTGCCGTGCTTCGGTCGATGACCATGCTGAGATAAAATTCCTTATCAATCGCAACGCCTTCTTCGATGAAAACCTGGTTCACCATCGAGCCTTCGGGGCCTGTCTGTTTTGTTATCAACGGTTTTCCGAGAATTGACCCGGTTGCCGATACAACCTCTTCGGGGGTCCGGACAACTTTTACGCCCCCGGCCTTCCCCCTGCCTCCGGCATGTATCTGGGCCTTGACCACCCAGGGAGGTCCCGCAATGGTTTGTGCCGCCTTGGTTGCCTCTTCAGGGGTGATTGCCAGTCGTCCCGCGGGAACGGGTATGCCCCGGTTGCCCAAAAGCTCCTTTGCCTGGTATTCGTGCAGTTTCATTATTTCGTAAGGCTCCCCATTTAGAGGTTAGTTGTGTGCCGCAAGGTGAATCCTATTGCCCCATAATTAATGAATCTACCGCGGAGTTGTCAAGCAGAACATGAGATGCTCTGAAATTATCGGTTTAAGGAAGCAGATGAAAACCAGTGCTTGACTGAACGCATCAATTTTAGGAT
>JBAUSV010000350.1:0-1980 GCA_049581885.1 Gammaproteobacteria bacterium | reverse complement strand
GTGTGGTAGTGCTCCTCCCCAATGAAATTGGGATCAAGGATTCGAGAGGAGGAATCCAGCGGATCCACAGCGGGATATATGCCCAGCTCCGTCAATGGTCTGGAGAGAACCACGGTTCCATCCAGATGGGCAAAGGTGGTCGCCGGCGCGGGGTCAGTAAGGTCGTCGGCAGGCACATACACACATTGCACCGATGTGATGGAGCCTTTCTTTGTGGAAGTAATCCTCTCCTGAAGGGCACCAAGGTCTGTCCCAAGTGTTGGCTGATATCCCACGGCAGACGGGATACGACCAAGCAACGCGGATACTTCAGCGCCCGCCTGGGTAAACCGGAAAATATTGTCGATAAACAGCAGAACATCCTGGCCTTTTTCGTCCCGGTAGTATTCCGCAGCCGTCAGTGCGGAAAGGGCCACTCTTGCACGAGCCCCTGGCGGTTCGGTCATCTGCCCATAAATCAGGGCGGCTTTCGGCAGAACCCCCGATTCCTTCATCTCCATATACAGATCATTGCCTTCACGGGTTCGTTCACCAACCCCGGCGAAAACACTGATACCACCGTGCTGCATGGCGATGTTGTGAATCATTTCCATCATAACAACGGTTTTCCCCACACCGGCGCCACCGAACATACCCATCTTGCCGCCTCTCGGGAAAGGAACAAGCAGGTCGATGACCTTTACACCCGTCTCAAGGACCTTCACCGAGGTGTCCAGCTCATCAAAAGGCGGCGCAGGCCTATGAATCGGGTAATATTGCGTGGCATTCACCGGCCCCAAACCGTCCACAGGCCTTCCCACCACGTTGAGAACACGCCCGAGCCCGGCATCCCCCACAGGCATTTGAATCGGTTTTCCCGAATTCTTGACCTGCATGCCTCTAACCAGACCGTCGGTCACGTCCATAGCAATACAACGCACCACGTTGTCACCCAGGTGCTGCGCAACTTCCACAACCAGGTTGTCTTCGGTGTCGTTAATCGCCGGATTTGAGATAAGGAGCGCTGTTAGGATTTCCGGGAGTTCCCCGTCTGCGAACTCCACATCAACGACCGGACCAATTACTTGGATTAATTTGCCCTCATTCATGGTTAAACAAAGACCTCCTTAATAGTTTAAGAACCATTATCCCTTCAATGCCTCGGCGCCGCCCACAATATCCATCAGTTCAGCCGTAATAGCGGCCTGTCGAGCTTTGTTGAACACCAAGGTAAGATTGTCTACAATTTCATTACAATTCTTGGATGCATTGTCCATGGCCGCCATACGAGCGGCGTGTTCACTGGTTTCATTCTGCAAAAAAGCGTTATAGATCTGCACACTGATGTGCTTCGGCAGGAGTTCAATCACCAAAGATTCCGGATCGGGCTCACAAAGGTATTCGGCCTGCCCCTGGGATGACTCCACTTCCTCCGCCTTGGGAGGCTCAATGGGGATCAGCTTCAACAGGGTGGGAATCTGCCTTCCCATGCCCGCAAAGTGGCTGTACATCAGATATACCTCGTCCACCTCGTCACCCAAATATCTATCGATCATATTTCTCGTCATCTGGTTGATAAAGGAAATATCCACACGCCCGTACATATCCACGAAACTATCCACCATATGGTAATTTCTCTTGCGAAAGTAGTCTCTTCCCTTTTTTCCAATCGTAACCAGCCCGCTCTCGACGCCTTTATGCGCCTCTTCCTTGAGCCACCTTTCCCCCAAGCTGATCAGATTGCCGTTAAAACTTCCACACAGACCTCTATCCCCGGTGAAATGAAGCAACTCTACTTTCGAAACCGATTCTTTCCTCACAAGCAAGGGGTGGATGTCCGGTTCAATCCTGCTTGCCAGGTTGCCAAGTACTTCCGCAAACTTCTTCGCGTAAGGCTCGAAACTCTCCATTTTCATCTGAGCGCCACGGAGTCTTGCCGCGGCCACCATGTTCATGGCTTTGGTTATCTGCCGCGTTTTCTTTACCGCGCTAATCTTTCTT
>JBAUSV010000349.1:0-1781 GCA_049581885.1 Gammaproteobacteria bacterium | reverse complement strand
CTTTAAATCAGCCGGTATGGCCAAGTACATGAAAAACCGCGTGCCCGGGATGGATGTGCCTGATGAAGTGGTGAAACGGATGGCAGGCGTTCCCAAGGAAAAGCAGGCACAGGAGGGAATCGACATCTGTGTGGAAACCATCCAGCGGCTCAAGGAGTGCGAAGGCGTCAGGGGTTTTCATATCATGGCTATTGAATGGGAGGAAAAGGTTCCTGAAATCGTGGAGAGGTCGGGCCTTTATCCACGCCCGTCGCATTCTTGATTGACGATTTACTCGTCGATGTGTTAAGGGGAAGGTAGTTTTTGTCACGGCCAAAAAACAGATGTGAAGGAGATATGGCATGGAAAAAAAATATATTCTTGTGGTGGATGATGATCCCGATCTGGTGGAAACGGTTGCCATGATGCTGGAGAGCAAAAATTGTGAAGTGGGGCGTGCCTATGACGGCGTGGAAGGGGAAAAATCGATCAGGGAGCGTCGGCCGGACCTGGTCATCCTGGACGTGATGATGCCCAGAAAAGACGGCTATGTTCTCTGCGCCGAACTGAAAGCCGATGAAAAGACGAGGGATATCCCGGTGGTGCTTCTAACCGCCGTGGGTGAGGCCGTTCCCACCACGAGCTACACGCACGCCGACGGCATGTCCACGGAGGCCGATGATTATATTGCAAAACCGATCGACACGGAGGGGTTATGGAGGGTGGTAACCTCTCTGGCTTGATGGATTTTCAGCTCTGCGCCGGGATGCATCTCGCGTGGAGACGCAGAGCGGCGGAGAATGTGAAAAAATGACAAGCTCCGCGGGAGGGACGTTAACCTCAAGGATTGACCCCCGCTGCGAAGACAATTCGGAAACAGACAATCCGCCGGTTAACGGATAGCCCGTGCCGGCGGTTTTACGTTTGCGGAAGGGCAAACCCACAGCTCGAAAAAGATCTCAGGATTTCGATGGCACTCCCTGCAAGACTGGGTGGATTTAAAATTTTAAAGGATATCCGCTGGACATCCGTGGTTGCCCCCGTCGGTCGAAAAGGTTTTGCAGGGGACGTTTGCAGACGGGTTTCGGAAGAGAAAATAAATCTCTCCCTCCTCACCTGCGGCGGCGCCCCTATTTCCCCTGCCATACGTTTTGCCGTGGAGACGCCCCATGCCGAAAAGACCCTTCACATCATAAAGGCCCGGTTCCCGGATGCCGTTTTAGAACAGAAAGACGCGCAGGTCCTCTCCGTTTTCCCCCACAGGAACGACCCTGAAATTGCGGGCGCTATTCTCCGGATACTGGTCCGGAAAGAGATCTTCCCGCTGGCGCTGCTCAATTCGCCTTCCGCCATATCCATTGTTCTTGACAGGGAACACCTGGACAGAACCGCCGCCGCCCTTTTTGAACCTTTTCGATTCAGCGCCTACCAGACACCGGCTGACTGGAAACTTGCCCAGAAAGGCAAGGAGCAGCTTTACAGGGAGGTCATTGCTTCCTACCAGGAGAAGAAGCCTAAGGTATATGCCCTGGAATGGTACGGGGAGCAGATCCTTGTCCGGGCAAAACTGTTGTTCAAGGATCTGTCGGTCGTTTCCGAGGCATTTGCCAAGCAGGCGTCGCTCAAATTTTTTCTGACAGTCCTCGCCTTGAGCCCCGCGTATGGAACGGACTTGTACGACCTTCTGTTCTGTCTGCCCCTTTCCACCGCCCTGTATGCGGAATACCTGCGTGCGGAACTCTCGCGGAAATCGGAGATGTCTTTATCGCATGTGGCATTTTTTTCCATGAACGGTCCCCATT
>JBAUSV010000348.1:0-2881 GCA_049581885.1 Gammaproteobacteria bacterium | reverse complement strand
AGCGCCCGGCGCAGACGCGAGCCGCTCGCCGGAGCGGCGACGGCGTCGAGCAGGGTTTCCAGGTCGGCGGCCTCGGCCGTTTCGAAGACGCTGTCGTTGGAAAGCGTCACCGAGGCTATGCCCAGCGCGCGCAGCGCCTGCTGCACCGCGTCGCCCTGGCGGTGCGTGGCCACCAGCACCGCGATGTCGCGGGCGCGGACGGCAAACTCCTTGCCGTGACTGTCCCGGTAATGCGCCTTGCCGTCCTCGCCAAGCACCAGCAGGCGCTCGATTTCCCGCGCACACACTTCCGCCAGGACTGACACCGCATCGCCCTTGTTTTCTATGCCGTCGTTCGTATCCTTCGCCGCTTCCTGCCAGACGACAGTCAACGGGGCGTCCTGGCTACCAGTCTGCAACGGCGCGATCTCGCGGCCCGGTTCGACTGCGGCGAACGGAATCTGCTCGTACAGAAACGCGGGCTGCTTTGCATTGCCGAACAGCGCATTGATCGAACCAATCAGGGCGCCTGTGGTGCGAAAGTTTTTCGCCAGGCTGAAGATGCGGTCGCGCTGTTCGCAATCGCCACGGGCGCGCATGTAGGTGAACACGTCCGCGCCGCGGAACTTGTAGATGGCCTGCTTGGGATCGCCGATCAGGATCAGCCCGCTGTCCTTGCGGCCCTTGTAGATACGCGAGAAGATCGCGTACTGGCGCGGATCGGTGTCCTGGAACTCGTCCACCAGGGCCAGAGGGAACCGTTCCGCGATGCGCCCGGCCAGCGCCGCGCCGCCCGCACCCACCAGCGCCTCGTGCAGGTTCTGCAGCATATCGTCGAAGCCGATTTCACGCGCGTGTTGCTTGCGGCTGCGCGATTCGGTTTGCAGATATGCTAGCGCGGAGTCGAACGTCTCCTGCCACCATGACGAGGCCAGGGCGTTTGCAGACTGCTGCAATGTATCGCCCAGTCGCCACTTGAAAAACGCCTTCTCCGGCACTTGACCTTTTTTGAGGCTAGCCTCGGTCTTGGCCAACGTGAGCCGCTCGAAATCCTTGGGCAGCAACGGATACGGCGCTTGCACCAACCAGGCGTCCCATTCGTCCAACAAACGTGCCGTCGTCCCCTTGTGATACTTGGTACGGTTCAAGTCGTCGCTGTTCAACAACCACTCGCGCAGTACATCGGAGTCTTCGCGCCAGGCATTGGCGGCCGCATGTGCAGCAGACTCGAAAGTTTGCTCTGCTTTCCCGACGACCTTTACGGCAAGCTCGGGATCGACGCGCAACTCTCCGCTTACGGCCAGCGCGTCGCGCAACTTCTGGAGCAAACCTTCCGGCGTCTTGAAGGTATCGAGCAGCCAGCGGGCGTAGGCGGGACTTGCATCGGCCTGGCGCCGGCGCCAGAAGTCGGCGGCAATCTCCTCGCGCAGGGACTGCTCCTCGTCGCGCTGCTCGGTGACGAAGGCGCCGCCCACCTCGAAGGCCATGTCGGCGAGCATGCGCTGGCAGAAACCGTGGATAGTGAACACGGCGCTATCGTCGAGCGCGGTGTACGCGGCGCGCACGCGCCGGAGCAACAGCTCGTCGTCCGCGTCGGCGTGCTCCAGCAATTCGGAGAGGGATTTGTCCTGCTCCGCCTGCCCGGTCAGCGCCGCGTGCACCTCGGCCAGTTGCTTGCGGATGCGCGCGGTCAGCTCGCCGGTCGCGGCACGGGTGAAAGTCACCACGAGCAGCTTGTCCACGGTCAGACTCGTGGTGAGCAGGGCGCGCAGGTAGGTGCGAACCAGCGCAGTCGTCTTGCCCGTGCCCGCGCTCGCCTCGACCAGCGAGACACCCTCCAGCGGCAACGTCAGCGGATCGGCCGGCCTCATGCCTTCGACTCCGCGCTGATTATTGACCCGAACACTGCCTTGGCACATTGACCGAAATCTTCACCGAAGAGTTCGCGTCCACGCATTACCGCCGCGTAGTCTTTCTCGCCATCGGCGTGGCTTTTGTCGTTGTGCCAGTTTGCCTTTACCTTGCCGTACGCTGCTGCATCTCCCTTTTTATTCGCCGTCTCGTTGAACTCGAAGGAAAGGTCGGGCAATAGCGGCAACGCCTCGCGCTGCATGCGCGCGTACAACCCGCAGAATTTCTCAAGCTCGGCTTCCGCGTCGTCGACCGCGCCCCACGCGACGTGCTCGGCCTTGCCCTTGTCCACGCCGACGAAATGGCTGACCGCTTCGCTATTACCGCCGGCAGCCAGGGCGAGGTGCGTGATCCAGATCCGGAGACGATCCTTCGCGCGCAGCTTACCGGCGCGTGCGAGCACGAATCCGGTGCGCGGATAGACGTCGGAAACGCACCCGCGAACGTGCCAGTCGCCAACGACCAGATCGATGTCGCGCTGCTCGGGCGATCCGTCGCCGATAACCTTGCGCACGGCACCGACCAGTCCGGCGGTTTCGGCGGCGACGGCGTCATAGGCGATGCGTCCCGCCTCGCCCAGCGGCAGCCAGCCGCGCGCCGCGAATTCCGCGCGGCATGATTGCGAATCGAAACGTTCACCGTGTTCCAGCCAACGTGCGAGCAATGCATCGCGCACTGTCCACTTACCCAACCCGTCGAGCGCGAACGGCTCCGCGTCCCCGAGAAGCGACACCTCGGTCCGGATCGCGATGCCGAGTGCCTGCTGGAAGGCGCGGGCGGGATTGGCGAAGGCGCGGCTCAGTTCGTCGAGCGTGACAATGCGTTCGACCTCGCGATCGAGCGGTGCGGCCGGTGCGAACACCCGCGGCCGGACATCCGATTCGGGCGAGCCCAGCCATTCGTCGGCGTAGCTCGCGCCGCGCCGGGGCTCGGCTCTGTACCGTGCCGAGAACGGCTGCAGCGGGTGGGACTGGATGAGACCCTCTTTTTC
>JBAUSV010000347.1:0-1885 GCA_049581885.1 Gammaproteobacteria bacterium | reverse complement strand
GATGGGGCCCTTGGGTTATATTCCTCCGGCGGAAGCTGAGGCAGACTACTATCGGCAACTCACCAGTCAGGCCCCGATGGCGGCCTGACTTAAACCAAACAGCCTCCGCAATTCCCGGGGCGGTTCAAATATCCTTTATTGTGATAGCCGGATTAATATCTGATGGGTTTTCAGCTAAAAATGCATCTGGAGAGGCGTCCTTGGTATTTGCGTTGGTAGTGGGAATCATAATTTTCTCAACGTCATTCTCCTTCATTATTGCTCTTTGGTTTAAATTGGCAGCAATTACGATTCATGGTGGTGCGATTACAGGAAGGAGTTACTGGGGGTTCAAGAATCGAATCCCGTTAAATGATATCGAAACATTGGTCCCGTTTCGCGGAAAAAACGGAATAAGCGCCATCGTCGTGAAGAGCAAATGTCACGGCAAGGTCTATATCTCGGATCACACCGAGAACTTAGAAGAGCTTTTAGACCTTCTTCTGCCGTATTTGCCAAAGCGTGAAAACAGTAATGTTTAATGCTTATGCGGCCTCCGCCTGTCAGGGGACAATAGAATGCTGTTAACGGAGGGATTCCGTTTCGGTATTCGATAAACGTGCCCGGAGCTGGGAATGCCGACCTGGTTTCGTGATTCGGGTGCGGGAGCGAGACTGCAGCAAACACTTATCGAGGTTCAGGCGTCTTGAAGCGTCGACGCTGCGGGCCGAAGGCCCGCGACCTAGAAACACATCGGTATCTTTGTGCCGGCCGACTCAAGACGATGGGCTCAGGCGACGGGCTGCCGGGATAGGGTCCAGCGGGTCCGCGGTTCAAACGTCTTTTGTCGCCACCGCATGAACTCCGCAAACCGCCGTTCTACTTTCAAGCTCATTTCGGTACGCGCTTCTTTTGGCGAATTCGCCGACTGAATGTAAGGCTCAGCAAAGTGCCAAGCTGGCGCTACGCCATCCGGGGCTCGAAAAGAACCAACAGTCGCTGTCAACCGCTACGGCGTGTTGGATGCAGGACTCGGCTTGGAGCCGTCTGTTACGGTCCAGGCGCGAACGCCACCGCCAGTAACAAATGTGTAGAGCCCCTTGATAGGGCGGCAGGCTGTTGCAGATATGCGGGAAACCGCCGATACTGGCTTAGGTCGGTGGCTCAGGTCGCTGTGGCGGCCGAATCGCGGCCGATGTCCTGGAGATGACTCATGCCGTCCTTTCATGACCCCCGCCAGAACCGGCTTCTCGGCGCCCTGGAACCGGAGGAGTTCGCGCGCCTGGTCCCGCATCTGGAATTGGTTCCGATGCCGCTCGGGCACGTCCTTTACGAATCCGGCGTTCAGATGGGGCATGTCTACTTCCCCACCGACTCCATCGTGTCCCTGCTCTACGTCACGCAGAACGGCGCTTCGGCTGAAACCGCCGTGGCCGGTGACGAAGGCATTATCGGTATTTCCCTGTTCATGGGCGGCGAAACCACCCCCAGCCGGGCCGTCGTGCAGAGCGCCGGCCATGCCTACCGGCTGAAGGGGCCACTGCTGAAACAGGAGTTCAATCGGTCCGGGAACCTCCAACACCTGCTGCTGCGCTACACCCAGGCGCTGCTGACGCAAATGGCACAAACGGCGGTGTGCAATCGACACCATTCGCTGGACCAGCAACTTTGCCGCTGGCTGCTGCTGAGTATCGATCGGCTCGCCTCCAACGAGCTGGTCATGACGCAGGAGCTGATCGCCAACATGCTGGGCGTGCGCCGTGAGGGCGTGACGGAGGCTGCCGGCAAGCTGCAACAGGCGGGTTTGATCGCATACCACCGCGGCCACATCACCGTACTCGACCGACCAGGCGTGGAGGCGCGGGCCTGCGAATGCTACGCCGTGGTCAAGAAGGAGTATGACCGC
>JBAUSV010000346.1:0-9321 GCA_049581885.1 Gammaproteobacteria bacterium | reverse complement strand
CCCGGCGCGTCCGCTGTGGTGCAGCTGATGGGGATTGATATCGGGCGTGTTGGGCCAGAAGTTGGGACGGAAATACTGGGGTGAGTCGCCGCTCGTGAGCTCGCTCAGGTACTCGGTGAGTTCGGCCTTGGTCTCGCGCCAGGTGAAATAGCTATAGGACTGGGAAAAGCCGAGCTTGGCGAGACGGTGCATCAGCTTCGGCCGGGTGAAGGCCTCGGCCAGGAAGATCGCATCCGGATAGCGTTCGCGCACGGCGGCCAGCGCCCATTCCCAGAAGCCGAGCGCCTTGGTGTGCGGATTGTCCACGCGGAAAATGCGCACCCCCTGCGCGCACCAGTACAGCAGCACGCCGAGCAGTTCGCGCCACAGGGCTTCGCTGTCGGCGCAGAAGAAATCCACGTTGACGATGTCCTGGTACTTTTTCGGCGGGTTCTCCGCATAGCGGATGCTGCCATCGGCACGCCAACGGAACCATTCCGGGTGCTGTTTCACCCAGGGGTGATCAGGCGAGCACTGGATTGCGAAATCCATCGCGATCTCCAGCCCGGCGCGGCGCGCCGCGGCCAGCAGGCGATGAAAGTCGTCGAGCGTACCCAGTTGCGGGTGAATCGCCGTATGGCCCCCGTCATCCAAGCCGATCGCCCACGGGCTGCCCGGATCATCGGGACCGGCCTCGAGGGCATTGTTCCGGCCCTTGCGGTAACTGGCGCCGATCGGGTGGATCGGTGGCAGGTAGACCACGTCGAAACCGAGCCCGGCTATGTAGGGCAGGTGGGCGACAAGATCGTCGAAAGTGCCGTGACGGCCGGGCGCGCCGAGCGAGCGCGGGAAACATTCGTACCAGGTCCCGGTGCGGGCGCGGCCGCGTTCAACCAGAACGCCGAACTCGGGGGAGGCGGAAAACCCCGCGCGCGGCAGGGCCGATTCGATCAGTTCGGCGGTGGTTTGCGCCAGCAGGAGATCGGCGCGGGCGTCAATATCATCTTCATGTTCGCCGAGCAGTGTCCCGACTTCCTCAAGCCGTGCCCGGACACGCTCCCCGGCGGCAGCCGTGGCTTCGGTGAGCAGCGCCTCGCCATCGCCCAGTTCGAGTGCGAGCGATTGGCCCGCATCGCGGCGCTTGAGGGTGTCCTGGCGCCACTCCCCATAGCGGTCGCGCCAGGCGAGCACCTGGAAGCGCCAGTGCCCGACGGATTCGGGCATGAAGCGACCCCGCCACCGGTCGTTGTCGAAAAATCCGAATGCCGTCTCCTGCCAGGCATTCTTGCCGGGGGGGCGATAACGCAACACGGCCGCGGGGTGGGCATGGCCCTCGACGACCAGATTCGCCTCCACCACGACGGCTTCCCCCAGCACGCGCTTGACCGGAAAGCGCCCGGCATCGAGTTGCGGTGCGACGCTTTCGATGGCAATCGAAGGCGTCAGGCTTGCGGGTGGCGTGACGGTCGTCTTCCGCGGTCCAGCCGCTGCCGCACTCAGTTCGAACCAGCGTAAATCGCCGGGCTCGAGTGCCACTTCGCTGGTCGCCTCCAGCCGCTGGGGGGTGCGCCCCGGAGTCAGCTCGCGGGCTTCCGCGGTGCGGACGTCGAGGCGTGCAAACAGTGGCCCGGCAGCCACTTCGGCATGCCGGGTCGGATCAGGATTGAGCGTAATACAGGCCACCGCCGCATCGCCCGCCAAGGGTTCTATCGCAAGCACCACCGCCCGTGCGCCAGGCGGACTCAGACGCACGATCCGGGCGGGTTCGTTGAAGGCCGGCGTATCCCGCTTCAATGCATTGATAACGGCAATTTCGGTGCCGATATCGAAGGCCGGAGCCATCGTCTTCGCTTTGCCGCGGTTTGCGGAACCTGCTGCGTAGCCCATGGGCAGGATCACGCCCCAGGCCACGGTCGCGGCGAAACCGTAGCGGAAACGGGCCCGGTGCCCGGCTTCGGTGTCGAAATCGCCCGATTCGCGGGCAGAGCCGGGCGCCTCGGGGAAGGCGATCGTCGGCGCCAAGCGGCGCAGGCGCGATTCCTGCTCGACGAACCACGAGGCATGAAAGTCCCACCAGCAGGCGCTGGAGAAAAATGCATCGAAGCCCACCGGTGCCAGTGCCTCGCTCGACTCGATGGGTGCCCCGAGTGTGTCGGCCCAAAAGCTTACCGCGGGGCGCTTGCGGCGCACCTCCGAGAGCACTCCCTGCCAGGCCAAGGCGGACAGGCGATGCGCGGCGCGGCAGATCAGGGCATCGAATCCGTATTCCAGCCAGCCAGTGGCAATGTCGCTCCAGAAGACCTTGAGCGAGGCGGCCGCGGGACCGTCGAAATCACAGGCTGCCAGGCTGGCAGCCTGGTCGGGATCGCCTATGCCGCCGGGAGTATTCGGCAAACCGTCGGGGCCCATCACGAACCACTCGGGCCGCTTGCCGACAAGTTTGCTGGTGCGCGCCACGAAGGCCGGGGTGAAATCCATGGCGAGCTTCATGCCGGCCGCATGAGCGTCGTCGACAAAATTTCTCAGCGCGGTCGCTGCGTTGCCGTCGGGAGCCAGACTGCACGCCGGTTCGCCTGGCGCGGTTACGGCACAGGGATGGGCCTCTGCGTCACGCGCCTGCAACCCGTCGAGCCACAACCAGTCGCACTCCAGTGCCTGTGCGCGTTCCAGCCATTCGCCCCAGCTCTTGATCGGGCCGGCACGTCGTGTACACAAGTGAAAGACCCGTGGACCCGGATACGCATTGTCACGCGCATTCATCCCTCCACTATAACGAATCAAGCGCATAACTGCAGCGTATACCGCACAGACAAGGACATCGCCAACGTCCTGGGAAATGACAAACTGCAGGGCGACTTGTGATCAGGCCAGCGGTAAATCGAAGGCGACCTCGGTTCCGGCGCCTATACGGCTCGACAGCGTCAACCGCGACCCATGCAGGACGGCCACTTCGCTCGTGATCGAAAGCCCCAGGCCGGAACCGGTATCCTCGACCCGACTGCGCGCCGCGCGGTAGAAACGTTGAGTGACGAGTGCCAGTTCATGTTCGGCGATGCCGTAGCCGGTGTCGGTAACGATGATCTGCACGCGATCGCTCGACAGTAAAAGTTGCACCTCGACGCGTCCGCCTTGAGGCGTATTGGTCAGCGCGTTGTCGATCAGATTCGCAAGTGCCCGCTCCACTAGGCCGACATCGGCACGCACCGCCGGCAAACCCTGATCGTAATCGGCCCCGAGCACAATGCCTTTCGCTTCCGCAGCAGGTTTGAACTTGACGATTAGGTCCTGTGCCAACTCGGCGGGCGAGAACGGCTCGAAATTGGGCGCGAGTCGGCGCGCATCGAGCCGAGAGAGCAGCGACAGTTGCCCGATGAGCCGTTCGAGTTGCACCGTGTTGATGAGAATCGCATCGAGACATTCACGCCGATCCTCAGTGGAGAGTTCCCGCCCAGCCAGACGTTCGGTGTAACCGCGCAAAGAGGTCAGCGGCGTGCGCAAATCGTGTGTGACATTGGCGACGAGTTCACGGCGAGTTGCATCGGTTTGTTCCAGCGCCTCGACCTGGGCCTGAATGGTGGTTGCCATTTCATCGAAAGCCTGCCCGAGTTGGCCAATTTCGTCGCGCGCCGCATCTCTCACACGCTCGCCGTGTTCGCCCGCCTTGAAGCGGCGCACAGTGGCGGTGAGGCGTCGGAAACGACGCGTCATCAACGCAAACAACAGTAGTCCGATAACGGCAGCAAAAACCACTGCGACGGCCAAAGTCATGACCCCGGTGCGCACGAAGTAGCCGCTCTGCAACATGCTCGCTTCTGACGCATAGGGCATGCCGTGCAGAATGACGTAGAGGTAGCCGTGTGCGTAGTGGCCGTTGACGGCGGGACCGAGCTCGACCTGTGCAACAGAGAAAATCTTGCGTACCGTGGTTTCGCTGGGATCGTCACCTTGAATCGGCAACGGCCGGTCGCCGGCGATAAAGGCCTTGAGTGGCGCGATCGCCACCTGGTGACGAGCTAGCGGTTTCTTGCCCATCAGGTAGGCCACGAGATCGCCGTGTGCATCGAGCACATAGAGCTCGAGCGAGGGATTGATTGTGTGCAGGCGGCGGGCCACGGCCGCCACGGCCGGTGTCTTCGCGCCTTTCTTCAGGGCGGGGCCCAGTTCCTGGGCGAGATTCGCGGCGAGATTATGCTGTAGTTTCTGCGTCAGTTCCTCGACGAAGCGCTGTGAATTGTTCGTCGTGATCCACACGCTCAGTCCGCCGAACACGAGCAGGAGCAGCAGATACACCGCCGCAATCCGGCCGTAGAGACTGTTCAGCCTCACAGTTCCTCGGGTTCGGCGAACCGATAGCCTACGCCCCACACCGTCTGGATGAAGCGCGGCTTGTTGGCATCCGTCTCGATCTTGTTGCGCAGGCGGTTGATGTGGGTGTTGACAGTGTGATCGTAGCCCTCGAACTCCGCACCCCACACCGCATTCAGCAAATCACCGCGGCTGAAGGCCCGCCCGGGATGACGGCAGAATAGGAGCAGCAGATCGAATTCCTTGGCGGTCAGCATCACCGCACGGTCGTTCACGCTGGCCTTGCGCTTGTGTGGATTAATGGTCAGTGGCCCGCAGGTGATCGGCATCTCGGCGGGCGGCGATGCCTGTCCGCGCATGCGCCGGCGCAGCAAAGCCTGCACGCGGGCGTCCAGTTCGGCCTCGTGAAAAGGTTTGGTCAGGTAGTCGTCGGCGCCGACTTCGAGTCCGAGTACTACGTCGTGCTTGTCGGCCCGAGCGGTCAGCATCAGAATCGGCGTTTGATGGTTGTAGGCGCGGATGCGGCGGCACACATCCAGCCCATCTATCCCAGGCAGCATCAGATCGAGGATCAGCAGATAGAAAGCGCCCGCCTGAAAACGTTCCAGCCCGGCGCGGCCGTCCGCGACCCACTCCACTTCATGGCCCGCCTCGCGAAGCTGGGTCGCGACCAGCCGGGCGATCTGCGGGTCGTCCTCGATCAACAGAATCGCCGCGGCGGTCATAACTTGGAAAGGACCTCTCTCAACCGCCGTTGGTAGCCGGCTCATAGGTGCCGAAGGTGAACGAATACAGGCGCACTCCAGCAGGGACCATGAAGCGGATCGTGTGCCGCCCGTAAGGCGCGCGATTGGCAATCGGCCAGTACAGGCGAGGTTCGTTCACGGTGATGAAAGTCTTGCCGTCGGACACTGTCATGTCGCGGCCGCGAAAGGCCGGCGGCACAGGTTTCCCGTCGAGCGTGACCTCGATCTTTTTCGCACCGCCCGCGGTATCGAGCACCACGTAGGGCGCCTGCGCGATGTAGTTCAAACCGATGCTGCCAGCGCCGATGCTTTGGGCATAGTCGGTCGAGCCTTTCCATTGCCCGCCGAGGTAGATGCGATCCTGGCCCAGTTGTGCCGGCATATGGAAATCCGTCGTCTTGCCGGCTTCGGGCTGTTGGTCGTTGCCCAGCGGCCTGCGCAGGAAGCCGGGTCCTGCATACAGCTCCGGCGTCTGATTCCGGTCGGAAGCGGGAATCAGATCGAGCATCGGATCGAGTGGACGATCCGGAGGCAGATTGGTGTGCCCGGCCTTGATGAGCTGCTGACGAATCACCTGCTCCTCGTGTTCGTAATCGCCTTCGCCGAACTTGTGATAGACGATTTGCCCTTTGGGATTGATCAGGTATTTCCCGGGCCAGAAGTGATTGCCGAAATTGTCCCAGACCTTCATGTCGGCATCCATCAGGATGGGGTAGGTCAGACCTTCGCGATTGACGCCGATCAGCACGTTCTTCGGCACGCCCTCGATTTGGAATTCCGGGCTCGCCACGCCGATGATCACCAGACCGTGATTCTTGTAACGCTGCCAGTACACTTCGTCGAAGGGGTTGGCGCGGATGCAGTTGATGCAGGTGTAGGTCCAGAAGTCGATCAGGATGACCTTGCCTTCTTTTTCGAGCTTTTTCAGATCGAGCGGCTTGGAATTGATCCAGCCGCCTTCGGCCGGCACCTGATCGATGCTGTCCACCGTATGCGTACGATTGGAAAAGATCTGCTGCGGCATGCCGTACTTGTTCTGCATGTCCGCAGTGTTCTGATCGTCGCTGCCGCCCAGCAGGCTCTGCGGCGCGGCCGTGCTGCCGGTAATCGGCATCAGAAAGTAGCGCACCACGGGCACCTTGGTATAGGCTACGGCCCCGGCGGCCACCAGCACGGCGACGGCCACCGCGGTAATGATTCCCATGCGTTTCATGTCATACCTCGTGTTTCATGATGACTGTTGCCGGGCTCCAGCGCCACGCTGGCGATACCCAGAATATTCCGACTCGTCGTTTCCTGCACGAAACCAGTCGAAAACGCTGCCAGCATAGGCCGGCCGCCATGAGGATTCATCACGAAAGGATCACCGACCCGGACCGGGCCGCCCGCCACTCTACGGCGGCGACAGCCACTCAAGGCCGGCAGGGGATTCCGGCGACTCGAGATCAAGCAGGCGCAGGTAAAAAGCCAGTTCGGCGGCGAGTACGCGCGCGATGGTCTCCGGGCGGCGGAAGCCGTGGCGTTCGCCGGGAAAGGTTTCGAGCACCACGGGCACACCGTTTCCGGCCAGCGCCCGGGCCATGCGCGCGCTCTGTGCCGGAGGCACCACCGGATCGTCGAGGCCCTGGAAGAAGATCACCGGGCGCTTGATCCCGTCCGCCCAGGTCAGCGGCGAACGGGCTGCATACGTGTCCCGTGACTCGGGCCAGGGTCCCACGAGCTTTTCGCCGTAGTGCGCCTCGAAGCGCAACGTGCTTGCGGTCAGTGCGGCGAGATCGGCGACACCATAGCGACTCGCGCCGGCGGCATAGGGGCTGTCCCCGTGCAGAGCACCGAACACGGTCAGTCCGCCGGCGCTGCCGCCGGCAATCACCAGCAGATCGGGCAGGCTCAATCCACGCGCCACTAGTGCGTGCCCCAGCGCGCGCGCATCCTCCACATCGGCCACGCCCCATTGTCCATAGAGCGCTTCGCGGTAGGCACGGCCGTAGCCGGTGGAGCCCCGGTAGTTGAGCTCCACCACGCCGAAACCCCGACTGGTCCAGTACAGGGTTTTCGGTTCCAGCGCACTCGATGCCGCCGAGGTGGGGCCGCCGTGGCAGTGCACCCGCATTGGTATGGGTCCGTTAGCTCGATGCTCGGGGTGCGCCGGCGGGAAATAAAGCGCATGCGCCTCGGCGCCATCCGTCGTCTCGAAATTCAAGGTCTCGGGAGGGGCAATGAAGTCGGGATCGAGCGCCAGATCGAGACTGCTTGCCACGGTCCGGAACCCTGTTTCTCCGCGCGGGCGCACAAGGACACTAAGCGGCACGCTTGCACCACCGCCGATTACTACGGCTCCTGCCGCGCCGGCATGTACGCCGGTTATGTCGCTCAGCATTGGCAGCAGGGGCGCGAGCGAATTTTCCATGCGCCCTTCGAGACAGCGCCACAATCCGCGCTCGACTTCCGCTGCCAGTAATCCATTCTCCGCCGTGAAGGCATACAGCCGCTGAGCAAAAACGAAGCCAGGGCGCGCGCACTCCGCTGCCGCCCGGTGGACGGGCGCGAGGCCTGACTCCGTGACACGGTGCAGATTCCAGAAACCGCTGCCGCGATCCGAGATCACATGCAGCTCGCCATACGGCGACCACTCGGGCTGAGTCAACGATTCACCCGGTCCGCCGGCCACGTGATGTGCTTCGATGAGAGTGGCATCCGGCGCAAGCTCCGCCTGCATGAGCCGAGTGGTGTCCCAAGGCATGTCCGGCTCCGACCATTCGAGCCAGGCGAGGCGTGTCCCGTCCGGTACGGAACGGGGTGCGGCATAAAAATCGGCGCCGCGCGCAAGCCAGACGAGTTGGCCGTTGCGACGAATGTAGACGATGCCCTGCCGACCGTCGGCACCGCTCTGCTCGGCGACTGCGTACACACCATCTCGTTGTGCGTCCCAGGCCAGATCGGCAAGAGCCAGACCGTCGGCATGGAAAACGCGTTCGATGCGGCCGCCCTCGGCGCGGCACAGCGCCTGGTCGGCGTCGTTGACAAACCACACCGCATCCGCTGCCACCGCGTAGGCGCCGCCACCGTATTCGTTGACCCGGCTGCGCACACTCCACGGTTCGGGGATCAACGTATGTGGCTCGCCATGTACCGCCCACCGCATGACCGTGACCCGACCACCTTCGTCGGGCAGGCTTTGCAGCCAGTAAAAAGCATCATGCCCGGCCCACGGTTCGGCCAGCAGACAGGCCCCGGCCGCCACCTGGTGTGCCGTCAACGGCGAGGACCACAGACGGTAACTCACGACGCCCGCTCGAATTCGAAACGCAGCGTATCAAGCTCCTGCCCGCCGGCTGCAAAACCGCGCTCGATGAACTGCACACCGCCCGCTGTATCAAAAATCACAATCGTGCTCGCGCGGGTGCCATATTCGTCTCCGCGCACGAACAGCGCGCTCGCCGCCGAGTCTTGCAATCGGGACGCGTCCGCCAACATCTCCAACCAACGCTCGGGTTCGGGTTCGGCATTGGTCCGCGCCCATGCATGCAACAGATCGCGCGGTTTATCGACCTTGGGGATCGGTTCGTCAAGCGTGCTGTTGGCCATGGCGTACGTGCCCGGTGCGAGCAGACGTGCCGGTTTCCGATTGGAACCGAAACCGAGCTGCTCGCCGTCGAACAGCAGCAGATTGAATCCGGCATAGCGGTGGGCCCGCGCTTCCAACCAAGCCAGCGCCCGAGGTACATCGTGCGCCCCCTGCAGGAAAGTTATCGGCAACCCGCCGCGCGACGGCGCACCCGGCGGTTTTTCGCCGCGGCGGTTGGTCAGTGCGGCCAATCGGCCACGACGGTCTAGTCCCAGCCAGGTGCCGCCCGCCTCCAGATCGCGACCTGCCAGCACGGGCGGAGCCACATTCCACCAGTGCGCGGGCGTGCAGGCGCGTGCATGGCGCTCGTCACGATTGGCGAGTACCACCAGCGGATAATTCGAATGGCGGCGCCAGGACCAGGCGATCAGGCACATGGAACGCTTCGCTTGCGGCAGGGTCAGAAAACTAGTGTAATGCTCCATATTTTAGTATTTCGCAATTATCCCTGATAATAACGCCGAGGCTCTTATGGAAAAAACCATGTCACGTTTGTTCAAGTTTGCCGCGCTCGGTTGCGCCTTGCTGGCCGCCCCGGCGTTTGCCGCCGGTGTTTTCGGGTCCTCCAAACCCGCCACACCGCCCGCCATCGCGGCCAAGATCAATCATGCAGTCCCCGCCAGCTTGCTGACTTCGCTCGCTCAGGCCAGTGATTCCGGGCTG
>JBAUSV010000345.1:0-2855 GCA_049581885.1 Gammaproteobacteria bacterium | reverse complement strand
TGGCGGCATCAAACCGCATAACTACTGCTTGCCCGTACTAAAGCGCAAAACTCATCAAGAGGCGCTCAGGGCAGCCGCGGTCTCCGGCTCGAGGAAATTCTTTCTGGGCACCGATTCCGCGCCGCATGAAAGAATGACGAAAGAATCAGCCTGTGGTTGCGCCGGCTGCTATAGCGCTCCGACCGCTCTGGATCTTTACGCTCAGGTGTTCGATGAGCTTGGAGCGATTGATCGCCTGGAGGGCTTCGCCAGCCACCATGGCGCCGATTTCTACGGTCTGCCAAGAAACGCGGGCGAAGTGAAACTGCTCAGACAGGAGTGGTATGTCCCGGAGCGGGTTGAGTTGCCCGGCGGCGGTTCCATCGTTCCGCTGATGGCAGGCCAGAGGCTGGACTGGAAAGTCGAGTCGGTTAGTTGAACGGATGCGATCACAAACGCCAGTGCTAGCTTTGGCGGGGCGCTTTCATCTCGATCGGAAGACATCCTGGAAACGCACCGGCCGCCGCTTTGAGGACAAAAAAGGGGCGCCATAGACGCCCCTCAAACAAGCAACTGTCAGCGACAAATCAACCGTTAACCGCCGCCTTCAAGCCTTCATCACCAGCCGCATACACCCTCTGCGCCGCGCTCAAAGCCGCGCCACGCTCCAGTGCATATCCCTGACCGGCCAGAATGCTTTCGATCGCCCCCAGCAGCATGTACACGTTACGCATATTGCTAGCATGGCCCATCAGCCCGATGCGCCAGATCCGGCCGGCCAGCGGACCAAGCCCCGCACCGATCTCGATGCTGTAGTCGTCCAGCAGGGCGTTGCGTACGGCGGCCTCGTCGACGCCCTCGGGTACACGTACCGCGTTGAGCTGCGGCAGGCGATATTCCGATGCGACGAGGAAGGACAAGCCCATGGCTTCCAGACCGTCGCGCAGCGCGGCGTGGTTGCGTTGGTGGCGCGCCCAGGCGTTCTCGATGCCTTCTTCCTGCAGCATGACCAGCGACTCGTGCAGGCCGTACAGCGCGTTGATCGGCGCGGTGTGGTGGTAGGCACGCTTGGCACCCTTGCCCCAGTAACCCATCACCAGGTTCAGATCCAGGAACCAGCTCTGCACCTTGTGCGTGCGGTTGCGGATGCGCTCGACGGCCGCGTCGCTGAAGCTCACCGGCGACAGGCCGGGGGTGCAGGACAGGCACTTCTGGCTGCCCGAATACACCGCGTCGATGCCCCAGTCGTCCACTTCGATGGGCGTGCCGCCCAACGCGGTGACTGCGTCGACGATGGCGAGGCAGTCGTGGCGGTGCGCGATCTCGACCAGAGCACGGGTGTCGGACTCGGCACCGGTGGAAGTCTCGGCCTGCACGAAGGCGACCGTACGCGCCTCGGGATGCGCCTTGAGCGCGTCTTCAAGCTTGTTCGGATCGACCGACTTGCCCCATTCGTCTTCCACCATCACCGGCGTTGCGCCGCAGCGCTCGACGTTTTCCTTCATCCGGCCGCCAAACACGCCGTTCTGACAGACGATCACGGTGTCACCGGGTTCGACCAGGTTCACGAAGGCGGTTTCCATCCCGGCCGAGCCGGGCGCGGAAACGGGCAGAGTGAGCGCGTTCTGCGTACTGAAGGCGTACTGCAGCATGCCTTTGATTTCGTCCATCATGTCCACGAACAGAGGATCGAGGTGGCCGATGGTAGGGCGGGCCATGGCTTCGAGCACGCGCGGGCTGACGTCGGACGGCCCTGGGCCGAGGAGGGTGCGTTGGGGAGGATGGAAACTCTGCGGCATGGGCGACTCCTGCATTAAGCATTTTTTATTGAACAGTGGAGTATAAGCAGGCACGCATGGAGGGGTACAGATTCGCCACTTGGCGAAGGGAATTAGGGACACGCCGAGGGAGTTTTTCCTTAGCGCCTGCGCACACCGCTTGCCCAGAGCACGCCGCCGATAATGAGCAAGCCGCTGAAAACCTGATCGAGCGTCAAGGGCGCTCCCAGAAAGATGAACGCCTCCGCGGCGCTGAAAAGCGGCACGGTGTAATAGACCATGCCGACATTGCTCGGGCCGACCAGGTCGATGGCTTTATGCCACAGCCAGTAGGCGAGAACCGATGCGGCAATGCCGACATAAAGCACGGCGCCGACGATGGTCGGGCTCAAGTCGACATGGGCTCCATGCGTGCTGCTCCAAAGCGCCAATGGCGACAGTAGGGCCAGGCCTAACCATATGTTCGAAATCAGAAACGTGGGTTGCTCGATCCCGCTCGGTTTGTGGCGCACCAGGATCACATACAGAGCCCACAGCACGGCTGCAGCCAGCATCCAGAGGTCGCCCGGCGCGAACTGTAGGGCACGCAAGCGGGCGGGTTGGCCATGCGTAAGCAGCAAGACGACGCCGCAGGCGCCCAATACCGCTCCGGACAATTTTCTGGCCGTTGGTCGCTCGCCCGATATCACCCAAGCCAGGAAAATGATGAACAGCGAGGCGGACACGGCGATCAGCGACATGCTGGTCGCGGAACTCGTCTCGCCCGCCACGTAGATCAGCGTATTGAACAGAGTGACGCCGACGAAAGCGGTGAGCGCGAGGTAGGGCAGGTGTCGCCGCAGCAGCCGACGTTGGCGCCACAGCGCCGTCGCCCCGAACGGCAGTATGACCAAGGCCGCGACACTCCAGCGCAGAAACGCCAGCATCACAGGGGAGATGTGAGTGGCCAGACCCTGCGCGACGACGAAGTTGCCGGCCCAGATCATGCACGCGCCCGCAGCCAGCAGATAGCCGAGCGCAGATGAACTTGAGGGGGTTGGGGTGGGGTTCATGGAGTTTCGCGCAAGAGGGCGGTGGACAGTGCGGGCCTAAGATACA
>JBAUSV010000344.1:0-1532 GCA_049581885.1 Gammaproteobacteria bacterium | reverse complement strand
ATCAGGTGACCTTTTTTAACAAGATGCGGAAAGTCCCCTCTCCCAAAACACATGCCGATATTTCTCAAGGTTGCTGCCAGATGAGCTTGTGCCTCGACGCTGATCGTATCACCTCGCGCCATTATTGAGCGAAAGTACGATTGGTCTCGTCCGAGCCAATCGGTCGAGAATGAGCTTCTACTCTTGCAGCTCCCGATGAGCCTCAGCTCTTCGTAGATTTGTTCAATCAATTCCTTGGTCATGAGTCTTGTTGTGCCGATTTGATCGCAATTATTTATGCGTCAAAGTTCCGATTGAGCAACCGACTACACGAACGGCGCGCCTTCAATTCAGAACCACGGCATCATCGCCGCTTACCCTCACGCGGAAGATAAATAGAATTACGTGGACGTAGGCATTACAATAAGCGCATTAGAGAGAAAGGACATTATGAAGAAGAAAAGAGAGAAACAGACAATTCAAGATTATCCCCCTGAACTAAGAGGTCTCACAAACAATCGGTTCGGAGGTCACCAAAACGTTCAACTACGCGGCTATCGCGGCAATACCTTCGGCGCCGCAACACGAGGCCGTACGTTCAGCAAAGAAGAAATAAAGGATTGGGCGGAAAAACATGGCTTCTCTGTCGCTTGATCATGCATACAGAGAAGCAGTGCGGAATTGGCTGAAAGGCGAGCAGTGGGATATTGCCGCCTCTTTCCTTGTCCCCAAGAGGCTGATGGTACACCTAGAGCTGAAGTGTATTCGTGCAGACGAAGTCACGCTCAGTCGAGAGTTGACCCATTGCTTCAACCGACTGGATCGCAAGGTATTTGGCTCAGCTCATAGACGTAAGAAGATTCGCGTTCCTCGATTCGTGGCGTTGGAGAGGACGGACACAGTGGGTTGGCACGCTCACGCCCTCCTCCGCACACCAGAGCACATCACCCCTTACCAGCTCTCATCAAAGCTGGGACGCCTATGGCTACACCAACTCGGTAAGTTCGGTGTAGGAACATTTGAAGATCGCCTCTATTGGGCAGAGCCGGTCAAAGGCGATTATTTCAATTATTCGACAAAGCACGTCGGCGGTCATGGTGCTGCCGACTGGCTCAACATGGTTATTCATTCACCTCGCGGTTTATCGGCGTAGACACGGCAATAGCCCGTTATAAAGCGAAGCGTCGCGCACGGCAGTTAGGTTTTAATCGATTGGAAAGGTGCGTCGCTTGAGGGGTGCTGTATCCTAAGTATTGGCGATTGTTCATCGCTCAACATTTTTCGAAGACAACAAAAGTGAATAATGAAAGCGATAGCGAAGATGCCGACAGAGTCGATATTGAGCAAAACATTAAACTGATGAAGTGCGAAAACACTCGACTTATAAAGACCAACAACGAAATGTCACGATAGACAATTTAAGCTCGAACGGAACAGGTAGATGGAGTGGGGGAAAGATAAGAGTTGGTAGAGACCATAGAAGCAGAAAGATGGGAACACGGCCGGGAGGTTAGCCGACTAGCAGGCGTACTTATAAATTCAATTTGGTAAGC
>JBAUSV010000343.1:0-4930 GCA_049581885.1 Gammaproteobacteria bacterium | reverse complement strand
GGGTGGCGACGGCGGCCCCGTATCCGGCCACGGCGAGGCCGATGACGTCGAGATAGCCTTCGACCACCACCAGGCGCTCCAGGCGGCGCTCGCGCTGGCGGGCCTCGAACAGGCCATAGAGTAGCCGGCCCTTGTGGAATACCGCCGTTTCCGGAGAATTCAGGTATTTGGCACGGGCGTCACCCAGCGTACGTCCACCGAATCCGACCGTGCGGCCCCGATTGTCGCGGATGGGTAGCATGAGACGGTCGCGAAAGCGGTCGTACGGGCCACGGTCGTTCTTCGCGATCAGGCCCGTGGCGAGTCCGGTTTTGTTGTCGATGCCGGCTTTTTCGAGTGCGGCCAGCAGGCGATCGCCGCTGCCGGGCGCGTAGCCGATACCGTACTCTTCGCGCGCGGCGCTAAGGCCGCGGGACGCGAGATACTCTTGTGCTCGCGTGTCGCGTTCCAGTTCCGCGGAGAAAAAGCGCTGGGCGCGGGCCAGTACCTCGTACAGTGGCGCGTTGGGGTTGTCGGCCGTCGCCTCGTGCGGCACCTCGAGTCCGAGTTCGCCGGCGAGTTGCTCGACGGCCTGAGGGAAGTCCAGGTGTTCATAGCGCATGACGAAACCGAGAGCCGTGCCGTGGGCGCCGCAGCCGAAGCAATGGAAGAACTGCTTCTGCGGGCTGACCGTGAACGAGGGTGTTTTTTCATTATGGAACGGGCACAGTCCGGCGAACTCGCGCCCCTGGCGCTTTAGACGTACGCGCCGACCGATCAACTCCACGATGTCGGCGCGGGCAATCAGTTCGTCGATAAAGGGTTGCGGTATCAGCCCCGCCATGCGCCTGGCTCAGTCGGAATCGGTGTACAGATTAGCGCAATCCTTTCAGACTCGGGGCTCGGATGCTCACAATGCTCTCGTAAAGGCGACAAGGCGCAGAGCATGGGGGAACAAGTCCCGATGGACTGAAATTTGGCGTTGCCTTGCCGGTATTCGGAAATCGCTGATTGTTTTACTTGGCGTTTTTGCGTCTTGGCGAGAGAAAGTTGGTCGGTATTGGCGGTCAGTCGGTAAGCTGGTTGCGGACGCGGCGGCTGACTTCGGTCATATCAGCTCGCCCGGCGAGTCGTGCCTTCAAAACACCCATGACCTTGCCCATGTCGCGCCGGGTAGTGGCGCCGAGTTCGTGCATCACGTCGTGAATTTCGGCATCGAGCGTGGCGGCGTCGACGGGTTCGGGAAGATAAGTGGTCAGGATTTTGGCTTCGGCTTCTTCGGCCGTGGCGGTTTCCTCGCGTCCGGCGTTGCGGAATTGTTCAGCCGCCTCGCGGCGTTGTTTTATCAGGCGCTCGATCACACTGAGTGCTTCGCCTTCGTCCAGGCCGTCGTCACGGTGTCCGGAGTCGATTTCGCGTTGCTTGACGGCGGCAACCGCCATGCGCAGCACACTCAGACGTACCGTATCCCTCGCCTTGAGCGCGAGCTTCATGTCGGTCTCAAGACGGGTTTTAAGGCTCATGGGTGCAGGCGCCCGGACAAGGGAATGATAAGCCCTTAGTAAAGGCGGTGGCGGCGGGATTGCTCGCGCGAAACCTTTTTCATATGACGCTTGGTGGCGGCGGCACGTTTGCGCTTGCGTTCCTGTGTCGGTTTTTCGTAAAACTCGCGGCGGCGCAATTCCGAGAGGATGCCCGCTTTTTCACAGGCGCGCTTGAAACGGCGCAATGCTACATCGAATTGTTCGTGGTCGCGTACTCGAACTGTCGGCATATCGGGCCAAAATCCCGTTGGTGAACCATTTATTTTATGACGTCATCGCGGTAAACGCAAGTGTTCAGGGTCGGGCGCCGTGAGTTCAATCGTGTCTGCCGTGTTCCGGCCAGGCGAGGTCGAGTAGTCGTTTCAGGGGCGCGGAGAGCTGCTGTTCGTCGGCGGCGACCAGCGTGGCGTGGCCAAGCTTGCGGTTCGGGCGCGGGCTTTTGCCGTAGTCGTGCAGGTGCAGGCCGGGAATGGCGAGCAGGTCGGCGGTGGCGGGATGGTTGCCGATCAGGTTGACCATCGCGGCCTCGCCGGTGGCCGAGGTGTCGCCGAGGGGCAGGTCGAGCACGGCGCGCACGTGGTTCTCGAACTGGCTGGTAACCGTGCCTTCGATCGTCCAGTGCCCGGAGTTGTGGACGCGGGGTGCCGTTTCGTTGGCGAGCAGCTCGCCTTCGCGCACGAAGAACTCCACCGCCAGGACGCCGGCGTAGTCGAAGTGCTCAAGCAGCCGCCGCACGTAATCACGAGCCTGATCGGCGAGTCCGGGCGGCGTGGCGGGCGCCCGCGAGAGGCGCAGGATGCCTTCGTGGTGAGTGTTTTCGCTGAGCGGGTAGAACATCGTCTCTCCGCCGGGACGGCGGGCGCCGATCATGGAGACTTCGCGTTCGAAGGGTACGAAGGCTTCCAGAACGAGGTCGCCGCCGCCCAGGTATTCGAATGCCTCCGCGGCTTCTTCCCGGTTCTCGATAAAACGCTGTCCGCGGCCGTCGTAGCCGAGCCGCCGCTTCTTGAGTACCGCGGGCAGGCCGAGGGTGACGAGCGCGGCGTCGAGATCCGCCTGCGTATCGATCGCCCGGTACGGGGCGACGGGGATGCCGAGCGACTCGAAGCAGCGCTTTTCCAGCAGCCGATCCTGCCCGGTTTCCAGCGCGCCAGGCCCGGGCCGGCACAGGGATTCAACGCCGGCCTGGCGCAGGGCATCGGCAGGAATGTTTTCCACGTCGAAAGTGAGTACGTCCACCTGATCCGCCAGTTCGGCAATTTTGGCCGGGTCGTCGAGGTCGCCGACGATCATGTCCCCGACCTGGGCGGCGGGCGCCCCGGGGTTGAGGTCGAGGAAAGTGAAGCGGACGCCGAGCGGGTAGCCTGCGAGGGCCAGCATGCGACCGAGCTGGCCGGCTCCGAGGACGCCGACCTTCATGAGGCTTCGCGCGGGTCCGGGCAGGCGAGTACGGCTTCGGTCTGGCGAGTGCGCCAGGCCTCGAGACGGGCGGTTACACCACTGTCTTCTAGGGCCAGCACTGCGGCGGCGAACAGCGCGGCATTGGCGGCGCCCGCATTGCCGATGGCGAAGGTAGCGACCGGCACGCCCTTCGGCATCTGCACGATGGAGAGCAGTGAATCCAGCCCCGAGAGCGCTTTCGATTTCACCGGTACGCCGAGCACGGGCAGCCGGGTCTTGGCCGCCAGCATGCCGGGCAGGTGGGCGGCACCGCCGGCGCCGGCGATGATTGCCTTGAGCCCGCGCCCGGCCGCTTCCGTGGCGTAGTCGAACATGAGATCGGGCGTGCGATGCGCCGATACCACGTGCACCTCGTAACTGATTTCCAGCTCGTCGAGCACGTCTGCCGTGGCCTTCAGGGTGTCCCAGTCCGAGTGCGAACCCATCACGATGCCCACGCGGGGCGTGGTGTTAGCGTTCATTTAGTGGTCTCCGAAGCAACGGCTGCCGCGGCCTTGCGGGCCGCTTCGGCGTCGCCCAGATAGCGGTAGCCACGGGTCTGCAATTTTTCGCTCAGCGTGTAGACCAGCGGAATACCGGTGGGAATGTTGAGTTGGGTGACTTGTTCTTCGCTCAGCCCGTCTAGGTACATGCACAGTGCGCGCAGGCTGTTACCGTGGGCCACGATGAGTACTCGCTCGCCGCGGCCGATGGCTGGGGCGATGCGTTGTTCGTAATAGGGCACGACGCGGGCGACGGTATCGGCCAGCGATTCGGTGGCCGGTAGCGTCAAGGGGTTGAGTTTGCGGTAACGCGGGTCGAAGCGCGGCTGGCGCGGGTCGTCGACCGCGAGCGCGGGCGGCTGCACTGCGTAGCCGCGGCGCCAGGCGTGGACTTGTTCCTCGCCGTGCTCCTCCGTGGTTTCGACCTTGTTCTTGCCTTGCAGGTCGCCGTAGTGGCGCTCGTTCAGGCGCCAGTCCTTGGTGACGGGTAGCCAGCATCGGTCGAGTTCATCGAGCACGATCCATAACGTGCGTATGGCGCGGGTCAGGAGTGAGGTGTGGCAGCGATCGAAATCGAAGCCGTCCTCGCGCAGCAGGCACCCTGCCGTGTGCGCTTCCTCCGCACCTTGCGCAGACAGATCCACATCGGTCCAGCCGGTGAAGCGTTTCTCGAGATTCCACGTGCTTTGGCCGTGACGGAGCAGTACAAGCTCGGGCATCGGTTCAGGACACTTAGCCGCTAAAACGGCATTTTACCTGTTTGGCTCGGCTGGCGAAAGATACAATGTGTCGCCATGAATAAAGAACACGACTTTTTCGACGCCGAACGGCTCAAGGCGTGCGCCGCCGAAACGCTGGATGCGGCGCGCGAACAGGGCGCCACCGCTGCTGAGGTGGAAGTGGCGGTGGACAGCGGCCAGTCGGTTACGGTGCGCCTGGGTGAAGTTGAGACGGTGGAGCGCCAGCGCGACCGCAGTCTCGGTGTCACGCTTTACTTCGGCCAGCACAAGGGCAGCGCCAGCACCGCGGACTTTGACGCAGCGGCGATCCGCCAGACGGTGACTGCGGCGGCCGATATCGCCCGCTATACGGCAGAGGATCCGTATGCGGGTCTTGCGCCAGCGGAGCGCATGGCGAAGTCGTTCCCCGATCTCGACCTTACTCATCCCTGGGCGTTGACGCCCGAAGCTGCAATTGAACTCGCCGAGGCCTGCGAGACGGCGGGACGCGAGACCGATGAGCGCATTGTCAATTCCGAAGGCGCTACGGTGGACAGTGGTCGCGGCCTTGCCGTGTACGCGAATACGCACGGTTTTGTCGGCGTGCACGCGGGCACGCGTCACGATGTAGCGTGTGTGCTCGTGGCGGGAGAAAACGGTAGTATGCAGCGTGACTACTGGTACAGCAGCGCCCGCGCCGCCTCCGACCTTGAAGACGTCGCCGGCATCGGCCGCGAGGCGGCGC
>JBAUSV010000342.1:0-14727 GCA_049581885.1 Gammaproteobacteria bacterium | reverse complement strand
CGGCAGCGCGGCAAACACGGCGAGCGTCCCGAGACGCGGACGCACCGTGGCCGCCTGCGCTTCCAGCGCGGTGTCGGTAATTCCCGAGCGCAACGCGAACTCGCGCACGTCGCCGGACGCCGGCCCGGTAAAGGCAAGCGCGGAATCCAGCAGATCAACGTCTTCGGCGTAAACGGCGCGCGGACCGACCGCCCCCCAGTCGACTACCCGAAATCCGCGCCGGATAAACGCAAGGCGCGGCATGCGGTAGAAACTGCGCATCTGCGCACCGATTTTCGCTCCGATGAAATGCCGCGCAAGATCGCTCCCAAAAAACAGACTCACGATCGAGCCCGAAAGTACCGGCGGAGGCAAATCATCCGGTGAAACCTGCCCGCCCTGGATCGCGGCGTCCACGCTCGCACCGCTGCCGGCGTGAATCGCCGCAAACTCATTGTTCTGGGTACGAAACACGAACGGAGCGGCAAACGCCCCAGCATCGGCTGCGCCATCCCATATCTGCACGAGGAGTTGGCGCGCGAGTTCATCCGACTGGCCGTCGGCCAAAGCATCGCCGGCTCCGTTCAGTCGGTCGAGTATGATCCTGCGGATTTTGAACGGCTGCCGACCGGGAGCGGACTCGGCGACGTCCAGCCACAGCCGCGCCAACACCGGCCCCTTCCCCGCCTTTTTAGGCGGCGGACTCCCGCCTCCGGAAAGCCCGCCCAGTCCGCCGAACATGCCGCCTCCGCCGCCCGATTCCTCACTTTTGGACTGCGCGTGCAACTGGAACACATCGCCGTCGGTGGTGTCTGTATTCACCAGCAACTGTGGCTTGAAATCGTTGGCGGCCGGGTTTTGAGTCTCCGGGGCGATGACCAACCGCAGTGGCTTGCCGAGAATATCCGCCGCGCGCACCGTCGCATCCAGCACATTCTTTCGCGTGAGCTTGCCGCCGTCCAGATAAGCGGCAACCACGGTGAAGCGTACGGTCTGAAACAACTCGTCGGGGAGCGAATCCGGATCGAAAGTATCGCTAACCACGGCAAGCGCCGTTCCCGGCGCATTCGCACCGAGACTCGGATCGAAGGATTCTTCCTTGTCGCCGATTTTTGCCTGCACCCAATAGTGATCGCCCACCGCCGCCGAACCGGCGGCGGGAGCCTGAGGAGCACTGCCGGAAAGCTGGCCGTAAGCCCGATCCACCGCGGCACGCAGCGTGTCACGCCGCCGCTTCACGCCGGCGGAAAACCTCGCTGCAAAATCCTTTTCGTCCGGCCCAACGGCGACACTGGCCGCCGGGACCGTCAAAGCGGCCAGGGCCAGTGACACGGCGTCGGGATGCGTCGACGCTTCTTTCATCAGCCGCTGAGCAGTCGCGGCATCAATGTTGCCGCGCACCAGTGAAACGTCGAAATCCTGGCCCCGCAGCAGCGCGGCCAGCAGCAGCGCCTTGTCGAGATCGTTGCCGCCGCGTGTTGCAAGCGTACCCCATGCGCCTTTCTGCACGCCCCGATAATGTTCGTAGGCGATCTGGTCGCGTACGAATGCAAACGCCGCTTCCGGCGAGTGGAACGATCGGGCAAGAGCGGCAACGTCGGTAAGCTCCGGAGGGATGGAATCGAGCAGATGATTCACCGCGTCAATATCGGCCTGCGTCTGTTGCAGTTGTGCCTGCACCCCCGTCAGTGCGGCCTGAGTCGGCGCGGTGCTCGCTTGCCCCGCGAACGCCGGAATCAAAATGCCCCCGGCTAGCGCCGTCGCCAATACCAGCCATGTTCGTCCATGCATAGTCATCTCCTCACGTTTGCCGATTCCGGTCACTTGCAGTCGCCAATTCTGGCCTCGAGATCAACAACGGCTTCGGCAACCAGGGCCGGCTGGCGTCCGAAAAACAAAAACACGAGGTTCCGGGGTAAATCTTTGGTGAAAGCTCCTTCAACCGTGAACCAGGCGGCTGTATCAACGGGCAAAGTGGCGAACAGGTTAATGGCGTGCCATGCCGGTCACGAACTGCTGCGAATGCGCCCCTCATTGCATGTCTGCTCCCGCTTCATGGGCCATACATCCAACCGTTCCGGGCTTCGTTTGCGCCGGCACATCCAAAAGCATAGAGAGCTGGTCGCTCATCCGCAATGCCAATTTTTATTAATTTTTTGTTCACGCGGCAGGACCCGACCGCGCCCCGCCGTCATCTACCGCTCGCGAGGGGCGTGCGTAAAAAATGAGTATTTTTTGGCATAGAAAATGCGCCCCCTCTCTGCTTTACTGAATCCGTCACCAACGCAAATCGGAAGATAAAAATGTTTAGCTATTCATTGTTTAAGCCGAAGACGGCCGGGGGCCTGCTCGCAGTCCTCGCGCTAGTGCTGCTCACAGCCAGCGCACCGACGCCGGCGTTCGGTTCGTCGTCGCGTTCAGAGAAACCGTACGAAATCGGGGTATTGCCCTTCGTGGATACTACGAATTCGGGCGGACAGGGTTTCCCGATGGCGCTTGCACGCGAGGTCGCGGCGCAAATCGCCAAATCCCAGGGGATGAAGGCGCGCGTTCTACCTCTCGGCAATGGCGTCAGCCCGGCGGACGTGACCCCGACGCAGGCGGTCAAAATCGGCCGCACCCAAGGCGTGGACGCCGTACTTCTGGGGACGGTGCTCGAGGCCTCGGCCAAGCAATCCAGCCAGCAGTCGGGTGATTTCTCCATCGGCGGGTTCAGCGTGGGCGGCAGCGTACATTCCGTGAAAGCCAACGTTACCCTGCAGGGCAGCCTTTACGACGTCACCAACGGTCAGAAAATTGACGCCTTTCAGGCCGCAGGGAATATATCGAAAACCGGCGTCGGCGCCGATGTCGGCACGGATCTGGGCGATTTCTCCACCAGTAACTCGTTCGAGAGCTCGCCGATCGGAAAGGCCTTGATCGCCGCGACGGGCAACCTCGTCAAACATGTTGCGGGGGACAAGTCGAAAATGACATATGCCTGCGTCGCGCCGCCCGGGGCTTCTACGTTCGGCTCGAAGGAAAAAACCGAAATCAGCATGGAAGGCAAAATCTATTTCCTGCCCGAAGACAGCGAGAAACTGCCGGACTTCTCTGCACTCAAAAACATCGGATCCATTTACACTGCCAAGTGGGATATACCGGATCGTGATTTCACGGAAGGCTTTCCCGGTGTCACCGATCGCTTCGAGTGGTTTGCGATTGATTGGCAGGGGCAGATTTACATCTCGAAGACGGGCAAGTATCACTTTCACATCGGCGACGATGACGGTGCGATCCTTTATCTGGACGGGAAGACCGTCATCAATAATGATGACGTCCATTCCTGGAGCGAAGCAACGGGCGGCATCCAACTCTCCCAAGGCAACCATCAATTCCGGCTGAGTTACTTCCAAGGGCCAGCTGCCTCGTTGGGACTGCAACTCTGGGTGACCCCGCCGGGCGGAAGCGAGAAGATCTTCGCGTTGCAGGATTTCAACCGGGAAATGGTGCAGGATCGCGCGGCCCTGGGCGTGAGCGAGGACGCCCTCGAGATTCGTGTGAAGTTCGGCTCCGATGTCCTGTTCGACACCGACAAGTACAATTTAAAACCGAGCGCCAACAAAGGGCTTGACGAACTGGCACGGGTAATTCGCGCCTATCCCGGCCACCCGGTGCTCATCGAGGGACACACCGACAGCGTAGGCAGCGCTGCACACAACCGGACGCTTTCCGAGAACCGCGCCGCATCGGTCAAGGACTGGCTGGTGACGAATGGGCATATTTCGGATGCCTGCATTACCGTCAAGGGATACGGCGCAACGATGCCGATAGCATCGAACGGCACGGCGGAGGGCCGACAAAAGAACCGACGAGTGGAGGTGCGCATCATCAAGCCAGCTCCGCTCAATACTCAATGAGGAGAGCCCATGAATCTGCAGTTTCACCATTCTTTACTGCACGCCCAACATCGTATTTATCTCATCGCGCGCGAACGCACTTCTGTCGGTGTCTCCGAGACGGGCATCGGTGGCACCAGCCCCCGACCACCGCTACGCTACCCGACAGTTTCACAGCAGCGACAACTTGCCTACTAACCGTTTTTAATGGAGACAGGAAAATGCGAAAAGTGACTTTCATGGCAATGAGCCTGGCGTTGATTATCGTAACTACGGGCGCGTTTGCCCAGGGGGGTAACCCGGCCGACCAGCAGTTCTTCAACGCACATATCGGCGATCTGGTCAAACTCAATCCGACGCCGCTCGACAATTCGTCGCTGTCGAAGGTGTTTCCCGCCAAATTTTACAACGTGGACGTAATCGTGGCAGGAGGCAGCCAGAAAGTTCTGGTAGCCCGCAAGGGATCCGATCTCGTTCAGGTAACGATGCCGTCAACAACGGCAGATATGCCCGGCTTCCAGAAGCTGCTCAATGCAGACTTCCGGCTGAAGTCGGACGAAGACGCTCACACGCTGCAGAACGCACTCGATGTCCTGTACCCGATAAGTTCGAACTTCGGCGGTGAAGACGCCAAGGCGAAAACGATCAAACATACCGGCAACGAATGGACCTTTGTACGCGGCAAGTTCTTCGAGCATTTCAAGGGCTTCGTATTTACGACCAATGCGGACGGAGTCATTACGAATGTGAAGTACTCGCTCGATATTAAATGAACCTGCAGAAAGTGGTCCATTTGCGGACCACTTTCTGCAAACGGAAAGCAAAGGCGGAAGTCCGGGCCGTAACCCATTGAGGAAGGGATGCGTTAAACTGCCGTCCGCTTCGATGCAGCAATAAAGACCATACCCGCTTCACGACGGCATCGAAGATTGAATAATCCAACCGGAAACCCGTGATGAAACGCGATCCTGCCCGGCCTTCGATTTTTGCCAACCGTGATTTCCGGTTACTGTTCGGCGGCAGCACGCTGTCGGCACTGGGCGACCAGTTCACCTTGGTGGCCTTGCCATGGCTGGTGCTGAAACTCACCGGGGACGCTGCGGCACTGGGACTGGTACTGGCAGCGATGGCGTTGCCGCGCGCGCTGTTCATGCTGATCGGCGGCGCGGTGGTCGATCGCATGTCGCCGCGCCGAGTGCTGCTCAGCTCGCGAACCGTCAACGCAATACTGATTGCACTGCTCGCCGCCCTCGTGCTGACCGGGCTGATCCAGATGTGGATGGTCTACCTGCTGGCGCTCGGGATCGGCCTGTCCACCGCCTTCGCCTACCCGGCGGGTTCCGCGATCCTGCCGCAGCTCGTCGAACCAGGCCAACTGCAGCCGGCCAACGCCCTGTTCATGGGCATGCGCCAATTGAGCATGTTCGTGGGTCCGGCGCTGGCGGGCCTGGTCATCAGCCTGGGCTCGCACAAGACCGGCACGCATACAATCGCCGACGCCTCCGGCATGGGGCTCGCCTTTACCATCGATGCCGTGAGTTTCTTCTTTTCGCTGGCCTCGCTCACCATGATCCGCATTCACAGCGACCGCCATCCGCCGATACCGGAAGGCGGGGTGTTCGCCGCGGTGGCCAGAGGCGTGCGCACCATCTGGTCGGACGTGTCATTGCGCGCGTTCATCATTTATGCCGCCGTGGTCTCGGTATTTGTGGGTGGTCCAATCCAAGTCGGCCTGCCGGTGCTCGCAGACACACGCCTGGACTGGGGTGCGGCCTCGCTCGGCGTACTCATGACGGCCAACGGCGGCGGCGTATTGCTGGGCAGTCTGGTCTCCGGAGTGGGCACAAGTCTGGCACGTGGGCGCATTGGCCTGATGATACTGACTATCGACACCTGCGTAGGCGTAGCCATCCTCGCTCTGACCTTGGTGCATTCCACTCTCATGGGCGCGGCCCTGCTCGGCGCCATCGGCCTGCTCGCCGGGATCGTACAGATCGCGGTAATCACCTGGATCCAGCGCCGCGTCGCGCAGGACATGATGGGACGCACCATGAGCGTGCTACTGTTCGTTTTCATGGGACTCGGCCCACTTTCCGCAGCAGCAGCCGGCGGCCTGCTCAAGGTTATCTCGCTGACGGAGCTGTTCGGCGGCGCCGGAATCATCCTGTGCCTGTTTGCACTCTTGTGTTTGGCGAGCCCACAGATGCGCGGTATTGGCTACGACAAGGCCGCAATACCTATAAATAAATGACCGAGTTGATTAAGATCGCCCCAGACTGCTGTCCGGCAACGATGAGCATAGGGATCCCGCTCTGCCCAGACAGACCGATGAAACTTCTCGCAGCGTAGCCACGTGGCCCTCATTCGGCTGGTTACAAAATCCTGCTACAGTATCTTTCATGGGTGGAAAACGTATGCGAGACGGACTGTTGCGAGGGTTGGTAGCAGCTGCCGGTCTCGTGCTACTCGGTGCCTGCAGCCTTTCCTACTACGGACAGGCAACTAACGGCGAGCTGAAGGTGCTCAGCGAGCGCAAGCCGATCAAAGCCATCATTGCCGATCCGGCAACTCCACCCGATGTCCGTAAAAAGCTCGAGTTCGTCATGGTGGTCAGAAAGTACGCCAGCACCGCACTCGGATTGCCCAACAATGGGAGCTACAAGAGCTACGTCAAGCTGAATCACTCCTATCCTGTCTGGGTCGTGTACGCAGCGCCGGAATTTTCTCTCAAACCCATGACGTGGTGCTTCCCGTTCAGCGGCTGCGTACCGTATCGCGGCTATTTCAATGAAAAGGCAGCGTGGGCATTCGCCGACAAACTCGAGAAGCAGGGCAACGATGTGTACGTCGACGGTGCGCCCGCCTACTCGACCCTCGGCTGGTTTTCCGATCCGGTTTACTCCAGCATGCTCGAGTGGAACGATGTCGCACTAGCGGGCACCCTGTTTCATGAGCTTGCTCACCAGAAGCTCTACGTCAAGGGCGATTCCGCCTTCAACGAATCCTTTGCCGACACCGTCGAGGACGTGGGAATAGAGCGCTTTTTCACCGCACACGATCCGGCTCTGTTGTACATTTGGCGCAACCAGCGCGGAAGCGACCTGGCGACGACAAAATATATCGAGGAGGCGCGCGCAAAACTCACAACAATTTATGCGTCAAAGGTATCGGATACGCAAAAACGGCGAGAAAAGCGCGCGGAGTACCAGTGGCTCATCGCACGCTTCCTTCAAGCCGGCAAGCGCTTCGACATTACCTATTCGCCCGGCTGGCTTGCGAATCTCAACAACGCGAGCTTCGCCCAGATGACCATCTATGATCGCTGGGAGCCCGCTTTCCACCATCTACTCGCGTGCGTGAACGGCAACCTGCACGCCTTCTACAAGGCCGCCGCGCGCATCGGTGCAATGTCGCCGAATGGCCGCCTCGCCCGTCTAAAAGCGCTCACCACTCTGAAAGGCGGCGAGACGAATACGAGCGAAGCGTGCAAGGCCTATCGGACGACGGGATCAGGTATGACGCCGCACCACGGCTAAGCAATTTCTGAAAAATCCAGGATGAATTTCCAGAGATTTCTTAAATTCCGAACCACCAGTCGGCACCGAACGGTGCAGCGAGCAGCACCACCCCGATCACGATGAGCGCTGCTAGATTAGTGACGAACCAGGGAAAAATGGTGAGCAGTGCTCCACTTACCAAAGCCACCGGCCGCTCCGCGCGTTTGCCATACATGAAATAGCCGACGCCGATAGCGCCGAACAGCATACCGGCAACCAGCACTGCTACGCTGAAGTGCATCGGACTTGTCGCTCCGACAGGGGGATACGGGCAATATACCCTGTACGTGATTATTCATGATCACCTCAGGCGATGCTCCATCTCTTCAGTCAGTCAAGGTTAGTTGAAAAGTGTTCTTTTATATCGTCATATATGGCGATATAATTACTCTTAAGTATTTTAATCGTCAAAGGTGGCGATATGAAGCTAGATAAAAATCTTGGAGATTCAGCCGTGCTGGAAGCGCTGGGCAAGCGCTTGGCGCGACGCCGGCTCGACCTGAAACTGACGCAGGCCAAGACGGCTGAGCAGGCCGGTGTCTCCAAGCGCACGGTGGAACGGTTGGAAGCCGGGGCCAGCGTGCAACTCTCGAGTCTGATCCGCGTGCTGCGGGTGCTGGACCTGATGGACGGGTTGGAGCAACTGGCCCCGCCGGCCGGCCCCCGGCCCATGGATCTGCTGCAACTGAAGGGCAAGTCCCGCCAGCGCGCCCCTGCCTCGGGCGGTGACGAAAAACCGGCCGAATCGGACTGGACCTGGGGCAGCGAGTGAGTACGCTCGCCGAAATCCGGCTCTGGGGGCGCACCATCGGCGCGGTGTCGCTGGAGGATGGCGCCGAGACCGCAGTCTTTGAATACGCGCCCGAGTTCGTCGGCAGCGGCATCGAGGTCGCGCCGCTGGTGATGCCACTCGCGCACCGCGTCTATTCCTTCCCCCAGCTCTCGCGGGAGAGCTTCTACGGCCTGCCGGGCCTGCTCGCGGATTCGCTTCCGGACCGCTTCGGCAATGCCTTGATCGATGCCTGGCTGTCCACCCGGGGCCGCACGCCCGATGCCTTCAACGCCGTGGAACGCCTGTGCTACACGGGCACCCGGGGGATGGGCGCGCTGGAATTCGCGCCCGCCACCGGCCCACGTACCCGCCAATCCACCAAGGTCCGGATCGATCATCTCGTCGAACTGGCGTCCGAAGTGCTGACCCAGCGCAGCGAATTCGCGGCGTCGTTCGACGAGACCGACAGCAGGCACGTCCTGCGCGACATCCTGCGGGTCGGCACCTCGGCCGGCGGCGCCCGGGCCAAGGCCGTCATCGCCTGGAACCCGGAAACCAACGAGGTGCGCTCGGGGCAGGTCCGCGCCGGCGAAGGCTTTGAATACTGGGTGCTCAAGTTCGACGGCGTGCGCGGCAACCGGGACAAGGAACTGGAGGACCCGCAGGGCTACGGCGTGATCGAATACGCCTATTCGAGGATGGTCCGCGATGCCGGCATCCGCATGAACCCCTGCCGCCTGTTCGAGGAGCACGGCCGACGCCACTTCATGACGAAGCGTTTCGACCGGCTGGACGGCGGCGAGAAACTGCATATGCAGTCCCTCGGCGCGCTGGCGCATTATGATTTCAATCTCGCCGGCGCCTACGGCTACGAGCAGGCACTGCAGATGATAAAGCGCCTCGGCCTGGCGATGAGCGATGTCGAGCAGCAATTCCGCCGCATGGCGTTTAACATCGTGGCCCGCAACCAGGACGACCACGTCAAGAACATCGCCTTCCTGATGGACAAATCGGGCACGTGGTCGCTCGCACCCGCCTTCGACGTGACCTACAGCTACAACCCGGCGGGACGCTGGACATCCACCCACCAGATGACGCTGAACGGCAAGCGCGACCATTTCACCATGGACGACTTCAAGGCTTGCGCCCGCGCCGCTTCCATGAAGCGGGGCCGTGCCGAGGCGATCGTGAAGGAAGTCCAGGAAACGGTCTCGCATTGGCGTGACTACGCCGACGGCGCCGGCGTCGATCCCGGCAACCGCGACCGCATCCAGACCACCCTGCGCCTGGCCCCGTTCTGAACCCCGGGTTCCGCTGGTGGGAACCATTGACAACATTTTGTTTGTATTGCAAACTTATTTGCGTTTTCATGGATCTGAGGCAATGAACTTCCTCGAAACGACCTGCGCCAGGCCCGACCCTGCCAACGAACTGGAAGCACTGACCCGTGCCTACGCCCGCTATTCACGAAGCGCCGGCGGGCTCGGCTCGGTACTCGGGGGCACGCTCTGCCTGGCCTCCTACTTCAGCGGCGCCCTGCTGCCGCTCAGCCCGATCGTGCGCGCCGTGCTCATCGTCCTGCCCTTCGCCTGGCTGGGTGCCAAGCTCTGGCTCACGCGTCACTATTACCAGCGTTTCGGCCGCGTCGAAGAGCAGGAGAAACGCCATGAACGCCTGACGTACTGGTTCTGCGTAGCGGTCTCGGTACTCGTCGTGCTGGGCATCACCGTCGTCAGCCTGATCGGAGTCTTCAGGCACCCTGGGGAGGCACCCGCCGGTCTCGCCGCCTACCTGGCGATGGTCTGGCTGCTGCCGCTCGCGGCCTGGCGCTGGATGCGCAGTGCCATGGACTTCATCATCGGCGTGTTCCTGATCTGCCAGGCAGCGCTGGCCTGCGTCGGTCAGGCCTACCCGATGATCGGCCTGACGCACGAGGCCGAGACAACGAAACTGTCGCTCATCGCGGTGATGTTCCCGCTGGTGGGCATCGTCATGATCGCCGCGGGCATCGGCGAACACCGCCGCTTCCAGTCGATCCGCGCCCGCCTGGAAGCACTGCGGCAAGGCTCGGGCACGAACGCGTGAGCGGGGAGATCAATCCACGGGATCTGCTGACTCTCGACCGCCTGGTACACGAGCCCGCCCGCCTGCTGATCCTGACCATACTCGCCGGCGCCAAGCGCGTGGAGTTCACGTTCCTGGAAAGGATGAGCAGCCTGAGCAAGGGGAATCTCTCCAGCCACATGAGCAAGCTGGAAGCGGCGGGCCTGATCACCATCCACAAGCGCTTCCGCGGCAAACGCCCGCTCACCGAGCTGAGCATCACCCGGTCCGGGCGCAAGGCGCTCGACGACTACCGCAAGCAGTTGGCGACCGTCATGCAGGCACTGCCGTCGTCGCAATCCACATCGAAAAAGGGTTGAAGCAATGAAACACCATTCGACACATCTCCGGGCCGCGCTGCTGCTCGCCGTGATCCCCATGTTCGTGGCATTGACGCCCGTGCGAACCGCCGTGGCGGCGTCGTCGCTGTTGCCGACCCGCATCGTACAGGCGGCAAAGTCGCGCGTCGCGGCGGGCGAATACCCGGCCCTGGTGATCGCCGTGGTCAACGATGGGAAGAGCCATGTCTACACCTTCGGAAAACTCGCCGGCGGCAAGGCGCCGGACGCGGACACCGTATTCGAGATCGGCTCGGTGACCAAGACCTTCACGGCCACGCTGCTCGCCGAAGCCGTCAAGTCCGGGCGCGACACGCTCGACGAACCGGTCGCGAAACTGCTGCCGGGCTTCACCATTCCCTCGCGCAACGGCAAGCACATAACGCTCGGCAGTCTCGCCGAACAGTACTCGGGCCTGCCGCGCCTGCCGACCAACCTGCAGCCGTCCGATCCGAACAACCCCTACGCGGACTACGATGCGGCAAAACTGAAATCATTTTTGGCCGGCTACACCTTGCCGCGTGACCCGGGCAGCCAATACGAATATTCCAACCTTGGCGTCGGATTACTCGGTTACGCCCTGGCTCAACAGGGCGGCACGAGCTACGGGGCACTGGTAGAGGAGAAGATACTCAAGCCCCTCGGCATGACGCTCAGCGGTGTCGAAATCCGTCCCGCCATGCACAAGCATCTCGCTGTCGGCCACGACGGGCAAGGCAAGCCCACGGAGAACTGGGACCTCGACGTGCTCGCCGGCGCCGGCGCCATCAAGAGCACGGGCCACGACATGCTGCGCTACCTCGAGGCCAACATGGGCGTGACGAAGACCCCGCTCGACGCCGCGATGCGCTTCGCGCACAAGCCGCGCCTGCCGGTCGGAGGCGACGAGCAGATCGGGCTGGTGTGGATGACCCGCCACGACAAGGACGGCGACGTGATCTGGCACAACGGCATGACCGGCGGCTACGCGAGCTTCCTCGGCTTTACGGCCGACGGCAAGCACGGCGTGGTCGTGCTCACTAATATCGGGCAGTCGGTGGACGACCTCGGTTTCGCCACCCTGCTTCCCGACGCAAAGCTCGCCTCGACCGAAACCGCGATCCACCTGTCGAAACAGGCCCTCGACGAATACGCCGGCAGTTACCGGCTCCGCCCACACTTCATCCTGACCGTCTTCCGTCAGGGAGGCCAATTACTGGCGCAGGCGACAGGACAGGGCGCCCTGCCCATCTATCCCAGCGCCAGGAACGAGTTCTTCGCGAAGATGGCCGATATCCGGATCACCTTCAAACGCGGTAAAAATGACAAGGTGACGGAGCTGGTGCTTCACCAGAACGGCGACCATGCCGCGCCCCGGATCAGCGGCGCCGAGGCAGCCCGTGACACCTCGCAAAAGCCGGTGGTTACACTGCCCGAATCGACGCTGAAGGAATACGTCGGTCATTACCAACTCGCCCCCGGCCGTGAATTCGACATCACGCTCAAGCACGGCCAGCTCTACGCCCAATTGACCGGCCAGGGCGCCTTCCCGATCTACGCCAGCAAGAAGGACGAATTCTTCTACACCATCGTCAACGCGCAAATCAGCTTCCAGCGCGGCAAGGACGGCAAGGTGACCGGCCTCGTGCTCCACCAGAGCGGCCGGGACCTGCCCGCCCCGCGCGGGAAGGACTGACCCCGAAGGCGGATTCCCGGAACTGGGACTGACCCGGGAATCCATCCCGCTATCGCAACGTTCGCACGGCGTCCCGCGCGGATATCGTGATCCCGTAATCCCAGCCGATCAACCAGTTACAGGACTCATGGCCTGTTTGGCACGCATTTTGCTTGTTACCGGGTAGACAAGATTTTGCACTGCCACAAGGATGCCGCATACATGAGACTCCTGGGAAATCTACGGACCTGGTCCGCCCCGATACTGCGCAATCCCCGCTTCGTGCTGACCGTGGTGCTCATCCTGGGCCTCGGCATCGGGATCAACGTTGCCACACTCGGACTGCTCTACCGCTACTACGTCTCCCCGCTGCCTTATCCGCAGGGCGGACGGATCCTGAGCGTGTACTTCACGGCCAACCAACCGATCGGGCGACCGATGTCCACCCCCACTTGGCAGCGCATCAAGAAAGACAGCTCGGCGCTCGCCGATTCAGGCCTTTACCGCGAGCAGGGCTACAACGTCGAGCGCGGCAGCAATCTCACTCGCCTGAACGGCGTCGAGGCGACCGCCTCGGTCTTCTCCACCCTTGGCGTTCAGCCGCTGCTCGGTCACGTTTTCGGCCCGGAAAGCAACAAACCCGGGGCTCGGCCCGTCGTTGTACTGAGCTATCGGCTATGGCGCCAGCTCTTCGACGGGAAAGCCTCGGCGATCGGCCGCACGCTCAAGTTGAATGGCAAACTGTTCACCGTCATCGGCGTCATGCCGAAGCACTTTAATTTCCCGACCGCAAGGACCACGTTGTGGACGCCGCGGATCATTACGGCGTTCGATCAGAATGACGACATGCTGACGGCCTTCGACGGAAGTATGGTGGCCCGCCTCGCACCTGATACGTCAACGAGGCAATTCCTCACCCAGACGAAGGCGATACTCGAACGCGAAATCAGCAATTTCCCCGACCCCAAAGCGATCCCACTTTTCAGGCAAATGGATCTCGGAATCGCCGCACAGAGCTGGCGCGCGAGCAGGCTCGGAAATCTGCATCAGTCTCTCGTGCTGGTGTTCTGCGCGACGGCGCTCCTGATGCTGCTCGTCTGGTTCAATCTCGCGAACCTTTTTCTCGCCCGCTCCTTTACGCGCCGAAGCGAGTTGACGCTACGCCGCGTCCTCGGCGCAGGCACCGGCACGCTGGCCGCTTCGCTGGCGCGCGAGAACTTGGTGCTCAGTCTGCTCGGCGCTTTTCTCGGGGTTATTTTCGCCCGCTTCCTGCTCGGACTTTTTTCCGACAGCAACATCGCAACGGCGGCCTCTTCCATTCCGGACACCTCCTTGGCTGCACTTGGCTTCATCGCTGCCATTCTGGCCTTGATATCTACCATGATTTTCACACTTGTCGGCATTGGATCATTGCGCGGACGCAACCTGACCCGCGCACTCAGCGAAGGCAGTGTCCGCGCTTCGCCGGGACCTCTCGCGCGCCGCTTTCGCCTGAGTCTCATCGCCGGGCAGATCGCCCTTGCCTGTGCGATCGCGGGCACCGGGCTTTTCCTCGGTCGCGGGCTTTTGAACCTCAATGCCGTCAATCTCGGCTTCAAGGCGGATCACGTCGTGACTTTCAAGATGAGTTTTCCCTCGCCTCAATATTCGCTGAAGAAAATGACGAGTTCGCTCAAAGAATTACGTGACAGCGTCGCCCGACTGCCAGGGATAACCTCCGCGAGCGTGAGTTCCGAGGTGCCCTTCGATGGCAGTGACCGCGGTAATTCCGGGTTTCCGCGTCCGGCGAACCCTAACGTTCATCCCGAGGTATTTCCTGTAGCCACCGATGCGGAACATTTCAAGAGTTTCGGTCTGCCGCTGCTCAGGGGACGAAACTTTACACCTGCCGACAAGAACGCAGGAGTGAGTCTTGCCATCATCGACACTTTGGCGGCAAAACAATTATTCGGTACCGATAATGCCGTCGGACGAGAATTCAGTTTCGACAGTCCCAGCGACAACCGCTTTGCGCTACTTTATCGGGTCATAGGAGTCGTGCCTACCGTGCGGCGCAAGAATTTAAGCACTGCGCCAATGGTAGGCAGCGTGTACATGGATGCTGATCAAATCGTCGGCGCACGTTCCAGCGGCTGGACGTGGGGCTTTCCCGACTGGTACCTATCCGTGCGCTCGCCGCTGTCGACCGACGCGATCATTTCTCAGGTGAAGAATGCCGCGCAACGAATCATTCCCGGAGTGCCGCTCTACGACGTGCAGACGATGAACCAGCGGCTGGCGGACTCGCTTGCTTCCAATCGGCTGCTTACCGCGCTCATATTGCTGTTTGCAATTGGTGCGCTGATCCTTGCCGCGCTCGGACTTTATGCGGTGCAGGCCTATGCCGTCGCCCAGCGCGCCCGCGAGTTCGCGATCCGCATTGCGCTCGGCGCGGAGCGCGGCCGCC
>JBAUSV010000341.1:0-2701 GCA_049581885.1 Gammaproteobacteria bacterium | reverse complement strand
ATCTTCGGCGCCGTCGAGATCGTGACTTTTTTGGCCACCATCCTGCTGGCCTGCGCCATGCCCATGACACACGCGGAAAAGGGACATGTTGGCGTTGACCTGGTGGTGCGTTTGTTCAGCCGCCGGGGTCAGGCGGTCAACGACGCCGTCACCGGTCTGCTTGCCTTTATCCTGTTTGTACTGGTGTGCTGGCAGTGCACGTTGTACGCCCAGACCATGAAGAGGACGGGTGAAGTATCCATGAGCCTGGAGTTTCCCAACTATCTTTTCGTGTATGTGGTGGCGGTGGCCTTCGGGGTGCTGTGCCTGGTTATCCTTGCGGAACTGATGAACAACATTCGAACCATCTTCGGGAAAAAATGAATCCTACTCTTGTTGGCGTAATCGGAATTTTTGTGCTGATCCTGGTGTTTTTCACACGCATGCCGGTGGCCTACGTAATGGCCATGGTGGGGTATGTGGGTTTCAGCGTTCTGGTATCGGGAACAGCCGGGCTGAAATTGCTCTCCAGGGATTTCTACGATGTTTACTCGTCTTACGGGCTCACTATTATCCCCATGTTCGTGTTCATGGGCCAGATCGCCTTCAATGCGGGAATCAGCAGGAGGCTCTACGATGCGGCCTATAAGTTTGTGGGGTCTTACCGGGGAGGGCTTGCCACGGCCACCGTGGTCGCCTGCACCGCCTTCGGAGCGGTGAGCGGGTCTTCTCCCGCCACGGCGGCCACCATGGCGACTGTGGGACTTCCCGAGATGAAACGGTATCACTACGCGCCTGAACTGGCCACGGGGTCAGTGGCCAGCGGGGGAGGGCTGGGGATGCTCATGCCCCCGAGCGTTGTGCTGATCATTTACGGGATATTGACGGAACAGTCGATCGGGGCGTTGTTTGTTGCGGGCATCATCCCCGCCCTGTTTATTACCATTTGCTTTGCCGTGGCCATTTCCATCTACTGCTGGAAGTACCCCGAGCAGGGTCCGGCGGGTGAGAAGTTTACCTGGAGCGAAAAGTTTCGATCTTTGGGCAACACCGGAGAGACGCTCACGGTTTTCGTCCTGGTGATGGGGGGGCTCTTTACGGGCATCTTCACTCCCACGGAGGCCGGCGGGGTGGGTTCAACCGCGGTGCTTCTGGTGGCGGTGCTTCGAGGGCGCCTTTCCTGGGATGGTTTTGTGAAATCGGTGAACGAAACCCTCAAGACGTCGTGCATGGTGCTGCTTTTGATTGCCGGTGCGGTGATATTCGGGCATTTTTTAGCCGTAACGCGCATTCCCTTCGAGGTGGCCAACTGGATTGCTGCGATGAATATGCCTCCGTTTGTGATCGTTCTGATGATCATGCTGGTATACCTGATCGGGGGATGTTTTATCGATGCCCTGGCCCTGATCATGCTCACCATCCCGATCTTCTACCCGATCATCGTCAACCTGGGCTATGATCCCATCTGGTTCGGAGTGGTGATCGTCCTGGTGACCCAGATGGGGGTGATTACCCCGCCTGTGGGCATCAACGTGTTCGTTGTGGCGGGGATTGCCAAAGACATCCCTCTGGAGACCATTTTCAAGGGGGTCCTGCCATTCCTCATCGCACTGATCATCGGAACCATTATCATTATCGCAGTGCCACCCCTCTCACTCTGGCTTCCCAATCTCATGTACTGACCTTTACCTATTTGGAGGATCTTATTCCCTGTGGAAACTCCCTACTGGAATCCCTACCTGGAAACCCTGGCGCCCGAGGCGCTCAGGGACATTCAACTGAAAAAATTTCAGAACATGGTCGCCTGGGCCTACAATCGCTCTCCCTACTACCGGGAACTTTATCAAGAAGCGGGTCTTGAACCGGGCGATATCCGTTCCTGGGGCGATATCTCAAAAGTCCCCCAAATGGATAAGGCCAAACTGAAGGAGGGACAGGAGGGTGAACCCTTCCCTTACGGGCGGCTGCTGTGCCAGCCCATTGAGGAGGTGGCGGAATTTCGGCAGACATCGGGAACCACCGGCAAACCTGTTTACCAGGCGGATTCGTGGGCGGACTGGGAATGGTGGTCCGAATCGTGGTGCTACATCCTCTGGTCCCAGGGATACCGGTCCAGGGATCGGGTCTTTTTCCCTTTCGGGTACAACGTGTTCGTGGCTTTCTGGGCCGCCCATTATGCGGCGGAAAGGCTGGGCTGTGAAGTGGTGCCAGGAGGGGTCTTGGACACGGCGGCCCGCGTCCTCAAGATGCAGGAACTAAAGACCACCGCCATGATGGGAACGCCCACCTACCTCCTCAATATGGCGGATGTGGCGCGGAACCGTCTGGGGATATCCCCCGAAAACCTGCCCATTGAGCGGATCACCTGTGCGGGCGAGCCAGGGGCTTCCATCCCGAGCACCAAAAAAAGACTGGAAGATGCCTGGGGGGCAAAGGTTTATGACCACGCCGGCGCCACGGAGATCGGGGCATGGAGTTACGAGTGCATGGAACAGCCGGGGGGGCTTCACGTGAACGAGGGACTTTTTCTGGTGGAGATTGAAGACCTGGACACGGGAGCCCTGATTACGGAACCAGGCATAAAGGGAAAAATGATCATCACCGCCTTTGACCGTTTTGCCCAGCCCTGCATCCGTTTCGATTCCAAGGATATCATTGAGTGGCAGAAAGAGTCCTGCCCCTGCGGCCGGACCTATCGGCTGATCAAGGGCGGCGTCCAGGG
>JBAUSV010000340.1:0-1770 GCA_049581885.1 Gammaproteobacteria bacterium | reverse complement strand
CCATAAGGCCGTCAAAGCCCTCAATTCAGAACGCACGCCCGTTCCGTTGGGCAAACTGCGAATCTCTGCTTAGTCGTCATAGCGAAATATATTCGCTCAACTTCCAGCACGGATCGTGTCCCGCCGCGTGGTGTAGCAGCGGTCTCCTGAGCAGCCTTGGCTGCGTTATCAGGCTGCCATTTCTGGCAAGCTGACGGTGGTAGTATCGCTCATTGGCGCGATTGTTTCCAGTGTCATGTATCTGGCGCGCTGGGTCGCCCACTCGTCATTTTGCTCCGGCAGCAGTGCACCGATGAGCCTGACCACGGCGCCTTCGTTGGGGAAGATGCCGACGACATCGGCGCGGCGTTTGATTTCGCCGTTGAGACGTTCGAGCGGATTGGTGGAATGGATTTTCGCCCTGTGCTGGCTGGGGAAGTCCATATAGGCGAGGACGTCGGCTTCGGCCTCGTCGAGCAGGCCGGCGAGTTTTGGCAGGCGTGGGCGCATCTGGTCGGCGACGGCGCGCCATTGTTTGTGGGCTGCTGCGGCATCGTCCTGGGCAAAGGCGGTGCCAACCCAGGCGGAGACCACACGCTTCTGGGTTTTGCCGGCATAGGCCAGCGCGTTGCGCATGAAGTGGACGCGGCATCTTTGCCAAGTTGCGCTTAGCACTTTTGAAATCGCCGCCTTCAACCCTTCATGCGCGTCCGAGATCACGAGCTTCACGCCCCGCAGGCCGCGCCTAGCCAGGCTGCGCAGGAAGTCCACCCAGAACGGCTCGGCCTCGCTATGGCCGGTGGTCATCCCCAGCACCTCCCGCCTGCCGTCGCTGTTGACGCCGACGGCAACGATGACGGCGGCCGAGACGATGCGGTGGTCACGCCGGACTTTGATGTAGGTGGCATCGAGCCAGACATAGGGCCAATCACCCTCGATGGGACGGGTCAAGAAGGCATCCACGCGCTCGTCGATCTCGCCGCAAAGCCGGGAGACCTGACTTTTGCTAACCCCCTCCATCCCCATGGCCTTGACCAGGTCATCGACCGAACGGGTTGATATGCCTTGGATATAGGCTTCCTGGATCACGGCGGTAAGCGCCTTCTCGGCCATCCGGCGCGGTTCCAGAAAGGCCGGGAAGTAGCTGCCGCGGCGCAGTTTGGGGATGCGAAGCTCGACCGTCCCGGCCCGCGTCTCCCAGTCCCGGTCGCGATAACCGTTGCGCTGGTTGAGGCGGTCAGGTGCACGCTCGCCAGGGGCGGCATTGCAGATCGCCGCCGTCTCCAGTTGCATCAGCCGTTCGGCGGCAAAGCCGATCATCTCGCGCAGAAAACTGGCGTCGGAGGACTTCTCTAAAAGCGTGGAAAGCGCAATCTTGTCATCGGTCATCGTGGTGGTTCCTTGGATTAGCGTTGAGAGTCGCAACCCAATTCTACCCAAAAATCGCCCCGGTGACCGCCAATCGGCCCGCCTCCGCCAGACTCGTGGCCGTCGCTACGGCAGGCCGATTACCGGCCACCTACACCACCAGCGGGGACACGACCCCAGCACGGACCAAGGACCAGGTGAAACCCATCATGCCAAATCCAAAACAGAACCCTGAACCATTAAGAACGGGCAGATCAACCGGCTTGGGCAGACTTTCTCCGGGCCGCTTCTGAAGCGGTGCTTTGAACACCGGAAATTCCGCCTGTCGTCGAGCAGGACGGTACGGGAGCGGTAGATTGCCGACGGCGGTCCAAAGCAAGCGGACATTCAGACCGAGAGCTTTCGTGACCCGCACCCTAGGAG
>JBAUSV010000339.1:0-1663 GCA_049581885.1 Gammaproteobacteria bacterium | reverse complement strand
CATCCATACTCTCCAGCGCCGCCAGGATCGCCAACGCGGCATCAACGGCGATATGCTCGCCGAAGCCCCAGACACTGAAGGGGCCATGGTCTTTGAGGGTAAACGAGGTATAAGGCTCATCATCGATCAGAAGGTATTTGATATCGGTGATATCTTTGCTCGGATAGAGACGGATCGCTTCGCCTTCGATGGTGCTTAAAAACGGGTCTTCCGCATTCAGGACACGCACTTTGGCAGAGGCGATAAACTTGCGGTAGGAGTCATAAAAGAGCTCATAATCATATTTATAGTACTCCATATGTTCCGGTTCGGCGTTAATAACGATCGCACAGTATGGGTTGGCGTTCAAAAAACTGCCGTCGCTCTCATCGGCTTCAAAGATCAGCTGGTCGCTCGTTGCGTCATAGCGCACGTTTGAGCCGAAACCTTTCGACTCGGCACCGATAATGGCGGAGCCGTCCATGATCGCCGCCAGGATGGCCGAGGTCGTGCTCTTGCCGTGGGCACCTGCGACCGCATAGACTTTCTGCTCGTGCAGGAGGTCCAGCAGCGCCTCGCGTCGGGCAAGCACCTTGATGCCCTTCTCCTTTGCCGCAACCACTTCGGGATTGTTGGCGCGGATGATGGCGGAGTGGATCACCAGATCCTGATCGTCGATGGCTTTTTTGTTGTGCGGAATGGTGACGTCGATCCCCTTGTCACGCAGGATCCTGACGATACGTGAGTCTGCGACATCCGAACCGGTGATCTCATGGCCCTTGAAATGCATGTACTGCGCCAGTCCCGAGATGCCGATTCCCCCGATACCGATAAAATGGATCTTCACTGCTTCTTCCCTTCATCGTCCAGGATCTTGCGGGCATCTTTTTTAAAATTCGAAATGTAAAAATTGCCGATCATCAGCGTTGCATCCACATCAGCGACCTTTTCGATAAATGCCTCGATGCTCATACCGGAGTCCGCTCCGGCCTGATGCATCTTCATCGCATTAGAGAACGTCTCGTCACTGCTGAGTCCGGACAAGATCTCGAAAAGCGCCGAGGCATCCACTTTTTTACCGGCACTGTAATGCTCCATCGCATACTCGTAGAGAGCACGGAGCGTCGCAAAGTCCTGCACTTCTGTGATATCCATCCGGCGGGCCGATTCAAGGGCAGCGGTGAGGTTCTCCAGGGCAAGATCCAGGATATTGGCATAATAGGCGATCAGCTCCTGCTCTTCAAAGATCTCCTGCGCCTGGGCTTCCAGGACATAAAGAGCGGCGATATCGCCCGCCCGCTGTGCTTTTAATATTTTCTCTTTCAATGTGTCACTCATGCTATTGCTTCCTTAATACGCTGTAATGCTTCTCTGGTCGTCTCTTCGTTCTCGACCAGAGCGATGCGCAGATAGTCTCTGCCCGGGTTCTCGCCTCGCTCATCGGTTCGTGCCAGGTACTCGCCCGGCAGGACTTTAAGGTTATACTCTTTATAGAGTCTCCTGGTCATCTCGAGCGCATTGTCGACTTTGAGCCAGAGATAGAAGGTCGCTTCCGGTATCTCCGTGCCCAGGATCTCTTTCGCCAATTCAAAATTGCGCCGGTAGACGGCGCGTGAGCGTTCGACATGCGCTTCCTCGCCCCAGGCGGCAGCGGCGGCGACCTGAAGAGGCAGCGGTGATGCGG
>JBAUSV010000338.1:0-4863 GCA_049581885.1 Gammaproteobacteria bacterium | reverse complement strand
TCAGGCGCGCTTGCGGATGAAGACGTGCATTGCGCGTTTCCCTTCTACGTGTTCAGTGCATTCGTACCCGAGAGCCCGCAGGTCGAGGCCGTTCATGAGGTGCTCGCCGGAGCCCAGCAGGACCGGGCGAAGGGCGAGGTGCAGCTCATCGATCGAGCCGGCCTGCAGGTACTGGCGGATCGTGGCGACGCCGCCGCCGAGACGCACGTCGCGTTTGCCCGCCGCAGCTCTGGCCTGTTTCAGCGCGGATTCGATGCCGTCCGTCACGAAATGAAACACCGTGCCGCCCGCCATCTTCAGCGACTGGCGCGGATGGTGGGTCAGCACGAACACCGGCGTGTGATAGGGCGGTTCCTCGCCCCACCAGCCCCGCCAGCTCTCGTCGGGCCACGGACCGCGAACCGGGCCGAACATGTTGCGCCCGAGAATCCAGGCCCCGACGCGATCGAATCCGCGCTCGGCCATGTCGTTATCCACCCCGGTCTCGCCGCCTTCCTGCCCGTGCATCCTGCGCCAGGCGCGGGTCTGGAAGAACCACTCCATCAACTCGGGGCCTCCGGCGCCGAGCGGATTCTGCAGGTCCTGGCCGGGCCCGGCGCCGTACCCGTCAAGGGATATTGCGAAGCTCGATACGCGCAGTCTGGACATTAGATGGATCCTCCGCAGTTTTGAAGGCGGGCCTAAGTTGGGCTTCCTTCGTCAGCTCAAGCTACTCCGGAACGTGGCGTATTGGCGGCAGGGAAGCGCACAGGCCGATGTGGCCGAGGGGGGTCTGGTAGAAGGCGTCGTGGCGGTGGGCCGCTGCCTCGACCAGACGGTGGAAGCTTTTGCTGTCCGTTTTCATGATCTCCAGCGGGATGCGCTGGTCGCTGGGGAGCTCGCTGGCGAGGCGCACCTTCAGGATGGGTGTGGCTTTCTTCAGGTCGTGATAGACGCCCATGTTGTCCTTCGGGCCGCGGGGCAGCGAGGAGAGCAGTGGCATCCCCTGCACGATGCGGCCGACCACGGCGAGGTTGCGGTCGATGCGGCGGGCGGTGCCGATCACCGCATACAGCGTGTTGCTGTTGCCGCTGTCCGGCGCGATGTCGCGGGAAACGCCCACGGTTCCGTAGCAGTGCGCGATCCACGCCGTGTGCGTGGCCGGGTCGCGGCCCACCGGGAAATCGCCCGAAAAGCCGACCTCCGGCGCATAGGCGTCCGGGCTGTCCAGTTTCACGAAGGGCATCGAGGGAGTCACTTGCCGCTCGAACTCCGGCGGCAGGGTCTTCTTCGCCTTGCCCATGGACTTCGCGCCCGGTTTGCCGGCGTTGGGATCGCCCCACTGCACCACGAAGTTGTCCACCACGCGATACACCGACGTGTTGTCGAAATAATGCTGGCGCACGAGTGTCTTCAGGTTGGCGACATGCTCCGGCGCCCACTTCGGCGCCAGCTCAATCACGACGCGGCCTGTCGGCAGGTCCATGTACAGCGTGTTCGATGGATCCAGGGCGTGCCATTCGGAGGGCTGGGAGGCCTTGATGATCTGGCTGCGCGAAGGCGTGTCGTGCGTGGCGGCCTGGGCGTCGATAGCCAGCAACGACAGGCAGAGCATCGCGAGGCAAACGGCGTGGGAAGTGCGCATGTAAGGCGCTCCGGATCGGTGATGCGGAAATGCTAGCACGCCGAAAGTAATAGGCGGCAGGCCACGGTTTTAGAGCACATTCAGGCTCCGGGCCGCACTATCCTGGGCGCGCGGGTGTACTGGCTGTGGCTATTCGCAGGAGATGCGGGCCTTCTCGCCTTGTTCGGCAGCAGAGTCGCCATTTTGAGGCCGGTTCGGACGAGCCCCAAAGGTACAGCTCGTGTATATATAACCCGCTTCATGGAAGACTCTTCCGTTGCAGATTCCCCTGGCAAAGTCACCATGAAGATTGCCGTTTGTTGAACCTGTGAACTTTTCCCCCGAAGCATCCAGCTGAATATGAACATCCTGGAAGTCCAACACGGTCTTGATTAAGGGGTACAGGCACTTATACACGCTTTCCTTGGCGCTGAAAATGACTTTGGCAAGTCGGAGCCGGTCTCCGATTTGACCCGTGCAACATGTTTCCTTTTCAATCTCATCGCAAACCAGATCCACCAGATCCGGATCCAGTCCCGTGTCTTTCTCGACGTCCACTCCCAAGCTTGTTAATTTCTGTTTTTGACGACCTATGGACACGACGCATACATCATCGGTATGACTTATGCTTCCCGTGATTCCTTCTGGCCAGATAGGTGCGCCGTACTTGTCTTTCCCGATGGTCAGGTCCCCGCTGAATCCGAATTGTCTCAGAATGTAACGGGCACACGTTCTGCCTGCAGCGAATTCGCGACGACGTTTATCTACCGCATTTTCGATTATTGCCTTCTCTTCATGCGTAAGCTCCGCGCTCCACATCCATGGCGCTGCGGTTTCAGTGATTACGCCTTCCGGGAAGAGGCCATCCAACATGTTATTGCTTTCCAACCATGCTTGAATAAGGACGCTCATGATTATAGCCATCCACTGGTCGAAGCCCGCTCGAGCCTCCTGAGGGGTCTTGAAGGCGTTGAGGTAAATGCGCTCTTGGTTGAGCAAGTCCTACCTTGGACTTGAATTCAAGCGAAAAATTACGGGACTTCACGGCCGTCGCCGAATACCCTCTATCCGGCTGGATTCCACCGTGATGAACTGTCCTTTTGCGGGGCCCATTTCATCCCGCACCGCCCCGATGTCGGTCCCCGTAGGGTGACATGTGCCATAGATTCAGGAATTTGCCCGATACAGCGCGGACACCTGCTGTGAAAATATAGTAGGTGCGGAGTGAGCGGAGGGCGCGCAAGGCCGCTTATTTGCACAGATGCGCGTCAAGCTGCAGCGATTTTACCCGGTTTGTCCCAGTAATCCCAGGCGCGGGCGAGATCGGAGTCGTCGCTGACGGCGGAGGGTAGAGGCATGGCCGCTCCTGACGGTTTTCCGGGGCGCATGGTCAGCGTATGCTGGTTCGGTATTCGTATCTTCGGAGCCGACGGGAACGGTGTCGGAATCGTGGGGAGTGACGAACATGAGTACGCTTGATATCACGGTCGATGCTGACTCGTCTGTCGATATTCCGCACGAGGCCTCCCTCGACGCTGCGACGTTCACGGAACGCTATCGCAAACCGCGAAAGCCGGTATTCCTCGACAATGCCATGGCCGGCTGGAGCGCGGTCGGAAAAATCACGCCCGAATACCTGCGCCGCAAGTATCCGGACAAGATCGTGCATGCCGGCTCGCCGCTCAGAGACTACCGTATGGCCGACGTCATGGATCTGATCGAGGCATCGACGCCGGAGCATCCCTCGCCGTACCCGTGCACCATGCAGCTTGCGGCTGAAATTCCGGAGTTGATTGCCGATCTACCGCTGCGCTTCGAGCAATCCCTGCCGCACCGCCAGGACAATCCGTTGATGCTGTCGCGTCTGTTCAATCCGAGCACCAATTGCCCGACGCTGTTTTTTTCCGGCGACGGCTGTGACTACCCGATCCTGCATTACGACATCAAGGACATGCACACCTGGGTGTGCCAGTTGTATGGGACAAAGGAATACGTTTTGTATCCGCCGGGGCAGGAACAGTACCTGTACGTCAAGCCGAACGAGCCGGCCGAGTCGGAAGTCGTCAATGCCTACGCTCCGGATTTCGAACGTTATCCGCTGATGCGCAAGGCAAAATGCGTGCGGGTAAAACTGAAAGCCGGCGACGTGATGTTCATGCCTTGTCACTGGTGGCACGTGACCCGTACGCATGGCGGCTCGATATCGTTCAACTTCGACCAGCTGGCCGCGGACAACTGGGCCGATTTCACCCACTACGTCCTGCGCGAAAAACGTCTGCACGGCTGTCATGGAGCCAAGTACGCCATCTGGCGTGCCTATTTTGCAGTGCTGGGCCCATGGATGGCATTCAGTGAATTACTGGGCGGCAATCGCCGCCGCAAGTGGCCGGGTACATGAACATGCCGCGTCCGGGAACCACACCATGAACACCGTTGCCACACCCGCACTGAAAACGTCGGTCGCCGACAATGGTGTGCCCGATATCGAACGGCGCAGCCAACTCGATGCGGGCGAATTCGTGGAAAATTATCTGCGCCCGCGCCGCCCGGTCATTCTCACCGATGCCGCCAGTGCCTGGCCGGCCTATGATCGCTATACGCCCGAACATTTTCGCGAGCACCACGGCGACAAGCGCATCACCATTGACGAGCGTGAATGGCGACTGGACGAGCTGATCGAGGCATTGCAGGCATCCACGCCGGACAAGCCCGGGCCCTACCCGTGCAAGTTTGCCGTCGTGCGGGACTTTCCCGAGTTGCTACCCGAATTGACCCCGCGCATCGGCTATAGCCTGCCCGACCGTCAGGGTAGTGTGTTGTTGCCCGATCGTATTTTCGGCGGTGTCAACAACCTGGAAATCTTCTTCGGCGGCCCCGGCGGGCGCTTTCCGTATCTCCACTACGACGTACTGCACCTGCATGCCTGGATCACCCAATTGCACGGGCGCAAAGCCTTCACGTTGTTCGCGCCCGACCAGGAGCATCTGCTCTACGTCAACCCGGACATGCCTTGGCAATCGAGCATCGAGAACCATCAGCAGCCCGACTATGACCGCTATCCGTTATTCAGGCAGGCCGTGTCGCGCAGCGTGGTCATCGAGCCGGGCGAAACCCTGTTTCTGCCCTGTGGCTGGTGGCACACGGCGCGCAGTCTGGAGATGACCATTTCCATTGCCTTTGACCAGCTCGAAGCCAGCAACTGGCCCGACTTCAAGCGCGACTTCGTGATCGAGCACCGCCACGGTCAGCCGGCGGTGCTC
>JBAUSV010000337.1:0-4879 GCA_049581885.1 Gammaproteobacteria bacterium | reverse complement strand
CGTTCGGCTTCGTCCATTTGAGCCACGCGGCAACCCGATAGGTGCCGGCCGTCAAGCCGGTGAGGCTGACGGAATTGAACGTCACCGCGTCTTCGGCCGCTGTCGTCGCGTAGTCGGTCGATGAATGCGGATCGGTGTCACTCATTGCCATCGCGACCGCGCTGCTGATCGCCCAGCCGGTCGGAGCCGCCGGGTTGGTGAACGCCACCGTCAGCGTGCCAGAACCGGGCGTGATCGCAATGGACAGCGGCGCCAGTCCACCTTTCGCACCCGGCGAGCCGATGAACGCCGACATGTCGGTGCCCGGCCGCAGCGTCTTCGTGTTCTGCCCGATGAAGGCGTTGCGGTTCGTCAGCGGCTGGCCGAGTGCGTAGGCCGTCCACGGCTCCTGCACCAGCGTGCCGGCGTTCTTCCACATCTGGGACAGGAACGCGAAAACGCTCCGCGTGTTCTGCTGGCCCGCCGTGTTCGGGTTGGCCGGCACCACGTGCCGCCGGACGTATTTCACGCCGCGCCAAGTCGCGTAGACCTGGGTTTTCGCGACCTGACCGCTGCCGCCGAAGGACAGCAGCGGGGCGTTGACCTTTGCCAAGGCTCTACTCCTTCCGCTGCGCCGGCACCGCCACGGCGGCCGCCAGCGTCGACGCGATCGCTGCCGCACCATCGGCAGCGGCTTGCGCCTTGTGGGCCGTATCCGGGTGCGTCGAGAAGTCCGTTACGGCCTTCTGCACCTCCTCGATTACCGGCGGCGCCGCCGCCAGCAGTTCGAGCAATAGTCTCATCAGCATGATCGTTTCCCACAGGTCCACGGGGTTTGTGCCCTTCAGGTGTCGTGCCGCTCGGTCGCGCTCTGCGCGGCTTCACGGCGGCGCGAGGTTACGACCGCTTCATCCTGGGACGCAACTGTCAACCCGTTTCTTCGGACGGTCGGGAGCCGTTTCTCCGGCGCGGCCATGATCACCGAGGTCGCGCGGCTGGTGATCGGTCAAGGCTCGGTCGCTCTATCGCGACCGACCGGCCGCCTTCGGCCGGCTTGGCCTTGAGGGATCACCAGCCGGGCGACATGCTCGTATGACCGCGGGCTCTTTGAACCTCGCCCAGGTCCTGCTTGCTCCTATGGCCCGCCACGGCCGGTGCCACTGACCGCGGCCACATCATCTCTAGGTGTCGAGTGAACAGACCTGCTGGCCCGCCTCGGAGGCGCTGCCGGCAGTCCCGAGGTTGCCATGCAACCGGAAAGCAGCCGCCCGAGGGGCGTCTTCCTTACCTACAGACCGCGTAATGGTCTCTGGTGGGTCAAGTGCTTCGCCCTTGCCCCCAGGCCTAGCGCTGCGAGCCAGTCCCGGAGTGGGTGCGGACCGCCTTCGGTCCACTGTGGCACACACTCCGGGACTGGCTCGCAGCGCTAGGCCTGGGGGCAAGGGCGGAGTGCTTGGCCCATGGCACACGATTACAAACTCGGATGCTGCTGCCAATACGGTTTCACGTATATTCCCGGTATAGTTGTGCCGGTCACATAGTCTTCGCGTTTCCATTCCACAGCATATCCGCATTGTTCTAGCCTCCGCGCGAACGTCAGCAGTCGAAACGTCGCGATCTTCCAGTCACTACCGCCGCGCTTGTTGGCTTCGTCCCATGCCGGCCTGTCAACGATCCAGTCGAGACTGCGCCAATACCTCTTGCACCCGCCAAACTTGTTTGGCGCCTTGCCAACATACTTTGCCACATAGCCCGCTATCTTCCGGGTGCCGCTGATCCGCTCGATCCAGCAGATCGGCGCTCCGATCAGGTCGTCCATCTGCTCACTGAGCCACGCCTGTGGCAGCCACCGCAGGCGGGCCAGGATGTGCAGGTGCGGTTCACCGGCCTTCGTCGCCTCGATCACCACCAAGTAGGGGATGCGCTTCAACCCGAATTTGCGCTTCGCCCGCTTCACCACCAGACGCCACGCGCGGACCAAAGCCCGCGCGCGTTCGTCTGGCGTCTTCCCGGTCGCCGGGTTGCTGGTCAACGTGATGAAGCTATCAGGCTCGCCCGCTCGCGCCAGCCGCTTCAACTGCCGCTGCCGCATCGGCCGACAGGTGGGACAATCCCACCGCCGGCATTTGAGGGTCGCGCCCTCCGGTGCCACGCTATCGTGCTTGACAACCGAATGTGTGCCGCATAGCATCGCTGTTGCCCAGTGTCGTGCCTACAGGAAGCCCGGAGCGATCAACCCGATTGCCCGGGTTTTTCTGCGTCCGTTTCTTCCCACAGCGCCACCTCCGCTGCTCGCCTCCGCGCAAGCCCAGGCAGGCGCCGACCGTCGCAGCGGTCATACAGCGCCATGTGCGCAATGCACTGCCGATAGCGGCCACTGTTCAGCATCCGCAGCGCCTGCGAGTAGCGCCATGAGGCGCCGCCGAGGTTGTAAACCCATGACACTAACGCATCAAACTGGTTTTGCGTCAGTTGAACCGTGACAGTGTCCTGTATCTGCACCACGGCAGATTGGATGTCGTCGCGCAGCCAGTCCATCGCCTGCGCGCGGGTGCATTCGGTTCCCGGCTCAACGTCCGTTGTGTGGCCCCAGCCAATCGTGACGGTGCCGCCACTGTCCTTGTAGGCGCTGAGGCGTAAGCCCTCGAACTTCTGCACAAGCGCCACGGCCCTGTGCGATGCACCGAGCTCATGCGGGAATTCGGCCCACGGGGGAGCAATTCCGCGTTTCCGCTGATCAATCATTGTAAGCCTCGTAACCACTGAGTGAGCCATTATCGAAAGCCATAGCTGCGGTGCCCGGCCCAGGTGTAGCCCGCGCTTCAAGCAGGATCGACCGACCGTAGATGCCGCCGGTGATGCTGCTTGCGAAGGCAATTGCGGTGTCGCCCTTGCCAACGTCGTCTGCCGTCATGTCGTGCTGGTCGAGCACTTCGCCTGACTTCTGATCGCGAAGCCGGATCGAACATGCTGCAACTGCGCCTATGAACGGCGTGAAGCCGATGTGTGCGCCAACTGAGCCCGTCCGGGCCGGCGCCAGATTGATAATGGGTGCAACCGGTGACAGCAGGGTTGGCATTTCCTGTGTCCACGTCCCGGCCGGGTGCCAGCGATCATCGACCGTCAGCACGCCGAACGGCTTGACCATGAACACTGTCGATTGCCTCTGTCCTGGCGTGCAACCGCTCTGTTTCCAGACTGTCGATGTCCACTGAAACCCTGCCTCTAGCGCGACATCCGCGAGGAAATACCACCAGACCGCCATGTCGGCCCACTCGGCTGCCACGAACAACTGCCGCAGGCCTTGCGCCTGCCATGTCGCTTCCTTCAATTCCGCTTCTGTCACGGTTTGCTTCAAATTCTTCAACCAGCTTTTTCCGGTGCTGATCCGGATCAACTCTTTCTTGTCCGGGACGATCAGCGTCCAGAATGCGCCCAGGATCGCGGGCGTCGCACACTCCACAAACAGCATTGGCGAAGGTGTGCACGGGTTCATGAGAACCCGCTTGATCTTGCCAATCTCAGACACTATGCCCATTTGCCCGCCCCGTCGTTGCCAAGCGGAACCAATATATTCCGCTGCCGTGTGGTTTAGCCACTAAGCCATATGGCCTAGGCCGTTCGGCCTATATCGCCGTTTCGTCATAGGCCATCACCGATCCGGCGGCCGCTGTAAAGGTGCCCGAGACGGTCAGTACGACCTGATCATACCCGCTCGCCCCGAGGTATGAACCTGCCTTTGCCACACTGTATAGTGGCACGAAGTTTGCGCCGTCCGTTGACCATCCGAAAGACACATTGGTGCCGTCATCCTGCATCGTGATCCACTGAGGATATGGCACCACTACCGTTGCACCGATTGTCAGATGTAGGTGCGTTGGGTCCTGCCAGGACTGCCAGGAAAGTTTGAATGCGCTGGAGTATAGAAATTGCAGAAGTAACATCTTCCCGGTTGCGCTATCGCGCCAGCCAAGGCCGACCTGGGCGTAATTCGTCTCTGTCGGGTCGAGTTGCATCAATGCACGTATCAGATATGGGCTTGTCGATGCCGGCCGATACAAACCCTGTTGGTGGTCGCCAGAGTGTGCCGGGTCCTGAATGCGGATGCCGTAAGGCTCGCTCGTCGCCGTCGCGCCCGCCTGCTCAAACCAACCTGTGAAACCCACGCCCCCGATAGACGGAACGGTCGTCATCGAGGCGCTGAATAGACCGCCGCCGCCGCCGCCCGCCGTGACCGGCGCCCACCGTGGTGGAACGCCAGCACCGCCGGCCGTTAGCACATCGTCAGCCAAGCCAGCCGCGATGCCCGACCAGCCCGTTGCCGTGCGCACCAGTATGGTGCCCGGTGCGTCCGCGATGCTGTCCAACAGTGCTTGGATGTCGCCTGCCAAGTCTCGAACTCCTCGGATCGTCTTGCCGTTCTTCATGTAGGCGACCACCAGCCGCCCGTAGATCGCGCTGATCAGAACGTCACGAGGCAGGTATCCGGTGTCTTTCGACAAATCCAACGCAACTTGCAGCTCTTGCTGCATCGGATTGCGCGCCCATCGGACGGCCTGGCTAAACGCTTTTTGGCTGTCCTGCTGGGCAGGACTGCCGGGACCAACGCGCGCGCGCGGCCAACTTTGTGCGATTTGCCCATGCTTCGGATCCTCTCGCACATAGAAATGACCGCGCGCGCCCGGAGTGGGCTGCCAGCTTGCACCGTAGCCCTTGACCTTCATCAGGTCGCCGTGCCGGTCCCGAGGATCGACACGCCGTAGGCGGTCGAGCCGTTCGGCTTCGTCCATTTGAGCCACGCGGCAACCCGATAGGTGCCGGCCGTCAAGCCGGTGAGGCTGACGGAATTGAACGTCACCGCGTCTTCGGCCGCTGTCGTCGCGTAGTCGGTCGATGAATG
>JBAUSV010000336.1:0-2402 GCA_049581885.1 Gammaproteobacteria bacterium | reverse complement strand
AAGCCGAAAACGACGATCAGCGGATAGGACAACAGCCCGGTGAGGAGGATGGCGCGGCCGCTCTTGATGATCTTGCCGATGTCCATCTCCAGGCCGATGACGAAGAGGAGCAGGACGAAACCGAGCTGGGCGATGGTGTTGATGTTGTCGGGATCGGTGACCAGGCGGAGGCCGAGCGGCCCGGCAACGACACCGGCAAGGATATAGCCGGCAATCGCCGGCAGGTGCGCCCGGGCAAAGAGGATGGCCAGCACGCCGGAGAGGAACAGGCCGACGCCGATGTCGTGCACCAGCGCCGGCATGGCGCCTTCCGAGGCGAAGGCCGGCGAACTCAAGGTTATGGCAAGAATGAGCCCGATCAGGCCCGGCATCACGCGCCGCGCAAGCGGCCCCGAACGGCTTATCGGCAAGGGCGCCTCCTCGTTTGCGTCCTAGAATCGACAGTCTGCGGTCGTCGCTTGCATGTATGCACCGTCCGCGCGGCGCAACGCATTACATTGTTTCGTGAATATTGCCCGCGTCAAGACAGCGCCAGGTTGAACGCCCACGAATGCGGCAATGCCGAATATCCGGCGGCCGGTCCCGCCTCCCGGCAAACGGACCGGCCGTCTTGTTGTTATGGGACCGCTGTTGGGTTATCAAGCCTGCCTGTGGCGTCGGCCACACGGTGGCACCCGTAGCTCAGCTGGATAGAGCGCTGCCCTCCGAAGGCAGAGGTCGTGAGTTCGAATCTCGCCGGGTGCGCCAAAATATATTTTATATTTCAATGGATTACATAGAAATCCCTGGCGCTTACCCGCCCGTTGATTCTGCGTGGGACGAATCTGGGACAATCCCCCAGGCGCCTTTGCGACATGTCCCTTTCCCCACCCGCCAACGGCCGTTGCACGGCTGCCCTTGAATGTCTCAGACGCGCTGATCGTGTTGAAACGGTCTGACGGCCAACGGCTGATACGGTGGAATCAAGATTGCTTCTTGCGGATCACAGCATGCAGGAATCCGGAATCGTCGTTCCGCCTCGAGCGCAAGTCAGGTCGGCTGCGGTGAACCCGAATTGGCCCCAAACCGAAGGAGTCCATAACCAAAAGCTGCGGCCAGCGCCGACCCCCCGAGCACGCCAATCCGGACAGGAGCGTCAAAGCCCGCCGCCTCGAATGCAAGGCCGCCAACGAACAAGCTCATCGTGAATCCGATGCCGCACAAGAGGGCGAGTCCGCAAAGCTGCAGCCATCTTGCCCCCGTTGGCATGGGGGCCAGACCCAGCCGAATGCACAACCAAATCGGAACGAAGACACCAAGCGGTTTGCCAACCAGCAGGCCAAGAGCGATGCCGAGCGTCACCGGCTCGACGATGCTTTCCCAGCCGACATTGGAGAACGAAACGCCAGCGTTGGCGAAAGCGAACGTCGGCAGGATCAGGAAAGCGACCCAGGGATGCAGCTGATGCTCAAGGTGACGAAGCGGTGAATGCCCGTCCTGATCCTGGACCTTCAATGGCACCGCCAGTGCCGTGATGACGCCCGCCAGTGTCGCATGCACACCCGACTTCAGGACACAGACCCAAAGGATCGCTCCGACGATCAGATATGCTGCCACGTGGGTGACGCCGAGGCGGTTGAGGACGATCAGGCCGACGATTGCGACGCCTGCCAGGCCCAGCGACACGATCGAAAGGCTGTCCGTGTAGAACGCCGCGATAATGAGAATGGCGCCAAGGTCGTCGATTATCGCGATCGCGGTCAGCAGCACCTTGAGCGACAATGGGGCCCGCGAGCCCACCAGCGCAAGGATGCCAAGCGCAAACGCGATATCGGTCGCCGCGGGAATCGCCCACCCGCTGAGCGTGGAGGCGTCGCCCCAGTTCCAGAACACGTAGATCATCGCCGGCACGGCCATGCCCCCGACGGCCGCGGCGACAGGCAACACGAGCTGGGCGGCGCTCGAAAGCTGCCCCTCCAGAAACTCACGCTTGATCTCCAGGCCGACCAGAAAGAAGAAGACGGCCATCCACAAATCGTTGACCCAAAGGAGCAGCGGCTTGGAGATCGTCAGCGCGCCGACTTGCACCGATCCAGGGATGTCGCGGAACTGCTCGTAGAGGTCGCCAAGTGGTGAGTTTGCGAGAACCAGCGCCGCCAGGGCGGCCGCCACCAGAATGATTCCGGCGCTTGCCTCCAGTCGCAGAAACTCGGCCAATCGGGAAAGCGGGGTAGCAGCCCGGCTCTCGGTTCCCTTGCCATGTTCTGACAGGTTGTTCATCGCCTCACACAACGCCTATCAGTCCAGCTGACAGTGAATACTGCCTGAACATCGCTCGCAAGCTTCGGTCGCTCGGCCGGGACCAGTGCCGTCTCGTGGACGCTGCCGCAGAATCCGAAATGGGCGCTGGTACAAGACACCAA
>JBAUSV010000335.1:0-32767 GCA_049581885.1 Gammaproteobacteria bacterium | reverse complement strand
GGATGGCGATCGTGGTGCAGCCGGTCGAGCGCGGCTACGTGTACAGTTTGAATCTCGCGGCCGGTTCGGTGGGCATGGCCGTCGGCGCGGCACTCGCCGTGTTACCCGAAGTACTGACGCCCGCCTTTTTTCTCGCCGCCGTGCTGCAGACAATCTACGTGGGTGGTTACTGGTGGGCGTTTCGCCGTCACGATCCCTCGCGTCGGCGGGCACAGGACGCGGGCGAGTAGAATTCCTGCAGGGACGAAGCAGGAGCAGCTATGCGGTACGCATTGTATTATTGGCCGACCATTCCGGGTCGCGGTGAATTCGTGCGCCTGGCGCTGGAGGAAGCCGGCGTGGATTACATCGATGTGGCACAGGGTGCCGACGGCCCCGCTGCGGCCGTGGAGAAGATGCAGGCGGTCATGGGTGACGAGTCCTTCGCGACGCCGCCGTTTGCACCGCCCTTTCTGAAAGCAGGTTCAGCGGTGATCGCGCAGGTTGCCAATATCCTCTTTTACCTCGGTGTACATCATGGTCTCTCCCCGCAGGACGAAGCCGGTCGCCTGTGGGTGCATCAGTTGCAATTGACGCTTGCGGATTGGGTGGTCGAGATTCACGACACGCATCACCCGCTGGGTCCCTCACTGTATTATGCGGAGCAGAAGGCCGAGGCGAAGCGGCGGACCACTGATTTCCTCTCCTCGCGCCTGCCCAAGTACCTGGGATATTTTGAGCGGGTGCTGGAGCGCAATCCGGTGGGCGGCGAGTGCCTGGCCGGAAACTCGCTTACGTATGCGGATTTGTCCCTGTTCCTGGCGGTGACGGGCCTGCGTTACGCGTTCCCGAAATCGATGAAGCGACTGGAACCGGATTACCCGCTCGTCGCCGGCCTGGTGGCCCGGGTAGGCGAACGACCACGCATCGCGGCGTACCTGTCTTCGCCACGGCATCAGGCGTTCAACGAGGACGGCATTTTCCGCCATTACCCCGAGCTTGATACCTAGGCACGCACCAGCCTGTTTCTGAAACCGGTAGTCGCCGGATTCGGTGACCCGGCATCGGTTCGGTCGCTGTAAAAATAAAAAATACTTTAAAAACAATCATATAAGATTTATCCCGCTATCCGGCGGACATGACCAAAAGCTTGCTATTATTAACTTAATAGTATATTGTGATAAACAATACGACGCATGTAGTAATAGATATGGCTGCAGACGAGGAAGATCTTTACCTGAAGAAGTTCCAGAAGGAGCTGAACGCGGGCATCGTTTCTCTGGTGTTGCTGGCTACGCTGGCGTCGGCCAGTGAGCCGTTATACGGATATCAGATTGCCAAGCAGTTGGAGCCCGACGGAGACGATACCGGTCCCGTGAAACAGGGAACGCTTTACCCGGTGCTGCGTGCGCTGAGCGGGGCGGAGCTTCTGGGAAGCCATGTCGAGCCATCGGTGTCGGGACCGCCCCGCCGTTATTACCGGATTACGGACGAGGGCAAAGCAGTGCTTGCCGAGTGGAAGCAGGCGTGGATCAGGACCAGGGATTTTGTCGATTCTGCTTTGGGAGACAGTCATCATGAATAACCAGGAATTGCCGCGCACCATAGATGCGTACTTGAAACATCTCAAGCGTGAGCTGCATGGCGCCGACAAGGCGTTGATCCAGGATGCGCTTTACGACGCCGAGGAATATTTGCGCAACGAGCTACGCGAGAATCCGGACAAGACCGAGGCCGAACTGCTCGGAAACATCGCCGCGACCTATGGGGCTCCGGTTGAGGTAGCCGATGCCTACCGCCAGACCGAAAAGACGGTGCAGGCGGCACTGCGTACGCCGCGTCGCCGGCAGCAGACTTCATTGCTGGGCCGTTTTTTCGGCATCGTGGGAAATCCGAATGCCTGGACGGCAATGTTGTTTCTTCTGCTGGGATTGCCGGTCGGAATATTCCTTTTCACCTGGGCCGTAACGGGACTCGCGCTGTCCGTGGGCTTCTCGATCCTGATCGTCGGCCTGCCGTTTTTCCTGCTTTTCCTGGCCAGCATCAGGCTTTTGGGTTTCGTCGAGGGACGCCTGGTAGAAGCATTACTCGGTGTGCGCATGCCCCGGCGGCCGGTACACCCGGGGCAAAAGAAATCGTACTTCAAGCGGATTGTCGAAATGCTCAAGGATGGCCGCACCTGGTCCACGATCCTGTACATGCTCCTCAAGCTGCCTCTCGGTGTGGCCGGCTATGTGATCGTGGTCGTCGGGGTCGCGGTTCCGGTGGGATTCATTGTAACGCCGGTCATGCAGTACGGGTTCGACGAACCCAGCATATTGATCAATGGTCCGGTTTACCTGCCCTGGTATGCAGAGGGTGGATTGGTGATCCTCGGTATCCTGCTGTTCGTCGCCATGATGCACGTGTTTCGCGGGCTTGGTATCGTGCAGGCTCACCTGGCGCGTGTCTTGCTGGTGAAGACGACTGAAACCGGTCGGGGCGGTAGTGACTGATTGCCGGCATGCATTGAAGGGCCGCGGATGAAGTCTCTGCCACGCGATTTTTATGACCGGTCGGCTATCGAGGTGGCGCCGGATCTGCTGGGCAAATACCTGGTGCGAGAGATCGACGGCGCGCAACGGGTCGGGCGCATCGTGGAGGTGGAAGCCTATCTCGGCGAGCACGACAAGGCCGCACATTCCTCGAAAGGACTGACGCCGCGCACGCGGGTCATGTTCGGCCCGCCGGGCCATGCCTACGTGTACATGATCTATGGCCTGCATTTCTGCATGAACGTGGTCGTGGGCGAGGAAGGCGAGGGGGCGGCGGTACTGGTGCGCGCGGTCGAGCCCGTTGCGGGTATTGAGTCACGCACCTGCGGGCCGGCATTGTTGTGCAAGGCGATGGGCATCGATAAACGCTTCAATGGTCACGATTTGTTGAGTCCCGACCTTTATCTGGCGGCGTCCGATCGGGTCGAATCCCTCCGCATCGTTAAACGACCGCGGATCGGCGTGGACTATGCGGGCGCCTGGGCGCGTCGGTTGCTGCGGTTTTACATCAAAGGGAATGCGTATATTTCGCGGCCATGATTCGAGTCAGCATCTTCTCGTGCGGCTGGAGGATGAAATGCTCCGAATGGAAGAAAGCCTGCTATATTTCAGATGCTTTGAAAAAATCCGAGTTTCCTGAAATTACAACGTATAGCAGAGGCTGATATGAAGGGATTTTTGAAAGAATTCCGGGAGTTTGCGGTCAAGGGCAACGCCGTCGATATGGCGGTGGGCATCGTTATCGGCGCGGCTTTTGGGACCATCGTCAAATCCCTCGTGTCGGATATCATCATGCCGCCGATCGGTTTGGCCATTGGTCATATCGACTTCAAGAACCTGTTTTGGGTGCTGCATGCGGGGAAGATGCCAGGGCCGTACCATACGGCTGCCGAGGCAGCAAAGGCAGGCGCGGTAACTCTGAATTACGGCACCTTTGTCAATAACATAATCAGTTTCCTCATCGTTGCATTCGCTATCTTTCTGTTTGTACGCACTATCAACAGGATGCGTAAGCAATTCGAAAACCAGCCGGAGCCGGCGGATCCGACGACGAAGGATTGCCCGCAATGCTGCACCAGCATCCCGATCAAGGCGAGCCGTTGCCCGAACTGCACCTCGACGCTCGATTAGCCGCGTCAGGGTTCGTGTTGCGCGAACTGCGCGCGGGCGATGGCGGTTGGATCGTTCATCGTCACGGAGTTTTGTACGCGGCGTAATACGGCTGGGATCAGCGTTTTAAAGCCCTGGTGGCCCGCGTCGTGGCCAATTTCATTGAACGTAACGATACCGGGCGTGAGTGCGCCTGGATGGCGGAGCGGGACGGGCGCATCGTCGGCTCTGTGTTCGTTGCACGGCATTGCGACGATGAGGCCCGTCTGCATCTGCTATTGGTGGAGCCGGAAGCGCGTGGTCATGGTTTGGGAAAGCGATTGATAGAGCAGAGCCTCGGCTTTGCCCGCCAGGCGGGCTATCGGCGCATGACACTGTGGACCAACGAGGTGCTCGCCGCCGCAAGGCATTTATACGGCAAGGCCGGATTCCAGCTGCTGCACACCGAACCCCATGCGCTCTTCGGGGAGAACATGGTAGGCGAGACCTGGGGGCGGGATCTTTAAAATAATTGGCTTGAAAACCCGGAGACCGAAACCGGACTGCGCTGCTTCGCCTGATTCAGGGATACACCGGTTCGGGTTTTTTCGCGCAGGATGTCGGTATAGTTGCGGATGCGCCGCACATAGCGTACGGCTTCGAGTCCGCGCGCGTATCCGTGATCCAGGCGCCGGTAATATTGTTTCTTGCTCAACAGCGGCAACACGCTGCGCATTGAATTCCAGCGGTTAGGATTTTTTCCGAGCGTTTCAGCCAGTGCGCGTGCATCTTGTAGATGGGCGAGGCCGATGTTGTAGGCGGCCAGAGCAAACCAGATTCGATCCGGCTTGTAGATGTTGTTGCTCAGCCGCCCTTCCAGGTGCGCCAGGTACTTGGCGCCGCCATTGATACTTGCGTACGGATTAAGCCGATCGCTTACGCCCAAGGATCTGGCGGTGTTCAGGGTGAGCATCATGATGCCGCGCACGCCGGTTGGGCTTTGAGCACGCGGGTTCCAGTATGATTCCTGATACGCCTGCGCGGCCAGAACCAGCGGCGGCAGGCCGTGTGCTGCTGCCGCCTTGTGAAACATGGCCTTGTACTTGGGGTAACGGCTCTTTATCCGACGCACATAGGCGCGCGTATTGACGTAGTCGAAGACCTGAGCATGCGCATAGTAGCGTTGCATTAACTGAGTCAATTTTCCGCTGGACTTGTATTGCTTCATCCACTGTCGCATGGCATTTTCCATACCTTGTGCGTTCTTGGGGACGACCCAGGCCAGGGGCTGGGGCTTGCTCAGGTCGAAAGTTACAATCAGGTTCGGGAAAAAGCGGCGATTGATTGCCACGATATCGGAATCGGCCGCGGTGCAGTCGAGTTTGCCTTTCCAGACCTGACGCAACAGCTCTTCGGTATTGTCATCGGGTGCAATCTTCCAGTGCAGACCGGGGTGCTTTTTCTTCAATGCTTTCAGGCGTTCGAGGTAGCTGCTGTCGGAAATGACCTTGAAATCGACGTTCGAGAGTTGCTCGACCGAGTTGGCGCGTTTGCCGCCGCGTTGGCATACGACTTGTTCGGTCACGGATTGATAGGTGGGACCAAATCCGAATGTCTCGAGCCGGGTTCCCGTCCGGGTGATCCCGGCTGCGATCATGTTACCTTCGCCGGTGGCGAGTGCATGCAGCAAATCCGCGACCGAATCCTTGATGACAAACTTCGGTTTGACGCCGATGGATTTGGCGAAAGCGGACACCATCTCGTACTCGGGGCCGGTAGGTTTGTCGCTGCGACCAATGTAATAGGTGGTGGGCGCGTTTCGCGTGAGCACTACAAGAATGCCGCGCGCCTTGATCGCCTGGAGTCGTGCATCGTTATGCCCGGTGCATGAGGCGAGAACGAATACGCCGCAGCACGCAACAATCAATCCGATATGCCAACGATCACGGATCATCTGTTTGGATTAAGCCCTGTCCCAATGCACTGTAGCAGATGTCGGAGCTGGCTTATTAGCCGCGGCCTGCTAGTAGGGGGGTCAACGAGTAGGGGTGGAACTGTTTGCCCGTTTCTCAATGTGTATTGGGCGTGGCTTGCATCGTGAAGCGCAGAACTCCGACGCGTTCGATGTGGGCATAGGTGATATAGGTGCGGGTAAGCGGTTTGCCGTCGAGTGTGATCGTTCCGATATAGGGATGGTTTTCGTCGAGACCGTCGGCGACCAAGGTGTCAGTTGCACGAAAACCCCAGGCATGCTCATGTTTCCTTCACGCCTTCCGGCCTTCATCCGATCTACCCGTCTTTGACAATTCGAATGTCCGCATCCTATGCTTAAAACGATTTAAATTACAATCAGGCCGCACGGAGAGATCGTTTGCAGCATCATTCGAAGACACGTCACAGCCCCGGGCTGCGGCATTGAAGCCCGTTTCCCGTAACCGGGTCACGCTGGCGGATATTGCAAAGGCCTGCGGCGTTTCGCCTGCCACGGTGTCGCTGGCGCTGAGCGGAAACCCGCTCGTCAACGAGACCACCCGCGAGCGCGTGGTGCGCGAAAGCGAGCGCCAGGGATATGTGCGCAACCGCGGGGCTGCCAACCTGAGGCAGCAGATCTCGTCCAGCGTCGCGCTGGTTATCAACGACCTCTCCAATCCCTTTTTTGCCGAATTCGCAGCGGGCGTGGACGAGGCGTTGGGCGCGGCGGGCTATATTACGCTGCTCGGCAGCACCTCGGAATCCATCACCCGCCAGGATGAGGTCATTCGCTCGCTGATGGAGCACCGTCCGGCGGGAATCATTCTCTCGCCCGCCGAGGGCAGTATGAACGACAGCCTCCGGCGCCTGCTCGGGACGCACGTGCCCACGCTTGTCTTCAACCGCGAAGTGGCCGGGGGCGACTGGGACTTCCTGGTCTGCGACAACCGGCGCGGAGCCGGCCTGGCCACCCGGCACCTGATCGACCTCGGGCATCGACGAATCGTGTTCGTGGGGGGGCACGCCAGTTCGAGCTCCTGCCGCGAGCGTCGGTTCGGCTACCTGGATGCGATGGAGGCCGCGGGCATCGAAACCCCTCCGGAGTGGCTTGTCGAGTGTGCGCCGGTGCGTCACGAGGCGGCGGCGGCCGGGGTGCGCCTGCCGGATGATCTGCCCGAGGTGAGCGCGGCGGTTTGCTACAACGACATCGTGGCCCTGGGGCTGGTTCATGGCCTGACTGCCGGCGGACGGCGCGTGGGGACCGATTTTGCGGTGACCGGTTTCGACGATATTCCCGAAGCGGCCCTTTTCTCGCCGCCCCTGACTACGGTGGCGGTGAATCCCAGCGGACTGGGATGGCGCGCGGCCGAGGTCATTCTCGACCGGATCGCCCATGCATCGCATGGCCCCGAGCGCATGGTGGTGCCCGTCAAGCTGGTTGTGCGCGGGAGTTCCTGCCGCGCGCCCGACGTTGGCTCCGGCATGCACGGAGTAAGGATCGTGCGATGAAAACCGGGTCCACGTCGAACCGCGTCGCGCTGGGTGTGATGACCGTGATCTTTTTCATGTGGGGCTTCCTCACCAGTCTCAACGATGTGCTGATTCCGCATCTGAAGACGTTGTTCGATCTCAATTACACCCAGATCATGTTGGTGCAGTTCACTTTCTTCGGGGCGTACTTCCTGATGTCGGCACCGTCGGGCAGGGTAGTCAGGCTGATCGGTTACAAGAAAAGCATCGCCGCAGGTCTCACGGTCAGTGCCGTGGGCGCGTTCCTGTTCTACCCGGCGGCGGCAATCCCGTCCTACGGCCTGTTCCTCACGGCGTTTTTCATTCTGGCAACCGGCATCACGCTGCTGCAGGTGGCGGCCAATCCCTACGTCAGCCTGCTGGGTCCGGCGCGTACCGCCTCCAGCCGCCTCAACCTGGCGCAGGCACTCAATTCACTGGGTACGACGCTGGCGCCAAAGTTCGGGGGCATTCTGATTCTTTCGGGCACGGTGCTCGGTGCCGCCCAGTTGGCACAGTTGCCGGTCGCGCGGCAGCTCGCCTACAAGATCCATCAGGCGCACCTGGTGCAGGGCCCTTACCTCGGGCTGGGCGCGCTACTCCTGGTGCTGGCGCTGGGGGTGTTGTTCTTCCGCCTGCCGGTGTTCAAGGAACACGAGGCTCCGGAGAAGCAGGTCCGCGAGGAGTCGCTGATGCGCTCCGCCATGCGCCACCCGCACCTGTTCTGCGGCATCTTCGCGATCTTCGTCTATGTCGGCGCCGAGGTCTCCATCGGCAGCTTCATGATCAACTACATTTCGTTGCCGGACATCGGCAACATTTCCCCCGCGAAAGCGGCGAACTATGTTGCCCTGTACTGGGGCGGGGCCATGATCGGGCGCTTCATCGGGGCGGCGCTGCTGCAGAAGATGGATCCGCGGCGGCTGCTTGGCGTGTTCGCGCTCGTGGCGGCGGCGCTGATTTCCACCACCATGCTCGCCAGCGGTTCCCTGGCGGTATGGAGCATCGTCGTGATTGGACTGTTCAACTCGATCATGTTCCCCAATATCTTCACGCTCGGCATCCGGCGCATGGGTCATCTCACGGGGACGGCCTCGAGCTTGCTCATCATGGCGATCGTCGGCGGTGCGGTCATTCCGTTGGCTCAGGGCGCCATCGCCGACCGAATCGGCGTGCACCATGCCTTCCTGTTGCCGCTGGTGTGCTATCTCTACATCGCCTTCTACGGCTTCGTCGGCTCGCGCATCCGCTCGGCGCCCGAGCCGGAAGAGGACGAAACGGCCCATGGGTAAGGTGATCTGCTTCGGCGAGGCCCTGATCGACCTGATCGCCGGGTCGCGGGTGCCGGACCAACCGCCGTGCTACGAGCAGTATGCCGGTGGTGCGCCCGCCAACGTGGCGACGGCCGTTGCGCGGCTTGGCGGCGATGCCGCGTTCGTCGGGATGCTGGCCGAGGATCCCTTCGGGGATTTCCTGCTCGAGAGCCTGAAAGAGTCCGGGGTCGATACCCGTCATGCACCGCGTACCCGCATGGCACGGACCGCACTGGCCTTCGTGTCGCTCGCGGCCGACGGCGAACGCAGTTTCAGTTTCTACCGCTCGCCGGCGGCGGATCAGTTGTTTCGCGTCGAACATTTCGACGAGCGCTGTTTCGACGAGGCCGCCGTCTTTCATGCCTGCTCCAACAGCCTGACGAGTGCACCGCTTGCCGAGGCCACCTTCGCGGGAATGCTGCGGGCGCGCGAAGCCGGCGCACTGGTGAGCTTCGACATGAACCTGCGTCCCGCCCTGTGGGATGGCGGGGACGACCCCAGCGGTCCGATCCACAAGGCGCTCGCCATGGCGGACCTGGTGAAACTGTCGCGCTCGGAACTGGACTATCTCTCCGGGCTGCAAGGCAACGGCGACGCGGTGATAGAGGCCTTGTGGCAGGGCCGCCCCCGCCTGGTGCTCGTCACCGACGGCCCCGGCCCAATCTGCTTTTACACTCAACATGCGCGCGGCAGTGTGCCCGCTTTTCCGGTGCAGGCCATCGATACGACGGCCGCCGGTGATGCCTTCAGTGGCGGTTTCCTTTACTGGTTGGTGCAGGCGTTCCCCGCCGGCGTCGATATCGAGTTGCTCCGGGAGCGCATCGAGGAGGGTCTGCGTTTCGGTGCCGCCTGCGGTGCGCTGGCGGTGACCCGTAACGGCTCCTTTGCGGCTATGGCGTCGGGCGAGGAGGTCAGGCAATTCCTGGGAGCACATTCGTGAATATCCAACCCGACTTTCGATCGGAAGCCTTCCTGCGCGAACATATCGCGCGGACGATGGCGTTTTACCATCCGCACGTGATCGATCCCGAGGGCGGGTTCTTCCAATACTTCCGCGACGACGGCACGGTCTATGACACCCGGCACCGTCACCTGGTCAGCAGCACGCGGTTCGTCTTCAATTACGCCATGGCGTATCGGGAATTCGGCACGGACGCGTATCTCGATGCCGTGCGCCACGGCCTGCGCTACCTGCGCGATACGCACCGCAACGGGGAAACCGGCGGTTACGCGTGGACGATCCGAGACGGCGTACCGGAAGATTGCACCAACCACTGCTACGGAGCCGCGTTCGTGCTGCTCGCCTACGCCGTAGCCTTCGCCGCCGGCATCGACGAGGCGAAGTCGTGGCTCGACGAAACCTGGGAGCTGCTGGAGGCTCGCTTCTGGGAGTCCGAAGCCGGTCTCTATCGCGATGAAGCGGATGCAAACTGGGTGTTCACGCCGTACCGCGGACAGAACGCCAACATGCATCTGTGCGAAGCGTTGATTGCCGCCTTCGAGGCGACCGGCGACGCTCGCTACCGTGATCGCGCCTATGTGCTGGCCGACCACATGATACGCCGCCAGGCAGCGGCCACCGACGGCCTGGTGTGGGAGCACTACGATGTGCACTGGCAACCGGATTGGGACTACAACCGTGATAATCCCAAGCATCTTTTTCGTCCGTGGGGCTTCCAGGCGGGGCACCAGACCGAATGGGCAAAACTGTTGCTCATGCTTTCCCGCCATCTCGATCACGATTGGTTGATTCCTGCGGCAAAGTTTTTGTTCGAGCGTGCGCTGGCGCAGGCCTGGGACGATGAACACGGCGGCATCTTCTACGGCTTCGCCCCCGACGGCACGGTCTGCGACGGCGACAAGTACTTCTGGGTCCAGGCCGAAACGCTCGCCGCTGCGGCGGTGTTCGCAGAACACACCGGCGATCCGGGCTGGTGGAATTGGTACGAGCGCATCTGGCTTTACGCCTGGTGCTATTTCGTGGATCACGAATACGGTGCCTGGTATCGGATCCTGGATCGAGAAAACCGCAAATACGACGATGAGAAAAGCCCTGCGGGCAAGACCGACTACCACACCATGGGGGCGTGCTACGAGGCCCTGCGCGTATTGCGAGGAGACAAGCGATGAAATGGATTCCTGCCGCCGTGGCGGTGGCGTTTTTTTCCATGGCGGCACAGGCGGCGCCGGTCACTGCGCCGGTGAATCGCACGGCGATGGCGGCGGCGGTGAAGACCGAGTTCCTGCATGCCTGGAACGGCTATAGGCACTATGCATGGGGCCACGATGATCTGCGCCCGCTCAGCTTGAAGCCCCGCGACTGGTATGGCCAGTCGCTGGAGATGACGCAGGTCGATGCACTCGACACGCTGGTATTGATGGGTCTCAAGCGGCAGGCCGATGAGGACCGCACTTACATCGACACGCATCTGTCCTTCGACAGGGATATTTCCGTCAAGACCTTCGAGATCACGATCCGCCTCCTCGGCGGCCTGCTCTCGAGCTACGAGTTGACCCACGACAAGCACCTGCTGGTACTCGCGAACGATCTCGGCACGCGTCTGCTGCCGGCCTTCGACTCGCCCACCGGCATCCCGTGGCGCTTCGTGAATCTGAAGACGGGCGCGGTCCGCGGTGACGACACCAACCCGGCCGAGGCAGGGTCGCTGCTGCTCGAATTCGGGACCCTGAGCCGCCTGACCGGTAACGCGGTGTTTTACGAAAAGGCCAAGCGTGCGCTCGTCGCCGTGTGGAAACGGCGTTCGGCGATCGGCCTGGTAGGCAGCACCATCGATATCAAGACCGGAAAGTGGACGGGTACGGAGTCTTCGATCAGTGGCGGCATCGATTCCTACTACGAATACCAGATCAAGTGCTGGGAGTTGTTCCGCGATCCGGCGTGCCGGCGCATGTGGCATACCACTATCGCCGCCGTGAACAAGTACCTCGCGGACGAAGCGCACGGCACCCTGTGGTACGGCCAGGCGAACATGGGTACGGGCAAGCGAACGAGTACCTTTTACGGGGCGCTGGATGCCTTTTTTCCGGCGGAGCTGGCGCTCGGTGGTGAGCTGCAGCAGGCGAAGAGCCTGCAGGCGTCGTCGTTCAGGATGTGGAACCTTTACGGTATCGAACCCGAGGTTATCAACTACAAGACGATGAAGGTGATCTATCCCGGTTACGAACTGCGTCCGGAAATCGTCGAATCCACCTATTACCTCTATCACTACACGCACGAGAAGAAGTACTTGCGCATGGGGGCGGTCATGTTTCATGACTTTGTGAAATATTGCCGTACGCCGCATGCCTATGCAGCGCTCTCGAGTGTGGTGAAGAAGAAACAGGCCGATCGCATGGAGAGCTACGTTTTTGCCGAAACGTTCAAGTATTTCTATTTATTGTTTGCGCCCGCAAAAACGCTCGACTTTGACGCCGTGGTGTTCAATACCGAGGGACACCCTTTCCTGCGCGCGCCGCCACCGGCTGCCTCGGTAGCGGCAGCCGAGCCTCGGTCATGAATGGATCGCGTCCGCTCAGTTTGGGTCTTGGGTTACGTGTTGGCGCAGTCATGTTATTGCTGGTGGCGATGGGGCTGCTGTTCGAGGGTTTGACGTTGCCCATTCTCACGCTCGACAAGTTCTGGATTTTTAATAACACGATATCGATCTGGTCGGCCATAATATCGCTGTACGGTTCCAGTGAGTATTTTCTTGCCACGGTGCTGCTTGTGTTCTCCGTCCTGTTCCCCATCGGCAAGAATTTTTTCCTGATTGCGGTATTTATCAAGGGTGCACGGCTCGGCAAGTTCAGCCAGCGCATCGTGCGCGGCGCGTCTGTACTCGGCAAATGGTCCATGCTCGATGTGTTCATCATCGCGATCCTGGTGGCGAGCGTAAAGCTCGGCATACTGGCACATGCCACGGTGCTGTCGGCGCTGTACTTTTTTGCCGCCTCTGTAATCATTACGAATCTGCTCTCCACGGGCATGGACTGGTGGATCCGGCGTGAAGGGGAGAAGGCGTTTCTGGCGGCGGCCCGCGAACGCTAACATGTGGCTCAGTCCGGCCGGATAGGGCGTTGCGGTGGCCGGGGAAGGCGGCCTTCACGGTGCAGCAGGCGCAGCAGATTCTGCTCGATGCGTGTACGGAACACGGGCGTTCGGATAAGCGTTTGTGCCGGCACGGCGCGGTAGCCGGAAGAGATGGCCAACAGCAGCGGTGTGCTCATCGACGGCGGTAGCGCGAACACATCGGTGGGGCCGGTAGCCGAGTCCACCGTCTGCACGAAAAATGGCAGGGCATCGTTACCGTCGGTGGCGAGCCCCTGGTAGTCGCCGAGGAAAAGTCCTTCGGCATCGGGTGCGATGGCGAGGTCGAACGGACCGGACACATGGCGCTCGTGCCAAGTCGTGCCGTCGGTGGAAATCACTTGCCACAGATCCGTGGGCAGGGTGTCGGGATCGGGGGTGTCGCTGCGCAGGTCGTAATAGGTTGCGACCAGCGTGCCGTCACTCAGGATGCCTATGCTCGGTGTAAATGCTTCGACGGCGGTGTCGGCGTTGATCTCGACGGGCTCTGACCAGGTGAGACCGCCGTCGGTCGAGCTCGACAGTGCAATGCCGTCATGATCACCATTGCTGAAGCGCGCGTCCTGCCAGACCACGAAGAGGTTACCCGCCGGGCCGACCGCAATATCGGCCAGTCCGGCGCCGTCGCGTATGGGCTGGCCGGTTTCCGGGTCGCGGGCACCGACAGCCAGTTCGTCGGCGATCTTGATGGGCGCCGACCAGGTGGTGCCGTGATCGGTGGAGCGGATCACTTTGTAGGCGGCGCTGTACTGGCCGTTCGCGTAATCGATTTCGTCGAACATGTCGAGCACAGTGCCATCCGGCAGCACCACGATCTGGTTGCCCAGCGTCTGGTTGCCGTTGGTCGGATTCTGTCCGGGGTCGTAGATTATGCGCGCGGCCTCCCAGCTTTGGCCGCCGTTCGTGCTGCGTGCGAACCAGGCTGGACCGTAGCCCTTGGAATCAATGCGGTCCCACACCGCATACACGTAGTTTGCATTGGTAGGATCGGCCGTGATGCTTTCCTTGTCGTTCAGTACCCCGTTATCATCCCAGATCAAGGTGGCCGGGTCGCTCCAGGTGCTGCCGCCGTCGCTGGAACGCGTGACGAGTATTGCGCTCGTGTTGTTGCTGTCGTTGAACGAAAGCGAAATGGCGTAGGCGATGCCGGTGGGGGAAAAGCTGAGCCAGGGATCGGAGGCGCGTTCGTAATCGCCGCCATTGCCCGCCGTACCGCCCGCGCAATTCGAGGTGGGCAGCGGATGCCGTGCCCAGGTCAGGCCGGCATCGAAGGAGGCGGCGGCGATCAGGCCCTGGGCGCCGCCGTTCGACCAACGGTCTTGTTGCCAGATGCCGATGACGTTGAGCGGGCTGCTTGGATTGACGGCGATATAAGGCTCGACTTCCGCCTGCAAATAAAGTTGGCCGCTCTGCGGTGCGCCGTTGCAATCGCCGCTGAATGGGCTCGCCGCCGAGACTTGTGACAGCGAGGCGGAAGGTGGCGGGAAAACCGGCGACGGTGGCGGTGAAGGTGGCGATGACGATGAACCGCCTCCGCAACCCGCGAGCCCGAGCGCAATGGACAGGCACGTCAGCGCAAGTCCGGGTTTCAGCATTCGCGTCATTTCCACGCCCGGTAGATGAGATTTAAACTCAAGTATAGGCTCGATTAGCATGCCATGAATCCTTTACACTGAAAAAAATGTGGTCCGGGAAAGTCTTATGGCCGATCCTCGTTTTGTGCCGCTATCCGGTTACCGGGAATACTCACAGCCCGAAATGCTCGAGCGTGCGCGCGACTTTCAAGTGGAAATGGAGCGTCGGCGCACCGTGCGCATGTTCTCGGATCGCTCCGTTCCGCGCGAACTGATCGAGCATTGTCTTGCGACGGCTGCCACCGCGCCCAGCGGAGCCAATATGCAGCCGTGGCACTTCGTGGCAGTGGCCGATCCGGCAGTAAAGGCACGTATACGTGCGGCGGCGGAGGCCGAAGAGCGCGAGTTCTATGCACATCGCGCCTCACCCGAGTGGCTGGAGGCGCTGGCGCCACTTGGCACCGACGAGCAAAAACCGTTTCTGGAAATTGCGCCGTGGCTGATCGCTGTGTTCGCCCAGAAGTACGGCAAGCTGCCCGACGGGCGCAAGGTCAAGCACTACTACCCTATCGAATCAGTGGGGCTGGCCACGGGCATGCTCATTACGGCGTTGCATCACGCGGGGCTCGCAACGCTCACGCACACGCCCAGCCCGATGGGGTTCCTCAACGAGATGCTGCATCGCCCGATTAACGAACGCCCGTTCCTGCTCTTGGTGACGGGTTATCCGGCCGCCGATGCGCGGGTGCCTGGCATCACCCGCAGGCCGCTCGGTGATATGGTGGATTTCATGTAGACACCGGTCTGGAGGCGTTCGAAGTGAATACACGCCGCTTTCTCAAAACGTTGGCTTTGGCTGCTGCATTTTCCACATTGGCCGCGTGCGCCGGGATGCCGTTATCGACGATGTGGCATTTTCGCAACTTCGGCCCGAAGGATTTTCTACAGACCGATCCCTCGGCCGTGCGAGCCGCCATTCAGTTGGATGACGGCGTCAGCCTGGGGAGTACTCCGCCGGAATTGAACGTAGCCCTGAAGTTCAAAGATGAACCGGAACAGAAATTCAAGATGCCGCTTGTGGTGCTGAAGGAAGGGCCCTGGGTCGGCGCCGGGACCGGTAAGGCTGAGGCGGGCAAGCACTGGTATCTGCTGTCCCTGTCCGACAAGGGTGTCCGGGCCTACCGGCAGTTGCAGCAGACGCTGAACGGGAATCTCGACGCCACTGGCCACTTTAGGAAGCACGGCAGTTTTACAGTCGGGGTGCGGACAAATGCACTTAGGTACAGCGACGCTGCAGAAGAGCGGTTGCATAAGACCGGAAGCCTCTTCCTGCAGAGCAGGCTCGAACTTTCCGCGAAAGACGGTTTTTATACCCTGTACAAGGGAGATCTCAAGATGGCTCCACAGACCGTCGATACCGGCGCGAGCTGAGAACGCGAGGCATACGCTCCCGACCCGCGACGGGCTGATCGTATAAACTCTGGGCGGTTGTACCTCACCGGAAGCGCCCCATGAATATTAATCGCCTGCTTGTCATGGCCTGTGCCGTCGCCGGATTGGTGCTTGCGTCGAATGTTGATGCCGCTGCTTCCGTCACTCCGCAGCCGAGCTTTACCCAGCCGAGTATGAGCCCCGACGGTAGCCGGATTGCCTTTGTGGCAGATGGTGCAATATGGGAGGTGCCGGCCACGGGCGGTGTGGCGCAGTTGCTGGTGTCCGATTCGGCACCGGACTCGCGACCGTTGTTTTCGCCTGATGGACGGCACCTGGCGTTCGTTTCCGACAAGGCGGGACACGGCGACATTTACCTCCTTAATCTGACGGACGGTTCGCTCAAGCGCCTGACCTGGAGCGATGTGCCTGACGTGCCGAGCGGCTTCTCGGCCGACGGCGAGTGGCTGTATTTCACCAGCGGGCGCAACAATATCGCGCATTTCGGTGCGGTCTATCGCGTGCGTGTCAGCGGCGGCACGCCCATGCCCGTATCGCAGGAGCTCTACCGCAACGAGGAGGCCGGCGTACCCTCGCCGGACGGGAAGCTGGTCGCATTGGTGGGCCAAGGCTGGGGTTCCACGCAGTGGTGGCGGCATGGCCGTGCCCACATCGACGACGGTGCGATCTGGTTGCTGGATAACAACGGGTCGCACGATTACCGTCGCCTGACGCCCGACAACGCCCGCGCGCTGTGGCCGATGTGGAACCCCGACGGCCGCTCGGTCTATTACATGAGCGACCGCAGCGGCACGGATAATATCTGGAGCGTGCGCCTCGACGGCAAAGAACACGCCGTGACGCATTTCACCGACGGCCGTTGCCTGTGGCCGACTCTTGCGGCCGATGGCGGGACTATCGCCTTCCAGCGAAATTTCCATATCTGGACGCTTGACACGCATACCGGCAAGACGCGACAGGTCCCGATCCGCCTCGGCGGCGCGGTCGCCGGGCCGGGTACGACCGAACGGCATTTCACTTCGCATTTCAGTGATTTGGCGCTTTCGCCGGACGGCAAGAAACTGGTGTTCGTGGTGCACGGCGACATCTTCGCGGCACCGGCCGGCAAGCCCGGGCCCGCACACCAGATCACGCATACCGCCGCCGCGGAATTCTCTGTCCGGTGGGCACCGGACAGCCGGCGCATCATCTACGTGTCCAATCGTGACGGCACCGATCATTTGTTCATTTACAACTTCGCTACCGGCAAGGAGCGGCGTCTGACGGATACGCAGGGCAACGACCTCACCCCGCAGTTCTCGCCCGACGGGCGCTGGGTCGCATTCATACGCAACGGCAAGCAGCTCGACGTGGTGAACACCAAGAGCGGGAAGACGCGCGAACTCGCGAGCGGTGAACTCGATCTGCATCACCCGCTCGAGTCGACGCGGCCCTTCGCCTGGTCTCCGGACAGCCGCTGGGTCGCATTCCTCGCTTGGGGGCCGCGCATGTATCGCAATGCCGAAGTCGTTCCCGTGGACGGCGGCAAAGCGCGGACGGTGAGCTTCATGGGCAACACCTTCGCCGACAGCCTGTGGTGGAGTCCGGGCGGCAAGGCCTTGTTCTTCAGTTCCGGGCAGCGCACCGAACCCGGGCAGATCGCCCGTGTGGATCTCGTTCAGAAGGCGCCGCAATTTCGCGAGCAACAGTTCCTTGACCTGTTCAAGGAGTCCTCCGCGCCGGGCGAGGCGCATGGGTCTGCAGGCCGCGGCGGCGAGGCATCAGGTGCCGGACAGGGCATGAAGCCAAAGCCGGCGCATGTCAGCATTGACTTCCACCACATTGCGCGCCGCCTGCACATCCTGCCGGTGGGACTGAACGCTGGAGCCATCGCGGTCAGTCCGGATGGCAAGACGCTGCTGTTCAGTGCCGAAGTCGGAGGGCATGAGAATCTCTATACCTGGTCGCTGGCTCCACTGGTGCTCAAGCCCCCGGTGACCCACCAGATTACCTCCACCCCCGGACCCAAGAGTTCGGCGCAGTTTTCACCGGACGGCAAGACCGTGTGGTACCTCGACGACGGGAAGATCTACTCGGTGCCGGTGAAGGGCGGCTCGCCCAAGCCGTTCGCCACCTCGGCGACGATGGAGGTCAACTTCCAGGCCGAGAAGGAAGTGGCCTTCCACGAGGCCTGGCGGTGGCTGGATGTCAATTTCCACAATCCGGACATGAACGGAGTGAACTGGAAAGCGGTCAAGGCGCGGTATGCGCCCCTGGTGGCCGGGGCCGAGACGAAGGCCACGCTGCAGCGCATTCTCAACCGCATGGTCGGCGAGCTGGACTCCTCGCATTCCGGCGTGCGTTGGCACCGCAAGGCGCCGGACGTGATCGGCCGCATCGGACTGCGTTTCGACCCGGCCGTCTATGAGCAGCAGGGCCGTTTCCGCATCAGCCAGGTTATTCCGCAGTCGCCGGCAGCCCTGGCTGGGCACATCGCCGAGGGAGATTACCTGCTCGCGGTGGACGGTACTCAACTAGGCGCGGATACCAACCTGGACGCACTTCTGGAGAATCGCATCGGCAAGGAAACGGTACTCACCGTTGCCGACAACGCCGGGGGGCGGCACACCCGTGAGGTCAAGGTCAAGCCGGTCAACGCCGGGGCGGCCGAGCAACTTGTCTACGAGTCATGGGTCGAGCACAACCGTGAAATGGTTGCGAAACTCAGCGACGGGCGGTTGGGCTATATCGACTTGCCGGACATGTCCATGCGTTCGCTGCAACGCCTGTACCGGGCGATTGATGCCAGGAACGGTGACAAGCAAGGCGTGGTGATCGACGTGCGCAACAACTTCGGCGGCTTCGTGAATGCCTATGCACTGGATGCTTTGGTGCGCAAGCATTACCTCAACATGACCTTCCGCGGGATGAAACGGGTCAGCGCGCGTCCACTGCTCGGCCAACGTGCGCTTGAGCGCCCGACGGTACTCATCACCAACCGGGTCACCCTGTCGGACGGTGAGGATTTCACCGAGGGATACCGTGAACTCGGGCTCGGCAAGATCGTGGGCGAACCGACCGCCGGCTGGATCGTCTACACGTCCGACGTCCCGCTGATCAATGGATTCGTGGTGCGCCTGCCCTTCATCACCGTCACCACGGCCGACGGCAAGCCGATGGAAATGCATCCGCGCCCGGTCGACGTGCAGGTGGCTGAGCCCTTGGGCGAGAGCTACCATGGCGAGGATGCGCGCCTGAAAGCAGCGGTCGAGGTCTTGCTCAAGCAGATCGGGAGCCGACCCGCGAAATAGCTTTGCGCCGGTCCGGGGCTGGCGGTATGGCGGGAGCCGCGGTACCGGTGCTAACCTTGGTGCAGGCGGATTAAAGACATCAGAGGAAGGGCGGAGCGAATCGTGACGGGTACTTATTTCGATGCGGCGCACTGGGTCACGGTCGGCGTTACGGTCGGGGTCGTGCTGGCCTGTGTCCTCCTGCACTACGAGACCATGAGCATGCTCACCAACTGGCTGCCAAAGCTGGGCAGCATGCACCGGCGCCGGATGCTGGTCCTGATGTTCGTTCTCCTCACGGTCCATGTCGTGGAAATCTGGATCTTTGGAGCGGGCATGTACGGGCTGGCACAGATGCCCGGCACCGGTTGGGTGGCGGGGCAGGTGCAGCACGGCCTTGCCGACTACGTGTATTTTTCGGCCGTGGTGTATTCCACGCTGGGGCTCGGTGATCTAGTACCGTTCGGCGCCATGCGCTTCCTGGTGGGGACCGAGGCCCTGACCGGTTTCGCGCTGATCACGTGGTCGGCTTCGTTCACATTCCTGGAAATGCAGCGCTTCTGGAAAGCCCGGTAGGCGCGGGCGCTAAAACGCGATCAGGCCGATGGCGGTGGCGGCGAGGTCGGCAAGCAGGACCACGCCCGGTCGACGTGCCGGTGGCCGAGCCGCTGGGCGAAAGCTACCATGGCGAGGATGACCGCCTCAAGGCGGCCGTGCAGGTGCTGCTCAAGCAAATCGGTACGACGGAATAGCATTCTATCTGCCGAATCCCGGGGGCGGTGCATGCGCCCCGGCGAACTTGTGAGCATCTACGGCATCTGATATATCAGTCACTGCAAGAAATGCCACGGCCTGATGTCCCGGCTGCAGACGATCAAATTCGAGTTTATGTCCGGTTGCTATCGCTGGTTCGGCTATGGCCTGTGCCTTGTGTGTGCCATGGTGGTTACGCTGGCTTTATTTGTGATGATGAAGGTGCTTATACGCCCGCCGCGGGCGGTGATGCCACAATCCGTGTTTCCGGTTTATTTGCGCAATGCCCCCGTGTTGCAGACTGCCGCCGCGCCCGGCAAGCCTCTTCTGCGAGACGCACCAGTGCTGCCTCCTCGCCTATCGCTCCGATCGGTAGAGTCCCTGGCTACACCGAAAATTTTACGACCGATCGGGGTACTTGGACTGCGTGTAGGCAAGGTGCTGCCTTTCCCGTTGCCGCGGATGCGAAGGATATCCTCAGCCGGCTTTCGCTGGAGGCAAACGCTTGGGAATTATCTCGAGCAGCGTGGAACCAAATCATCTCCGTTTTCCATGCGGAAGCTGCGGAAATCCAGATTTTCTCCGCTGGATATGCCCGAGCGAATTCGTTTGGGCAACGGAGCGGAAATCGATCGCATCGGTGATCGGTGCTATGGCGTGCCCGCCGTTGATTATCAGGTCGATAGGGCCATCAACCCCCAGTATGCGCGGGTGATGCAAGGTTTGCAGCCCTTGTTTGCCCACGAGGTGTCCTGTCCCGGTATGCGCAAAACCCCAGGCGAGGAATTTCTGGACACATTGCGCAAGCGCGGATACGGCGGGCCATGATTTACCCGGACCGAAAGGGATCTTCGATCAGTTCCGTCGCTGTGTGCTCAGGGCGTGCACGGTAGCCAGCACCACGCTGCCGACGATGCGGAAGCTGCGTGGTGAAAGCTTGTCGAGCGTGTCCTGCGGCGTGTGCCAGTAGCTGTTGAACGGACCGTAGTGAAAGTCGATGATATCGGCAGCCGGCATTCCTGCCGCGCGGAATTCGGTGTCGTCGTCTTCGACCGCCTCATCATAATTACAGAAATACGGGCCAGCCCCGATGCGCCGCGCCTGGGCACAGATCAGATTCATCAGCCACGGTGTGGCCTCGGTATCGCGGGCGACGCCGAGGTCGCGGTCGCCGATCATGTCCAGATTGAGCACGGCGCGGATACGGGCCGCGGTGCCATCTCTGTGCCATTGCCGGGCCAGTGTCCGGCTGCCGTAGGTATGATCGTTGCCCACCCAGTCGCGGATGGCTTCCTCGCCGTCGAGCCACACGAGCCACACACTCGGCCCGCGTGGCGGGTGATTGCGGAAGTGGTCGGCGAGTGCGAGCAGGATGCCGGTGGAGGATCCGCCGTCGTTGGCACCCACGAAATCCGGGCGATGCGAGAGCGTGTCGTAATGACCACCGATCACGACGACGCCGGGGGCGGTGCCATGAAAGCGGACGATCAGGTTGGTCATAGACAGCGGGCCGTCGGGCGTGTGGGCCGTGAAACTCTGTGCCGTCCAGCGGGTGCCGTCAAGATTGTGCTCGAGCCAGGCGAGCAGCCTGGCGTGGGCTGCACTGCCCGGTGGACGCGGTCCGAAATCGGTCGCCTTGGCCGTGTAGCGGTATGCGAGCCGGCCGTCGAAGGCGGGCGCCGAACCGTTCAGATGTCCCACATCAGGCGTGTGCGCGCAGGCCGCGAGCAGGAACAGCATCGGTGTTCCCGCGAGAAGCAGACGTGGCAAGGATTTAAAATGCACCATAGCTTTCAGTTTGAGCCGCTAAATGAGCAGACGTATTGTCCCGTATTTTGCAATCACAGTCGTTGCCCTGGGCCTGGGCTTTGGCGGCGGGTACTGGTATTCCCACTGCTTGAGCGGACGCTCCAGGTTTCCCGTACTGGGCACGGCACCCGACTATACGCTGACCAATCAACTGGGCCATACGGTGCAATCGAAAACCTTTGCCGGCAAGGTGCGTGTGGTGGCGTTCCTGTTTCCCTATTGCACCGACTATTGCCCGCTGATTGCGGCACATCTGGTCAGTCTGGAGCGGGCGCTCAAAACGGCGCAATTGGCCGACAAAGTGCAACTGGTCTCCTTCAACGTGGACCCGGGCCATACCGGTCCCAGGGTCATGGCGGCGTTCATGCGCCAGTACGGCTGGAATCCGGGCGATACGCACTGGCAGTTTCTGACCGGTAGCCCGAGCCAGATCCGGCAGGTGGTGACAGGTGGTTTCCACGTGGATTTCGAGCAGGTGCCCGAGGCCGTGGCCGACCGTCAGGCTGCGGTAGCGGAAAAACAGGGGCTATACACACCGCCGCCGGAGGTTGTGAATCCGCTGGCGCGCAAGGCCAAGCCGGACTACGACGTGACTCACAACGATTCGCTGATACTGGTGGATACGCGGGGCCGAATCCGGCGCATTTTCCCCGAAGCTGACCGCGTTTCGGATTCCGATCTGGTGAGCGCTATCCGCCGCTTATTGCCAGCTGAGTAAGCAAGGAACCCCTGATCTGTTCCATACGCGGTCGCGCCGGGGTCTTTGCGTGCGACTGGTAAGGAACGAGGAGAGAAGTTTGGTCAGTGCAAATGAACGACGGATGACGCCGTCCTGGCGCGCCCCAAAGTCCGGCTGCTGCGTTGCCCGGCTTGACGGTAGTCCCTGCTACGGCGCTGCGCCGAGCGCCTTGCGTCCGGACCTTTTGAGCACAAACGCGATCCGCGTATGGAACAGATCAGGGGTTCCTAAGGCCCCGGCTCGGGCAGCAGTTTCATGGCCGGGGGCTGACGGCCGAAGTAATCGGCCAACTGCTGCATCTGCTGCAGCGTGAGGCCCGATGCCATGCCGTTCATGATGGCATTCTTGCGTTTGCCTGATTTGTATTCCTGCAGTGCGCGCAGCAGATAATCGCTCTTCTGCCCGGCCAGCGACGGGTACACAGGGTTCGTGCTTACCCCGCGCGCGCCGTGGCAGGCGGCGCACGTGGATGCGAACGAGGGCGCCTTGGCGTTACCGTTGGTTGGCGGCGGATTGGATTGCAGACTCGATACCCAGGCGGCGATATCGCGTATCTGCTGGTCGGTTAGCGAGCTTGCCTGGGCCTGCATGGTCGCAAAGTGGCGATCACCTGCGGCGTATTCCTTGAGCGCATTAACTATGTATTTGGCGTGCTGCCCCCCAATCAGCGGCACATGCATGGTCGGGTAGGGCACGGTGTAATCCTTGATGCCGTGGCAGAACACGCAGGTGGTGGCAAGCACCTTGCCTTGTGCCGCACTGGCGGCGGTGGCCTGCGCAGGAGCCGGGCTGGCGGCCGAAGCCGTGCCGGCCGCAGCGGCAAGCAGAATCGTGGCGAGGGCGCGGACAAGACGCATCTTGACTCCTTACACAGTCTGAGACAGGTTCCGGTAACGCCGCCATTTTACCGGATATGTCCGGTTCCGGGTCCAATCCCCTTTCACCGGACGCTCGGGTTTGTTAAATTGAGCAAATCGACTGTGCGTACAGCGCATCCCGCCATGTCCAGATTCTATGTACTTTTGCGTTTCGTCGCGGCCGCCGTGCTCGCGGGCGCGCTGATATTTTTCGGCGCGGGCTGGCTGGTGTACAAGTTTGCGGGCCATCATCCGGACCAGACCGTGGGGCTGACTGTCATCCGCGGGGTTCAGCTGCTGTCCCATGTGCCTGGGCAGCAGGGCACGAGCGCACAGGCGAAGCAATCGCAGCAAACGCTCAAGGGCTTCGTGCAGGTGGGCTTTACAGTCGGTGCCGATGGACGTGCGCACAACATCCACGTGATTGCCGCCGAGCCGCCGGGTCAGTATGAAGAGGCTGCACGCGAAATCATTGCCGCCCGTCATTACAAGCCAGCACCACCGGGTAGAAAGAGTGCCGTCGAGCATACCGAGGTGGTGCATTTTCAGGCCCCGACCTCGGTGTTGACAGATAACGGCGGCAAGGGCGGTTAAGCGGCAAATCCGACTAACTGTTTTGCAGCAAGGGTGGGTAGAGGCTGTAGCGGCCCGTAACTTCGGCCTTGGACAGTATGTGACCCTTGATCGCCTGCTCGACTTCCCCGCCCGTGAAGTCGCCTTCCACGGGGCAGCGTTCAAGATCGGTCGCATAAAGTACGAAGTGGTAATGATGCATGCGCTCATCGTTCCACGGCGGGCATGGGCCATCGTAGCCGAAGTATCGGCCGCCCATCTCGGCATCGCCTGCCATGAAGCCGGTGTAATCGTTGAGCCCTTGGCGGGCATGGCCCGGCGCGGGCGGATTGCGCTTGCCTTTTGGCGTGACGCCATCGCTGACGCTGCCTTCGGCAATGCGGCCAAGATCGGCGGCCAGATCGACCATTGTCCAGTGATAGAAACGTGTGCGCTCGAAATCCTTCGCGATGGTGCGATCCGTGCGGTTTACATCATCGGCACGGGCCGGAACATCGTCGTCGTAGCACAGCAGTACCAGCGAGGCCGTCTTTTCCGGCACATCGTGCCAGCTCAGGCCCGGGTTTCGGTTGGCGGCAAAGTGCATATGCTGCTCCGGATGCGGCGCTGCGAAGGCAAACCGTTCCGGGATCCATTCGTCGTCTGAAAAACCTTCGATCTTCAGTTGCATAACAGTGTCCTCGGTTGCAGACATCAAGTGTAACAAGAGCACGCGATAAAATATCCGGTATAAGCGAAAGTGATGGTGAACTTATGGCGCGCAACACGATCGAGCGCGAAGAATGCATGATCGAGGGACCCGCGGGGCTATTGCAGGCAGTGCTGGAGTCTCCGCGAGAAAGCGCGCCGCGCGCCGTAGCGGTGGTGTGCCATCCGCATCCGCAATTCGGCGGGACGCTGGACAACAAGGTGGCGTTCACGCTGGCGCGCGCAGCAGTGGATGCCGGCGCGGTGGCCTTGCGTTTCAATTTTCGCGGCGTTGGCCGAAGTGCCGGCGACTTCGATAATGGCGCGGGCGAAGCTGCAGATCTGAGGGTGGCCGAAAACTGGTTACAGACACGTTGGCCCGAATTGACCGTGTGGCGGCTGGGGTTTTCTTTCGGCGCGGCCATGGTCCTCAAGCGGACGGCGGCGGAGCCGTGTCCGGTGCTGGTCACGGTGGCGCCGCCGGTCTCCAATTTTGCCGACTATGGGTTCGACGGCACTGCTCCGCAGGCCGGCCGCTGGTTGCTGGTGCAAGGCGATGCCGACGAGGTGGTGGATCCGCAAGCGGTACTGGCTTGGGCGAGGAAGCAGGAGCCGTCACCCGAGATCAGGGAGGTTGAAGGTTGCGGGCATTTTTTTCATGGCCATTTGACGGTATTGCGTACGATGGTTGTCGATTTTCTGAACGAGGGGGCACGCTGATGGAAGCTGGATTAGGATTGCGTTTGCGCCAGTGGTTGGCGGCATCCGAGACCTCGGCACGGACAGTTCCCGATGCACACTTGGCACTGGCTGCCTTGCTGGTGGAGATGATGCGTGCCGACTTTGATGACCAGGACGCCGAACGCGAAACCGCTACCCGCATGCTGGAACACAGCTGCGGGTTGGAACGTGCCGAGGCCGAGGCGCTGCTGAATCGTGGCGAACGCGCAGTTGATCATTCCGTTTCCCTGTACGAACACACGCGCACGCTTGATATCACGCTGAGCGAGAGTGAAAAGTTTGGCGTGATTGCCGCCTTGTGGAAAGTCGCCTATGCCGACGGCGTGCTGGATGGTCACGAGGATTTTCTGGCGCATCGGTTGGCGGATCTGCTCCATGTGCGCCGTTCCGATCTGATGCGCATCAAGGATGAGGTAGCGAATCGCAGTTAGTGCGTTCGAATACTTAATGCGCCCCCGCATGGCCGGTCTGCCTCGCTGTGCTGCTGTGTTCTGCGTCCCGGAGGGAGATTGTCTTTTTCGGGTAAGAGCGGCCGTTTAGACCGCGAAGATTTCAGATAAAACACCGCCGGCGCTAGGCCGGCGGCGTATGACGGGATCGCGTGCGATCAGGCCATTTCTTTCAATTTTTTCAGCGCCGTAACACGCACCGTCTTGCGGGCGGGTTTGGCCTTGATTGTCATCGGTTCGCCGGTGAAGGGGTTGACTCCCTTGCGCGCCTTGGTGGCTGGTTTGGTGGCCACGCGAATTTTGAGCAGACCCGCGAGGTTGAAAAGCCCGGGACCGCGTCGGCCAAGTTCGCGCTTGATCAGTTTCTCGATCGATTCCACCGCGCCCGCAGCCTGGGCCCGAGTGAGGTCGTTTTCTTCGGCTATATAACGCAGGATTTCGGATTTGGTCATCGCCTTGGCCGGGCTGCTTGCCGCGGCCGCTTTTTTCTTTGCCATATAAAGCTCCTTAGGTAAGTGAGGGGAAAAGCGCAGATGAAGATAGCACAAGCAAAGCATTCCCGATAGTGTTTTGTACGACCGAGACCGATTTTGGACAGTGTGCTGCAGGTGCTTTAGAGGAAATTGGGCAGACCGAGAAAGATCGACAGGACTTCCAGCGCCACGATCACTATCAGCGGAGAGAGATCGAAGGTGCCGCCGAGAGGCGGTAATAATTTGCGTACGGGCCGCAGCAGCGGTTCGTTCATGCGCCACAGTATGAGAACCAGCGGATTGTATTGACGCGGTCCGAGCCAGCTCATCATCGCCTGCACCAGAATGGAAACGATGTAGAGGTTGATCAATATAGCCAGCAGTTTCCTGCCGGTGTAGTTCGCGATCAGCACCCACGGTGTGCCGAATCCAGCCAGGTGCAGAACCAGCAGGCCGCATACGAAAGCGCAGACCACGGCGAGCAGCATGGCGGCAATATCCCAGCCGCCGAACGCGGGAATCAGTTTACGCAGCGGGCGCAGGGGCGGGTCGGTAATACGTGCAATGAAGTGTACCAGCGGATTGTAATAATCGGCATGCAGGCGCAGCAGAATAATGCGCATGAACAGCGCCGCAATATAAAGCGTGAATACTATATTGATCAGGAAAATGAGGGCTTGGGTGCCGTTTGTCTGCAAGATGTTCTCCCGGTATGAGCTGACTATCTATCCTTGTGCGAGTTCATGGGCGCGGTTGCGCGCATTCAATACGGCCTTTTCCAGCAATTCCGGCAAGCTGCCCTGCAGTACGTCCAGTGCGGCCGCCGTGGTGCCTCCGGGCGAAGTAACCTGGGCGCGCAATTGGGCCGGTTCGAGCGGGCTGACATCGAGCAAGGCCATCGCTCCCGTACCCGTGGCGCGCGCCAGTTCGGCCGCGGTCGCGGCGGGTAGTCCGGCCTTTACGCCGGCCGCGGCCAGTGCCTCGACCAGCAGGAAGAAATAGGCGGGACCGCTGCCCGAGACGGCGGTGACGGCATCAAGCAGATTTTCCTCGCTCACCTCGATGGCGGTACCCGCGGCTTCGAGTACCGCACGGGCCATCGCGCGCCCGGTGGCGGTGACGCGGTCGTTGGCATACCAGCCGCTGATGCCGCGTTGCACGAGTGCTGGCGTGTTGGGCATGGCGCGCACCACGGCCAGTTCGCAGCCCACGGTTGCCTCGATGTTGGCAATGCGCAGCCCGGCAGCAATTGAAAGCAGAGTCGGGCGCGTGCGCCGTAGGGCCTCGGAGGCCGCGGTCAGGGCCTGCGCCGCAACCTGAGGTTTGACGGCCAACACCACCAGATCCACGCCGACAATGGCTTGCGTATTGTCGGCGCAGGCCTCGATGCCGAGCGCCTCGATCTGCGCCCGTTGCGCCGGATCGGGGTCGGCTGCTGTGATCCGGAATCGGTCGGGCGTAGCCGCAAGGAGCCCGCCGATGAGACTGCGGGCCATGTTCCCGGCGCCGATAAAAGCAATGCGCTGCGGTGAATTCACGTTGAGGCTCGAAAGGGCGAAAACCCGGCCATTATAAGGATTGGATTCGACTGGTATTTGTTGAAGCTGCGCCAAGCTTGTATTTATCCGGGCCGGTGGAGGGGGCTGCTTGTACTCATAACGCCAATAAGGCTATATAGTGTTACTTTCGTTTCGGCCGAGAGAAGCCATGTCCACAGTAGACTCCGCAGAGAGCCCTACAGTTACAACTGCCCCGGGTGATGCGACCGATCTGGATATTTCCAAACTGCTGGCATTCACCAAAAAACAGAACGCCTCCGATTTGCACTTGTCCTCCGGGGTGCCTCCGATGATCCGTGTGGATGGGGATATTCGTAGGATCAATATGCCGGTACTCCAGCACGAGGATGTGCACCGCATGCTCTACGACATCATGAACGACAAGCAGCGCAAGGATTACGAGGAGTTTCTGGAAACCGACTTTTCATTCGAAATCCCGGGTATCGCGCGGTTCCGCGTGAACGCCTTCAATCAGAAAAACGGTGCGGCCGCAGTATTCCGGACTATTCCCGAGGGCGTGGTTCTGCTCGAGGATGTCGGTGCGCCGGCTTCGTTCAAGGATATTGCGAGTCAGCCGCGCGGCATCGTGTTGGTAACGGGTCCGACCGGTTCCGGGAAATCGACCACGTTGGCTGCCATGGTGAATTTTGTAAACGAGAATCTGATGGGGCACCTTATTACCATCGAGGATCCCATCGAATTCGTTCACGAATCGAAGAAATGCCTGATCAATCAACGCGAGATTCACCGCGATACACTAGGCTTTTCCGAAGCACTGAGGAGCGCGCTGCGTGAGGATCCCGATGTCATTCTTGTCGGCGAAATGCGCGATCTGGAAACCATTCGTCTGGCCCTGACCGCGGCCGAAACGGGGCATCTCGTGTTTGCCACCTTGCACACGAGTTCCGCCGCAAAGACCATCGACCGGGTGGTCGATGTGTTTCCCGCCGGCGAAAAGGAAATGGTGCGCGGCATGCTTTCGGAGTCGTTGCGTGCCGTCATTTCCCAGACCTTGCTGAAAAAATCGGGTGGTGGCCGCGTGGCGGCCCACGAGGTTATGATTGGTACGCCGGCTATCCGCAACCTGATTCGTGAAGGCAAGGTGGCGCAAATGTATTCGGCCATCCAGACCGGGCAGCAATATGGCATGCAGACGCTGGATCAGTCACTCAAGGATTTGCTGCGCCTGGGGTTGATATCGCGCCTCGACGCGCGTGCGCGTGCCCAGAACAAAGAAGCGTTTAACTGAGGGTTTTCTTATGGCCATGGATAGAGAACAGGGTGCCAAACTCATGCAGAATCTGCTGAGGAATATGGTGCAACGCGAGGCTTCGGATCTGATTATTACTGCCGGGTTCCCGCCGGCCATCAAGGTTGACGGCGAAATTCGCCCGGTGACCGATCGCCCGCTCACCGGCGCGGAAGGCGCTGTGCTGGTGCGTGCAATCATGAACGACCGCCAGAACCGCGACTTCGAGGCCACCAAGGAATGCAATTTCGCGATTGCACCGCCCGGTATCGGGCGATTCCGCGTGAGCGCCTTCATGCAGCGTGGTAATCAAGGCATGGTATTGCGCACCATCAATCCGGACATCCCGACGGTGAAGTCGTTGCGCTTGCCACCGCAACTGAATGTCGTGGCCATGGCGAAGCGTGGGTTGGTCGTAGTGGCGGGCGCCACCGGTGCGGGCAAATCGACCACCATGGCAGCCATGGTCGGGTACCGCAATGCCAATTCCCGCGGGCATATCATTACCATTGAGGACCCGATCGAGTATGTTCACAATCATGGAGGCTGCGTTGTCACTCAGCGCGAAGTGGGAGTGGATACTACAGAATGGGAGACGGCTCTCAAGAACTGCTTGCGCCAAGCCCCCGACGTCATTCAGATCGGCGAAATTCGGGACAGGCGAACCATGGAACATGCCGTGCAGTTCGCCGAAACCGGTCATTTGTGCCTGTCCACGATCCATGCCAACAACGCCAACCAGACGCTAGACCGCATTATCAATCTGTATTCGGAAGAGCGCCGCCAGCAGTTGCTTATGGATCTGTCCTTCAATCTTAAAGCGGTAGTTTCTCAGCGTCTCTTGCGCAAGGCAGAGGGCGAGGGTCGGGTGCCGGCAGTAGAGATTCTGCTCAATACGCCGCTGGTGGCGGACATGATCTTCAAGGGTGAAGTGGCCGAGCTGAAAGGGCTGATGGCCAAGTCGGGAGAGCTGGGTATGCAGACCTTCGATCAATCCATCTTCGGCCTGTATGAAGCCGGCGAAGTGACCTATGAGGAAGCGTTGCGCAATGCCGATTCACAGAATGAGCTCAGACTGCGCATCAAGCTCGAAAGCAAGCGCGGCGAACGTTCCTTCGACGAGGGGCTTGACGAGATGCGACTGGAAGATCGTGACAGCGGTCGGCAGGTTGGTGCCTGAAGGGGATTTATAAATGAGGTTGCGCTCTTATTTTCGATTGATGAGCGAGCAGAATGCATCCGATCTTTACATAACCGCCGGCGCGCAGATCAGATTACGGATCGACGGACGGTTGCATGCCGTAGGGCAGGATGTTGTCGATGCGAAGGATATCGAGGTGGCGGCCACGAGTCTGATGAACGAATATCAACTCGCCCGTTTCCGAGAAGAGCAGCAGCTCGATTTTGCGATAGAGGATACGGACAACGGCCGCTTTCGCTTTAACGTATTTCGTCAACGCGGCAGAACGGCTGTGGTGATCCGCTACATTCCGGCCCAAATTCCTGAGCTGGAGACGCTTAATTTACCCCCGCATCTGCAAAAACTCGCTCTCGCCTCGCGCGGATTGATTCTGGTTGTGGGGGCAACGGGCGCGGGCAAGTCCACGACGCTTGCGGCCATGATCGATTACCGTAACAAGTTGCGTGCCGATCACATCATCACGGTGGAAGATCCGATTGAGTACATCTACACGCATCGTCGATCCATCGTCAATCAGCGCGAATTGGTCACCGATACCTCCTCCTATGCCATGGCCTTGCGCAGCGCCTTTCGCGCCGCGCCGGATGTGGTGCTGGTAGGTGAGATACGCGACCGGGCGACGATGGATGCGGCCATGGAGCTGGCAAATTCCGGCCACCTGTGTTTGTCGACCATGCACACGACCAATGCCTCTCAGACGCTGGATCGTATCCTAAATATGTACCCTGAAATCATGCACCACCAGGTTTTGCTGGATATAGCAACCAGTCTGAAGGCGGTCATTTCTCAACGTTTGGTACACGACAAGAATGACAAGCAGATTCCGGCAGTCGAAGTCATGCTTAATGCACCGCACATTGCGAAACTTATAGAGCAGGGCGAGTTGATGTCGATTCCCGAGGCGATGGAAGAATCGCAGGCAGCCGGCATGCAAAGCTTCGACGAAGCGTTGACCGAGCTCTACAAGTCTGGCCTGATCAGTCTGGATGAGGCGTTGTCCAATGCCGATTCCCGGGCCAATCTGGAGGCCCGGATTCACTTTGGGTGATCTTTGGGACCGGGGACTGTTTCGCCAATACGCAAAGAAATATCGCAACGTTGCTTGGCGAGTCCTGCGTCTCGGCGAGAGTAAATCCGTGTTGAGGATCAGTCGAAAGAGGTCTCGGCTGGCTCCGGAATCGGGGTGGCAGTGAAGATGGTGGCTGCATCGAACACCGGCCCGTCGACGCAGACGCGTTTCATCGCGGCACCCGTGGGCGTATCGACTTCGACCGTGCAGCCGGCGCAGCCGCCGACGCCGCAGGCCATGTATTCTTCGAGCGAGACCTGACACGGCAATTCCAGGTGGCGCGCGAGGGCGGCTACGGCTGCCAGCATCGGGGTGGGGCCGCAGGCATACAGCGCCACTTCCTTTTGCCGCGCCGCCGGTAGCGATTCGATCAGGGCATCGGCCAGGTTGGTGACGTAGCCGTGGAAGCTGCCCGGCAGATCGGCAAGGCTCGCCAGGCGGTTGGGGACGCCACGGACTTCCAGACGGGTCAGCGCATGGGTTGCGGTGTCTGGCGCGCCGGGCAGGTCCAGGTGTGCCGGGCTGGTGGCAAAGGGAAACGGCAGCTCCGATCCCATGAAGACCCAGGGCGCGGGTTCGCCGGCGGCCACCAGGGTTTCGGCATAGAAAATCATGGGCGGTATGCCGACGCCGCCGCCCAGCAGCAGTTTGAGCGGATGTCCGGGAATGGCGGTGAAGGCGTTGCCGATCGGGCCGAGCAGGTCCAGCGGGTCGCCGGGTTCCAGCGCGGCGAGGGTGCTGGTGCCGTGGCCTACCGTCTTGAACAGCAGTTCGATGTCGCCGCCCTCCGGGTCGGCGCTCATGATCGACATCGGCCGGCGCAGCAACCATTCCCGCCCGCAGTCCACGTGTACGAAGCTGCCCGGCTTGGCCCGTGCGGCAACCCGCGGCGCATGCACACCGAGTACATGCTGGGAGCCAGGGTAGCGGGTGTGGCTTCGCACGGTGGCGAATTCCTGTTCGATGCTTGCGCGTTCAGGCAGTGTCATGGTGTTCTCCCGCGAGCCAGTCGAGCACCGCCATGCGCACGGCGACCCCGTTGTGAACCTGTTCGTTGATCACGTTGTGCGGCCAGGCTTTGAGTCCGGGGTCGAGTTCGACGCCCCAGTTCACCGGGCCCGGGTGCATCAGCAGCACATCGGGTTTGGCGTGGGCGTTCAGCCGGGCGCGGTCCAGGCCGTATTCGCGGCGGTAGCTGTCGATGTCGGGGCATTCGCTGGTCGCCATGCGTTCGCGCTGGATACGCAGCGCCATTACGACGTCGGCGTCCTTGAGTCCGGTGCCGAGTTGCGTTGTTGTGCTGCCCGGCATGTCGCCGGCAGCGGGCAGGAAAGCGGGCGGGCCGATCAGGCGCAGGTCGCGGACGCCGAGCAGCGTCAGCGCGCGTGCCGTTGATCGGGCCACCCGGGAGTGGGTGATGTCGCCGACGATGGCCACCGCCAAGTGCTCGAAATCGGGCCGGTGACGGCGAATGGTGAGTGCATCGAGCAGGCCCTGAGTGGGATGATTGCGGGTGCCTTCGCCGGCACTGATCAACGCCGTGCCGGGAGGGAGTTGCGAGGCCAGGCCCGCCATCACTTCGTCGCGGTGGCGTACCACGGCCAGGCGGGCGTCCATGGCCGACAGCGTGGCGATCGTATCGGACAGGGTTTCGCCTTTGGTCCGCGAGGACGCGCCTTCGTCCAGGGCAACCACATCCGCTCCCAATCGATGCGCGGCCAATTCGAATGAAAAGCGGGTACGTGTGCTGGGTTCGCAAAAGAGCAGGGCGACCGCTTCGCCCGCGAGCCGCGTGCGGTGCGCGGTGGCGGCGTCGGGCGCGAGGTAGCGG
>JBAUSV010000334.1:0-1669 GCA_049581885.1 Gammaproteobacteria bacterium | reverse complement strand
GAAAATCGCTCAGGTGATCCCCGTCAACCGAGGTGGGATCGATACCGCGTCGACCAAAGGGGCCATTCGTATCGTGACCGAGGGGGGCATGGTCGGCATGCTGCCTGAAGGCCGCATCAATACAAGCGACCAATTCATGGGCCCCGTACGTCCAGGCGCCATCGTGGTGGCGCTCAAAGGTCAAGCACCGGTCATACCATGCTATATCGAGAACTCTCCCTACCGGGGTACGGCGTGGAGCCCGTTTCTGATGCGGGCCCGGACTCGGGTCCGCTACGGCGATCCAATCGATCTCTCTGCATATTACGGCCAAGAGAAAGACACCGAGGTGGTACGCAAACTGCTCATCCAGTGCGTTCGCGCCATCGCCCAATTGGCTGGCCGGGAAGATTTTACGCCACAACTGGCCGGCCGCCGCTGGAAACCGGATGATCCCGAGTTTCCGCCGCCGCAGCCGACCGACTGATTCATGTGACAGCCGTCCGTGCCGCAAGCGGCGAGCCACCGACCATCGTACCAGTTGTTGAAAACATCGAGCCAAGCCATCTGCCAGAAGGCGCCGCCTGTCGACCGGTGCCTTTCACCGACCTGCAATCATTGGTATCTTCGGGGTTTCGGCTTTGGGCCTTATCGGATCATGTGACCACCACCGGTGGAACGTCCAACATAGAGGGGAGAACGTGGCTCCATGACATCGTTGGCAGGGAAAGTAGCAGTTGTGACGGGTGGCGGTGGAGTTCTCTGCGGAGCGATGTCCAAGGCCCTCGCCGCTCGTGGTGCCCACGTCGCGGTGCTGGACTTGAGCGAAGCGGCAGCTCAAAAAGTGGTCGACGAGATCCACGCTGCGGGAGGTGCGGCAGTCGCCGTGGCCGCGAATGTCTTGCAGAAAGACAATCTGCTTGCCGCAGCGGAAGTGATCCACCGGCAGTGCGGAAAAATCGACATTCTGATCAACGGCGCCGGAGGCAACAAGCCGGAAGCTACCGCCAGCCCGCAACAGTCGTTCTTCGATATCCCGGCCGAGGCCATCCAGTGGGTGTTTAACCTCAACTGCTTAGGGACGATCCTCCCCACCCAGGTGTTCGTTCCCGATATGGTTGAGAAAAAAAAAGGGGTCGTTACCAATATTGCATCCATGGCTGGCATCCGTCCGCTGACGCGAGTCATCGCTTATTCGGCCGCCAAGGCCGCTGTTGCCAATTTTACGCAGTGGCTGGCCGTCCATCTGGCGCAACAATACAGCCCGGCAATTCGAGTCAACGCGATCGCCCCCGGCTTTTTTCTGACCGCACAGAATGACTACCTGCTGATCGACCACGAGACCGGCCAGCCGACGCCGCGCGGGCAGACCATTCTGGCACATACACCAGCCAGTCGCTACGGAACCCCAGAGGATCTGCTCAGTGTCCTCCTCTGGCTGGTGAGCGACGAAGCATCGTTCGTTTCCGGCACCATCGTACCTGTCGATGGGGCGTTCAGTGCGTTTGGTGGAGTTTGACGCATAATCCCACTGATCGGGGAACACCCACCCCCTCCTAGCTTGGCATCCTGCGCCTCGTGTCCGTTATCAACTCCGCGACACTCAACAATATCGCACAAAGTGCGCAGAAGAACTCGCGTTACCCCATCAAAGTCGACCTATGTTCCAGCTAGGCGGCCTGTGCGGCTG
>JBAUSV010000333.1:0-2910 GCA_049581885.1 Gammaproteobacteria bacterium | reverse complement strand
CACTTCGCGCCCGGCCGGTGATGACATACCCTTCCTGTCCGGCGCCGGATGATGGGCGGTGCCGGGCGAAGCCTCAGAAACGGCGTTCGAACACTGTGATCACGTCGCCGGGCTTGAGCCTCGTATCACGTTCCGCCCGCCCCTCGACCGACGTGCCGTCGCTGTTGCGGACGATGGAGAAGCGTGTTTCTAACGCCCGGTATGTGAACCCGCCGGCGATTGCCACTGCGGTCAAGACCGTCATGCCGGACTGGTAAGGGTATTCGCCTGGTTTCTTCACCTCACCCAGAATGAACACGGGCCGGTAACGTACAACCTCGACGACCACGCTCGGCTGGCGAAACATGCCGGTATGAACCAGATCCTCGGTTATCTTTTTCTGCAACTCGCGTGCGGTAAGACCTGCCGCATGCACCGTGCCGAGCAGCGGTAGAGCGACGTCGCCAGCATCGCCGACGATGAATTTTCCCGTAAGTTGGTCGGCGCCATAAGTGATGATCCGCACTGTGTCGCCTGGTCCAAGTTGGTAGGCGCCTGTCTGTAGAGGAGGCAATGGCGACAATCCGGCGCCCGGCGAGGAACAGCCGGTGAGTGCGGCGGCGAACAGCATAAGTGGCGCGCGGACGCGCCAGCGCATCCCGGCGGAAATTAGCTCTGCCGGTTGGAAGCCGGCCTCGGTGTTGACAGGGGGAGGAGAGTATCTGACGGTCGGCTTGGGCATGGGGCGTGTCCGTTCCGATGCAACAAATTTGAATTTTTGTTCGCAAAGATGGAGAGGTGGAAAAGTTCCCGGTTACACAAACGTTGAATTATACTATACCAGTGAAAATAGGGATTGTCGCGTAAAAGTTATATTCAGAATCCGGTTTGTGCACCTGCAGCCGACGCATGAGCGGCACTCGCTGTCCCGTTGCGGTTTCCGTCCGATGGGTTGGTGTCGGCATGTGAGTACACAATACTGGAAGGAGGCTGTCATGGTGCAGGAAGCTTTCGCGTGCACAGATCGTCCCGTCGTGCGACGAGGCGTACTTTCCGCGTTGCTCGTCACCGGCCTCTGGATGCTGCCGCCGACAGCGCGTGCGCAATATGCTCCCAACCTGTTTCCCACCGGCGTACCTGGCTATGATCAGGAACTTGGCGTCACCGTCGTCTCGCGGCTGCATCCGCTCTACGACGAGCCAGGCGTGCGGGTCGGCGGGTTCCTCGTTCATCTCAATCTCGACGAATCGGCTGGGTATGACAGCAACGTCCTTGGCCTTCCGGGTGGAGGCGGCAGTGCAATCATCCGCACCAGTCCGAGCCTTTCGGTTAAGTCCGACTGGTCGCGCAACGAGTTCGGGCTGAGCCTGAGCGCCAACAATTACCGTTATCTGAGCGAACCAGCCCAAAATCGCACTGACTGGTCTTTCGCGGTCGGCGGCGGCTACACCATCGGGCGCTCGAATCTGACTCTGTCCTACGCCCATCTGAACCTGCATCAGGGGGCTTCGGGTATCGGCGCGCCGCCAACGACGGAGCCGGTCGGCGTCACGGTCAATGATGCGCGGATCGCCTATCCGTTCGTGTTCGGTCTGCTCACTGTCACGCCGAATTTCGAGGTTTCGCTCTGGCGCTACGGTAACGCGGTCATTAACGGTGTTACTGAGGACCAGAGCTTCCGCGATGCTAACGAATATCGTGGCGGAGCGGCTTTTGACTATGCCCTTTCCGGGAGTACGTCCGTCGTCTTCACGATGATGGCAATCCGTTCCGGGTTCCTCCGGGAGTTGCCCGGTGAACCTTCACAGAGTTCCACCAGCGCCCTCGCCATGGCCGGGATCGATTACCAGTATGATGGTGTCTGGCGCTATCAGGCCATGGTGGGGCTGGAGGCCCGGGTCTTCGACGCGTCGCAGTTCCAGACCGAAGTCGCGCCAATTGCCCGCGGCACCGTGATCTGGACGCCGTCTGGGCTGACGACTTTCACGACCACGTTCACGCGTGCGATCGAAGATCCGACGCAGGCCGGCAACAGCGGTTTCACCTACACATCAATCGAGTTCCGGGTCGATCACGAGTATGAACGGAACATGCTGCTGCATGCACGGGTCGGCGGTGCCTTCACATCCTATTTGCAGAATGGCGGCACGCAGCCCGAGTTCAATATCGGCGTCGGCTCGACCTGGCTGATCAACCGGCGCATGCGGCTTAATGTTGGCTACAGCTACACCACCCGTAACGATTTCGTGATGGGTTCGGTTGATGGTGGATTGGCCAATTCGGTGAGTGTGTCGGGCTACGACCGGAGCCTGTTCCTGGTCGCACTGCATTTCGGCCTGTAGGGCACGAACTGTCAGGCCATCCAGCGGTTTGACAGTCATGCGGTTGCCGCCCCGGCTGGGCGTTGATTTCAGTCCGACAGGTTGAGATCACCGCTGACGATGTGGGTGCTGCCACAGATGAAGCCGCCATTCGGTGTGATTGATGGCGTGCCGGGAGCATAGCTGGCCTGTCCGGCGCCATAGGGAACTGGATCGGTGATCGACATCGGAGCCGGCGTGAACCCCGCCTCGCACTGGTGCGAAAGATCGGTGAGCGATTCCCCGCTATTGGTTACGAAAGCCGAACTGAACGCATAGCCGTTACGGAATTCGGCACCGCTTGCTTCCGGTGCCGCACGGCTTCCGGTGTTCGTCATCATCACGGCATAGATCGAACGAACGCCCTTGACCGTTTCGAGAATCATCCGTCCGTCGGTCCCCGGGGCTGTAACGAGTGGCCCGGCGGGGCCTGCTATGCCGCCGGTTGCGCAGGCATAAAGTGGAAACTTCCATGCAGTGCCGGTCGTGATCGCAGTTTTGCCGGGAGCGGGGCTGGGGGCGCGGCAGAAAGCCTTGCCTATTCCCGCTGTCTGAGGTGCCACTGTAACAG
>JBAUSV010000332.1:0-9563 GCA_049581885.1 Gammaproteobacteria bacterium | reverse complement strand
GCCCGTACTTGCGGCCTTGGGCGAACATCTCGTCCCAGGGCACCGGGGCCGAGGCGAAGTCCTGCACCTCATCGACGTAGAGGCCGAACGGGTGGCGCTCGGCGGACGGCAGGGCCGAGCGTTCGGCGACGGCCTGCCAGACGCTCGTGAGGACAAGACAGCCGAGGAGCTGGGCGGTCTCCGACCCGATCAACCCCTTCGGCAGGTTGACCAGCAGCACCTTCTTCTCCTCGATGATGCGGCGCATCGTGAGGTTTGGGTCGGCCTGCCCGACGATGGCGCGGATGGCCGGGCGGGCCGTGAACTGGCGCACCTTGTTGAGCAAGGGGGCGACGACGCTGGCCTGTTCGCGCGGCGGCAGGTTCTCGAACCACTGCCAGTCCGGGCCGAGGCCGAGCGGATCGTCCAGGTCGGCGAGCACTTGGTCGCGGAAACGCTCGTCCAGGTAGAGACGCGGCAGGTCCAGCAGGGTGGAGCCGGAGCGGCGGGCCAGCGTCAGCAGGCCCATGTGGGTGAGTTGGGCGGTGCGCGGCCCCCAGAACGCCTCCCAGAGCCGCTGGAACAGCTCACTGAGCTGGTCGGCGATGAGCGACGGGTCGGCGAAGCCTGCGAAAGGGTTGAAGCCGACGGCGAAATCCCTGTCCAGCGGGTCGAGTAGCACCACGTCCTTGACCCGCTCCGGCGGGATGAGATCGGAGAGGCCGGTGATGAGGTCGTCGTTCGTCTCAATGACCGCCAGGCCGCGACCTTGCTCAAGGTCGTCGCGGATCAGGTTCTTGAGAAGCGAGGTCTTGCCGGTGCCGGTGGGGCCGAGGACGTAGAGCCCGTGCGTGGAGGCGGCCGGGGAGATAGCGACCGGCCGCTCTATTCCGGCGAAGTCGCTGACGCCAAGAGTGCGTCCGCCTTCGGGCAGGTTGCCCTGCGGCACCAGGCGCTTGGCTGCGCCCAGCTCCAGACCCGGCAGATCGGGTCCGCCTACCGGCCACCCGATAACCGCCGCCAGCTCCGGGGCGGAGAGGAAGCGGCCTCTCAATCCAACCAGGCGGGCCAGCTGTCCCAACCAATAAGGATCGGCGGTGAGGCGGCCAAAGGGCGTGCTGAGGCTTCTAAGTACGGAAGCGACACGCTGCGTAAGTTGTCCGCTGCGGGCGCCAGTTCCAGCGGTCACCGACAGCTCGCCGTAAGCGGCGAGGCCCGGCAAGCTGAGCTTGGCGCGCACTACCCGTTCACGTCCGTCCTGGGCGTCATAGCGGCCGACCGGCAGCGGCGGCCGAGACGCGGGGCGGAGGTGCCAGGTGAGCCGGACCGACTCACTTGATCCCAACGGGAACAGGTTAGACAGGAGCGCGGCAGAAGTGGCGGACAGCTCATCGGTGCGGATGGCAGCGACGCGCGGTGTCAATTGCCAGAGCCAATGGTGGTGCGCCCTCTCCGGAGCGGGAATTGCCTTAAGGCGCAGGCTGGGGACGGCGGCGCGCAAGGTGGCGGCGACGGTTTCGGCAGCGTTTTCGGTGACGCCCAGCCGGTGCGTGATGCCGTCGTCTGTGGCGAGTAGTTCGAGGGCGATCCGGGCACGGGATGGGACGCCGGAGAACACGCCGAGGGCGGCCAGTACGTCGCCTTCATCCAGCTCACGTGGGAACCGAAGCTCAAACCAGTGGGTGAGCTTCGGGCGAATCATGGCGCTACCGCTTCCCCTTCTTCGGCCTCTTCCTCAATCAGGCGCTTGGCCATCAGCCAAAACGCTAGGGCGACCTTTGTCTCGTCAATCTCCGACAGCGGTATGTCGCGGACGCGGACTCGCCGGGCTGGTTTTCTGTTTCTTGGCATGGTGAACCTCCCTTCACACTTAGTTAGTAGAAGGTCACGCTTTCGGTGATGAGCGCCTTCCCGGGTACACGCTCAGTTTCAGACGTAACATTCCATTGTCCGATGCCTTCAGTTGGCCGGTCAAGACGTGGAATTGACGACGGGAACCCGGCCACTTGCCATCACCATTTGCGGGTGTGGAAAAACACCAGCCGCACTACCACGGCCACCACGCCAACGACGATGACCAGCGGCAATAGGGCGTGGCTCAGTCCGATGAGCAGCGGGGCAATCGCCGCCAGCACCACCAGGGCGATGACGGCGGTGATGAGCCATCCGCCCGGCGGTTTTGCAGGGCCGGTCACTTTATTTGTCCTTCAAGGCATCGTTGATTTCACGGCGTACACGGGTGCTCGCACTGCGCTGTTCGGTCCTTGTTCGGGCTACGTCGAAGCGGCGGCGTACGCGGTGCAACTCAACCGCGGCCTTCATGGCTTGCTCGGCGTCAATGTCCGCGGGTGCGGGCGGCTCACTGGATCGCCAGACGAGATAGCCGACGAGAAAAACAACGACCAGGATCAGCGCGCCGGTGATGAGCATCAGGATCGCCTCCTCGCCAAGGCGTAGAGCAGATGGAGCTTGTCGGCCATGACGGTGGCGGCTTGGCTGGACTGGCCATTAGCACTGGCCCACTCAACTGCCGCGCGGTCAAGTTCGGCCGATACGAACGGGTCGGCCGGTTCGGTTGAAATGGACTCGGACGACCGGAGCCGTGCCAGGAGACAGCGCGTAGCCAATACTCCGGCGAGGACTCCGATCAGTGCGCCAGTGAGGGCGGCGGTGAGGACAAGGAACATTGTTTTCACCCCCCGAAACGCCGGGCGATGCGCGCCCCGTCGATTTTGCTCTGCAAACTCACCAACCGGGACACCAGCTCCCCCTTGGCGGCACTGCCAGCGGCCAGCTCCATGCCGTAGTCCAGCGTGGACAGCTCCTCGTCCAAGGCGGTCTCGATCACATCGCCCAAGGCTTCGGCGTCGATGCGCTCGACCTCCGCGAGATACCGGGCTTGGAGGTGGTGTTCAAAGACCGCCAGCTCAGTGCGTTCCTGTGCGTGGACGGCCTTGGCAACCTGCCGAAAACCCCCAGGGTCTATAGGGCGGCGTGCGGGTAGATTAGGCACGTTGAACTCCTTTCTGGGTGAGGCTGTCAGAGATCGGTAGAGGCTCTAATGCCGGAGCCACGGGTAAAGCTGCGATGGGTTGGCGGGCCGCTTGTACCTCCGCGCGAACGAGATCGGAGAGGTGCGGGCCGGAGCGGCGCTCAGTCAGCACCGCTCGGCGCAGAGGCTCGTCTTGGCCATAGTCCATGCGCCGGGCGAAGAGCGGACAATCCGGAGGCGGCGGGCAGACATGCGGAGCGGCCATGAGCCATAGCCTGTGGTCTACAAGGCTTTATGTCGAGCAGAAAAAAGACAGGAAAAACGTCGATGGCAAAGGAAGAAAAAAAGTCGAGCGGGAAGATCGCCAACGCCAGCGCTCCTCAAAAACAAGACCCCCTTTACCAGGCCCTTTTAAAAATCGGCCGGGTAAATCGGTCAATCAAAGCATCGGTGCTTTCCGCGTACCCGGCTCTTCTTGGATGCGAAGCAGTTACACGGCAGGCTGGTAGAAACGCGACAGACCACACTCGGGCCGAGCGCGCGCGTCAGGTGCTTATGGACGCCATCAACGATCTAAACACATCGGACGGAGACCAGACGGATTTTCTGATCGCCCAAGCAGCTCTCTGCGCCACCAGCGAGTTTGAGGGCCAGCAGATTAGCGCCCGAAAGGAATTGCTAGCCGAGAAATACCACATTCCTGGCCATGTCTTCCGTGACCGGCGGCCATATGTATTGAGCCGAATAGTTGCCTACTTGGGGCCGAATACGCCCTCCACATCATCTCTACCTCCTAAGCCCGTCGCCCATCAACGGCAGCAACTCGACTTCTCGCTACTCCACGAGCTAGTTACAACCCTCCATTTTGACGCCATTTCTTCGCTGCTCATTACTGCCTTCCGTTCGTTCGGCAGCGTGGCTAGTGCCCAGTCAGAACACGCATGGACCGCGTGTGCCGAGAGACTATTTCTAGCGCATGCCCGACTGCACAGTCTTCCAAACATTCAAATAGGTAGTGAGCGATTCCGCGAGCAGATCCTCACCCTTGATTACAAATCAACCAACGTACCGGGTCTCTATCATTTGTTCACGGGGATTAATACACTTGGGCCTGAGTACAGTTCGCACAGAGAACCTATGTATTCCTATGGGCGCGGATTGATCGGCTACGCCCAAGTCATCGATATTTTCGGAGACGTATGGCTTCCCTGGTATACGGATAACCTTGCGGAATCCGTGGGGAACCCGCCAGGCATTGAAGTGCTTGCTGCGAAGACAGGAGCAGTTTCTCAGATGCTTGAAGACGCCGGAGTTGTCAGTCCGCACAAAAATGAAGCTCAGTCGATCGGCGAATCACTGCTCGACCATTGTCTGGACATCATGCTTCTGTCGGAGTACAGAGACGTGAAGCCAAGGTGGTTTTTTCACGGAAGCCAAGCCACACACATCAAAGCCGGTTACATTGAAAATATGAGCAAGGCCTTGTCGAATAGCCTTCTGGTGTGGCATGATGGAGAGATAAATGTGTTATAGGTATGGGAAACCAAAGATATCCGTCGAACGAGTTATTGTCGGTTGAACTCGGTAATTACTTTCAGCGTATGCACTTCGACGCGGCTTGCGCCGTACAAGCGTTGCAACAGTACCAGCGAAGCTCTGTACGTCATAATGTCGCTGTAGAACGGACGGCGCTATTTCACTCGGTCCTCGTTGGTGCCACCTGTGAGGAGCTTTTAAGCCCTGATGGTTTGTACGACTTAGAGGAGCTGGAGACAGCGACGACAGCGGAGCCTGAGCAACACTTTGACCTTCGCGCGCCTATCTCTCTCTTGCCAAATGTATTACCGTACGACGGGGGTGATCGACAGCGCCTGTTTTTGCCTGTGGAGCGCTCAGCCGAAGCCTGGGTCAGACGCTCCGAGGGCCAGGAGTGCGGCTTGATTGACAGATGGCATACCTGGTTATGGTCCGAGTCGCGAGTTCCTAGCAATGAAGCCAAACTAACGCTCGTAGCCTGTAGCCGACTGACGCAAGCGCTACCCCACTTTCTCGGCTGGAATAAGGATTCCTAGCATTCGAGAGACTGAGGTTTCCACCGATGTCGCCATCAAACAGTCATGCATGGGGACACCATCGGTCTTTAGCAATTGGCGCGCTACTACAAGAGCGATCCCGTACTGTCACAGACGGCATAGCCGTTGAAGTAAACAGTTGGCCCCGCTTCTACGCCGTTCCTATCGTTTTCCACCGCCAGGAGGGACCAGGTTTGGCCGGGTACCAGTTCGGCGTCAATTGAACCGGTGCCGTTAAGGGGCACTTCCGTCGCTACGGGATCGCGGGTCTGCTGCACTAGTGAAACCACCGCAAAGACGTCGGCGGGGTAGGTGTAGCCTTCGCCGGGCGTTTCTCCGAGCACAAATGCGATGTGAACCGACACGCATGGGTTACTGCGTATAGAGAAGGCCGTATTTGGCGTTCCCCGGTCTCCTGCCCAGACGCCGCCGATGTACGGGAAGCTAGTCGATGATGTTGCATAGACACCGTTTTCTTGATGGCCAAAAGTAGTGCCAGGCAGGCCGTTCGAGAACAGCACCGAGAACGGCACCTGTCCGAAGACGCCGACTCCGGTGACTCGCTGGGCCAGCACCCGGCGTCCCTCGAGCACTGCCAGACGGAAGCGGTACGTGCCGAGCGCTTGTCCCGGTAGTTCGGCTGAACCTCGCCGACCCCTCAGCCTCTGCATGGTCTGCCAGACATGACCGGTGCCCACCGGCCGTTGAACGACAAGGCGGTACTTGCGGCCAAGCCGTCCGGCGACCTTCCAGCTGAACGGAATCGGCTGGCCTTCATTCACTCCGCCGGGCAGCGTCCAGAACACTCGCGGCCTCCGCCCGCGTAGGTAACGATGCCTGCGTGAGGCAGTGGCGCCCGCCGTGGTCGCAGGCACGGTTTGCACCCTGAGATCGCTGGAACGGGCGAACGTAGACAGGTGCTTCGCCTTATGACGGCGACCGTGACGATGCTTGTGCCGATGGCGGTGCTTCCCGCCCTTCGTACACCTGTGCTTGCCATGTGCCTTGCGCTTCTTGGAGCCCTTGCGGCACCGCCGAGGGCGCTTCCGCTTCTTCTTGGCCTGATGGTGCTGCGTTGGAGTCGCGGCCGGTGCCGAGGTCACGGGTGGTGCGGGTGCTGGGCTTGGGGGTGGCGGCTGCTGTTCTTCGGTGGGTGGAGCTGGCGGTCCTTCGATTGGCGGTGTGATGGCGACACCCACCGGCTGGTCGCCGACCGGCACGCTACCTACGATCAGGTGGTTAGCCGTATTGACGACCGTCAGGCTGTCCTTGTCCTGGCTGGTGAAGTAGGCGAACTTTCCGTCAGGTGTAGTGGCGATGTCGCGGGGAGATTCATTGCCGGTGGATAGGACGGTTTTGAACACCCTGGTGGCTGTACTGAGCACCGAGAGGGACACGCCTGGATTGGCGCCTTCTCCTGGGGGACCGCCAAAAAGGTAGGCCTCCAGGCCATCCGGAGTGAATGCCAGGCCCCCCGCGTAGGTCGTCGGGAGGAGTGCGGTTACCGCATTGCTGCTGGTGCTGATTTCAACATCGCTACTGGCGCCGGTGACGTAGGCGTAGTTTCCGTTTGGGCTGACGGCGACGTCCCAGGGGTCGTTGCTGGTCAGTATGGTCGCCACCACCGCGTCGCTGGCCGTGTCAATCACCGAGACGTTGTTGCTGGCTTCGCAAACGTTGGCGACGTAGACCCGGCTGCCGTCCGGCGATACATCGATCCCTACCGGACAGACCCCCACCGGAATCGTATGGACCACGGTGTGCGTGGCGGTATCAACGACCGCGACAGCGTCGGTTATCTGGAGGCTCACGTAGAGGAACTGGCCGTCTGGCGATATCGCCAGGCCGGTCGGCAGGCCTCCAATCCGGCCAGGCGTGTTGCCTGCTTCTATCTGCCAGGCGACGGTGTTCGTGGACGTGTCGATAGCCGCAACACCAAAGGCATGAGACCCGACATAAACGAATTTCCCGTCTGGCGCGGCGGCGACCGATTCGGGCAAGGCACCCGGATACGGCACGGTCGCTACGACGGCGTTGCTCGCTGTATTGACGACGGAGACGGTGCCTTCGCCTGCATTGGCCACGTAGGCAAACGGCGTGGGCGTGCTGGCGTGGGCGGGCGTGGCTACGAGTATCAGCAAGGCAAGCAGCGCTCCCAGCCAGCCTCCTGTGAGCTTGCCCAGCACTGCCGATCTTGCTCTCATGCCCCGCCTTCCTGTCTCGGCTTCGCGGCTGGGCTGCTTGACCTGGATCCCGCCGCCTCTCGGTTCATGCTAACTGAATAGCAGGAATAGGACGGACGATCTCTTGCTATTGCCCGTCCAGAGCGCCAAGCACCGGAAGCCAAAGCCCGTCTAACGGCTTTTGCCAAGGACTACGCCCGCTGTCAGGGCGAGCTAGAACAGGCAGCCGACCAGCTCCGCGAGGAACGGGACGAGGCCGTCCGCGCCGCCTACAAAGACGGCCTGCCGATGAAGGCCATCGCCCAGGTCATGGGCATGAGCCATCAGCGGGTTTCGCAGATTGTGAGGAGCTGAGGCTGGCTTGCCAAATTCGACAAGGTAATCCATATTAATTGGTATGGACCGACGACTGCAATCACTGGCGAACCAAGTCGCCCGCGTTGAAGAAGCTCCCTACGACGAGCAGTTCTTCTGCGATCTCAGCGGTAAGGCAGCGGAGCTATACGAGCGCTATCCGGCGCTTGGGGAACAAATTGCCTACTTGATGAGTGGTGTCTGGGCACTGAGCCACGAAGGCTGGAGTGAGGGTTCGGCTGAACATCTGGGGCAACTATTCGCAGACTTGGAAGTGCCGCCCTACCACGTTCAAGGCGGCGAAGCTGGGGCCAAGGCCAAGTGGGCCATGATCAGGGAGCTGGTGAAGGAGTCCAAGAAATCGGGCGGGAAAACCCCGCCCGATTCAAAACCTGATGAAACTGCCGACTAGTGGCCGTACGGGTTCGGATTGCCCGGCCTGTTGTCTACGACAACCTCGCCGTTGATCCGAACGTAATCGGCATTCAGCCCATCGTTTGACACGATGTGGTCGTGTGCGCCGCCTGGGCGGAAATTGTCCAGCTGCTCGACGCGCTGACCCTGTTGTTGAGAACTAATTTGCTGACCATTGACCTGCATCTTGTCCCAGCTCATCGCGTGCCCCTTCGTCTTGTTCGTCCTGATTCTGGGCCACAACCCCCACGGCGTCGCCGCGGGGGTTGAAGATATCAGACGGGGCAAGTGGCCGGTCCGGAGAGCCTAGAACTCAGCGAGGCGGTATTCGCCGTAGTTGATGCGCTCGAATCGCGGTGGTCGGCGCGCCGCTCCCTCGGACAGGCAGCCTTTTACCGAGCGGTAGTTGACCTCTCGGCCGAGTTGGCGCTCTACGGCACGATGGATTTCAGCGACGTGCAGCGGCTCACTGGCTTCTATCAGCACTTGAACGACGGCCGCCAAAATCTCCCCGTATCGGGGCGACCGGGGGCTTGACGGAGGCGGCGCGGCGGCGCATTCTTGGAGTAGACGCCTGCGGAGCCGGTTCAAGCTGGCGAGTCGCTTGCGGCGCTCGTCGTTTGAGAGTGCTCCCAGCAGGTGTACTGATCGCCACGGGTGGTACGCGACGGAGGGAAACTCGACGTCCTCGCGATTTGGGTGACTGGCGTTCGTCATCGTTCCTTCGGGGTTCGAAGTCCAGCCGGTCAGCGCACCGCCCGGGCGACACTGACCACGATCAGTCCGAGTGCGAGCGCCCCGAGCCCCTTGCGGAAGCCGTTGACGCCGTGCATGGCCTCCTCATAGGCCCACGCGGTGAGCGCGACGTAGAAGATCGCGCGGGCAAGGTCGTCGATCGTGCTGCCGTCGTTGGCCAGGCCCGCCACGACGAGCGCCGCGAGCGCAATCCAGAGTTGGGGGTTCGGGAACTGGCCGACCACATAACCGCGGATCTTGAAGTCTCGCTGGATGGGCGCGAGCATATCGGCGGCCGGGCCAGGGCTCGAGCAGCTCGAGGAAGGCGAGGGCTCATCCGAAATGGGCTGCGAGGGCGTCGCGGCGGAAGTCGAAGATGCGCTCCAGGTCGCGGCGGACGAAGAGGCGGTGGGCGAGGTCGCCGAGCGGACCGTAGGGGATCGCGTAGCGGACGCGGTCGCGCATCGTGCAGGCGTTCTCGCCTTCGGGCTCGAACTCGTGCGTGTGCTCCCACAGGGCGTAGGGGCCGCGGATCTGGGTGTCGGTGAAGCGCAGCGGCGGCTCCCAGGTCTCGATCCGCGTCTGCCAGCGGATCGGGACGCCGTGCAGGCGCAGCCTGTAGTCGAGCAGCGTGCCGGCGCCCATCTCGATCGGGCCTTGCGTCGTCACCCGGAAGTGGAGCCAGGGCGGGGTCATCGGCTCGAGGTTGAGCGCGTCGGCGTAGAAGCCGAAGGCGCGGGCGGCCGGGACGGCGACTCGTTGGCTGCGCTCGAGCAGGTGCTCGGACACGACGCCAGTCTTGCAGCCGGCATCGCCGTGCGGGGGGTGGAGTAG
>JBAUSV010000331.1:0-16857 GCA_049581885.1 Gammaproteobacteria bacterium | reverse complement strand
ACCTGGAGCGAATCGTCAACCACGACGCGACGCTGCGGCTGCTGAGCCGCCTGCGGGTCTGGACGTACCGGCGCATTGAGCCGCTGGCGCCGGCGGTGCTCGCGCGCTACCGCCGCGGAGACCTGCTCACGCGTCTGGTGGCCGACGTGGACACCCTGGACAACGCCTGGCTGCGGGTCTTCTCACCAGCGCTGGTGGCGATCTTCGCTGCCGCCGCCATGATCGCCTTCCTGTTCTACCTGTCCATGCCGGTCGCCTGCCTGGATTTCGGACTGCTGGCCGTGGTCGGCGTGCTGTTCCCGTTCCTGACACAAAGGCTCGGACGGCGTTCGGCAACCCGTGCCGCTGCGGTCTCCGCGGACATCAAGGCCGAACTCGTGGATAACTTTGCCGGACTCGCCGAACTCCAGGCACTCGGCGCCGATACGCTCCGACGGGAAGCCGCCGCCATCCACAACCGCGACCTCGCACGTGCGCAGGATCACGGTTTGGCCGTCGAGGCACTCGCCCTCGGCGCCATCGTACTTGCGATCGGCGCTGCGCTCAGCCTGACCTGGCTGCTCGTGGCTCCTGACGCCGCATCCGGGCGCACGAATCCGCTCTACCTGCCGTTGCTCGTCTTTTTCGTGCTCGCCAGCCTGGAGGCCGTGCAGGGCCTGCCTGGAGCCTTCCGTGCGCTCGGCGACACGCTGGCCTCCGCGCGGCGCGTCTTCGAAATAGCCGATGAATCGCCCATCGTGCATGAGCCCGCCAAACCGGTGACCTCCGTGGGCGGCTGCGACCTGGTCTTCGATGCCGTGGGACTGCGCTACGCCCCCGGGCTCGCCTGGGCGCTAGACGATGTCAGCTTCGAACTCGGGGCGGGCGCCGCCGTGGCAGTGGTCGGTCCATCAGGCGCTGGCAAGAGCTCGCTGGCCCAGTTGCTGCTGCGCTTCCAGAACCTCACCACGGGTTCGATCCGGCTCGGCGGCCGGGACATAAATGAATATGCGCTGGAGGCGGTGCGCTCGCAATTCGCCTGGGCTGCGCAGGCCACGCGACTGTTCAGCACCACGATCCGGGAAAACCTGCGTCTGGCGCGACCCGCCGCGGACGATGCCACCCTGTGGGCAGCCCTGGATACCGTCGGCCTCGCGGGAGAAATCCACCACCTCGAACGTGGGCTCGACAACTTCGTCGGTGCCGGCGGCATGATGCTTTCGACCGGCCAGGCCCGGCGGCTGATGCTCGCCCGCGCATGGCTCAGCGAGGCGCCGATCCTGCTGCTGGACGAACCCACGGAGGGCCTCGATGTGGCCAACGAACGTGCCGTGATACGCGCACTGACCGAGCAGCGCGGCCCGCGCAGCCTGCTGCTGATCACCCACCGCCTCGCCGGACTCGAGCGCATGGACGAGATCGTCGTCATGGATCGAGGCCGGGTCGTCGAACGCGGCCCCCACCGCGATCTCCTCGCGCGCGGCGGGTTCTACCGGCGAATGGCGGACTATCTACTGATTTCTTGATCCAGATTAAGTCGCCCGTCACATATCTCTTCTAAAATGCCTGTAGGCATCCTTTGGAGCGAAGCCCGGTGGAACCCAGTCAGCTCGCCGTAGACCTCTCCCGATGGCAGTTTGCCATTACCGCGCTTTACCACTTCCTTTTCGTGCCACTCACGCTCGGCCTTTCCGTCCTCCTCGCGGCGATGGAAACCGTCTACGTCGTGACCCGGCGCGAGATATTCCGCGACATGACGAAGTTCTGGGGGAAACTGTTCCTCATCAACTTCGCCCTCGGCGTCGCCACCGGCCTGACGATGGAATTCCAGTTCGGCACGAACTGGTCCTTCTACTCGCACTTCGTGGGCGACATTTTCGGCGCCCCGCTGGCGATCGAGGGCCTGATGGCGTTTTCCTCGAATCCACTTTCGTCGGCCTGATGTTTTTCGGCTGGGAGCGCCTGTCGCGCGGCAAGCACCTGTTCGTCACCTACATGGTCGCGCTCGGTTCGAACCTCTCGGCGCTGTGGATCCTGATCGCGAACGGTTTCATGCAGGCGCCGACGGGGGGGCAGTTCGACCCCATCACCCAGCGCATGCAGCTTTCGAACTTCGGGAACCTGATTTTCAGTCCCGACGCGCAGGCCAAGTTTGTGCACACCACGGCGGCCGGCTTCGTACTTGCGGCCGTGTTCGTCTGCGCGGTCAGCGCCTGGTATCTGCTGCGCAATCGCCACGTGGAACTGGCGCGCCGCTCCTTCCGCATGGCCGCGATATTCGGGCTTTTCGCCTCTCTGGCTACGATCACGCTCGGTGACGGACTGGGCTTCGCCGACGCAAGCATACAGCCGCCCAAGATCGCTGCCATGGAAGCGATGTGGCATACGGAAAAAGCGCCCGCACCGCTGAACCTCATTGCCATCCCAAGCACCCGCGAACAGAAGAACCTGTGGTCGCTCAAGGTGCCCTGGATCGGCGGCATGATGCTCACGCACTCGATCCACACGACGGTGCCCGGCATCGTTGAACTCGAGGATCAGGCGAGGGAAAAGATCAAAAATGGTATCCCGGCCCTGCTGGCTCTCAAGCAGTTGCAGAAAAACCCCGGAGATACCCAGGCTCTGGACACCTTCCGCACTCATGAAAAAGATCTCGGCTACGCGTTCCTGTTGCAACGTTTTGCACCGGACGTAACCAAGGCCACGCCTGCGCAAATCGAAAAAGCTGCACGCAAGACCATACCGTCGGTCCCGATCATTTTCTGGAGCTTCCACCTGATGGTGTATTTCGGCTTCGCCATGCTGGCTTTTTTCGTACTGGCCACCATGTTCTCGCTCAAACGCAGCGAGTTCCGGCGACGCTGGTTCCTGCACCTGTCGGTATGGGCCCTGATACTGCCCTACCTCAGCGTCGAGCTGGGCTGGGTGACCGCCGAAATGGGCCGCCAGCCATGGACGGTTTACGGCATACTGCCCACTTGGCTTTCCGCCTCGACGCACAGCGTCGGTTACATGATTTTCTCGATCACGGGCTTCGTCACCCTGTACACGATCTTCATCGTGATCGAGATATTCCTCATGCGCCGCGCGGTCATCCAGGGCCCAACGCCCGAGTCCAAGGAAGACGAGCGGGAAGGTGCGCCGGTACTGGTTCCCGAAGGAGGTGCATCATGACGTTGACCGAACTGCTGCGTTACGTCGGGTGGTTCCTGCTGGCCTTCCTCGCGCTCGCAGGCGCGGCCATCCTGAGTTATTGGGGGTCCTGGTATTTCGCCTGGGTGGTCGGCACCGCGATGATCGTGCTGATCGCAGCCTCTGCCGGCTATCTTTATGATCGCCAGGCCAAGGAGCATGGCGAACAAGGCGAAAACCCGCAAAGCGGATCGGGGGTATAACAATGGAAGCTTACGTTGTATTGAAAGTCATCTGGTGGCTGTTGCTCGGCGTGCTGCTGATGGGCATCGGGGTGATGGTCGGCCAGGACATGGGCATCGGCACGTCGCTGCGCTACCTCGGGCGCACGGACAACGAACGCCGCGCCATACTCAACATGATCGGCCCGCACTGGGACGGCAACCAGGTCTGGTTCATCCTCGGGGGCGGCGCGATCTTCGCGGCCTTCCCCACGGTGTACGCCACGCTGTTCTCGGGCCTCTACATCGTGATGCTGCTCTTGCTGTGGTCAATGATCATTCGCCCACTAGGCTTTGAATACCGCAGCAAGCTGGATTCGCCCAAGTGGCGCAACCGCTGGGACTGGGCACTGTTCGTCAGCGGTTTCGTGCCCATGCTGGTGTTCGGCACGGCCGTGGGCAACGCGCTCCGCGGCTTCCCATTCCGATTCAACGACATCATGCAGTCGTTCTACCCGCACGGCTTCGGCTTCATCAGCCTGTTCAACCCCTTCTCGGTGATCATCTGCGGGCTGATGGCCGTCGCCCTGTCATTGTTCCAGGCCGGCGCCATGGTGTCGCTGCGCAGCGAGGGCGCGATCCTCGAGCGGGCGAAGCGCCAGATGAAGTGGAGCGGCGTCGTGGCGATGATTATTTTCACCGCCGGCGGCATCTGGCTCAGCCAGTTGAACGGCTACGTCCCGGGCGCCGGAACCAATCCGGGCATGCCCGCCAATCCGCTCGCGAGCACGGCAATCATGGCCCACGGCGCCTGGCTGCACAACTACTTCGCCTACCCGGTACTGTTCATCGTGCCGATCCTGACCTATGCCGGCATCCTCGCCGCACTGTGGTTCTCGAGCCGCAACCGGCGCACGCTGGCCTGGTGGTCGGGCGCACTGGCCTGGGTCGCGACCCTCGGGACGTTGGGTGCGGCCATGTTCCCGATGATCGCCCCCTCCTACGCCGCCATTGACCAGAGCCTCACGGTGTGGAATGCCAGCTCGTCGCTCATGACGCTGGCCTGGATGCTCGGCTGCGCCCTGGTCTTCGTGCCGCTGATCTTTTTCTATACCGGCTGGGCCTTCCGCGTCATGCGCGGTACGGTCAGCGCGGAGGAAGTCAGTCGGCGCGACCGCGAGGGCGGTGAAAGCTACTGAGCCCGGACTGCAGCCTGCCCGGTCCCCACGGGCCGGGCAAACGCCTTCTCACCGGCCTGTCCAAGCAGCGGTTTCAAGCCCTTCCAGACGTTGTCCAGCACCCGGGGCTCGCCCTCGGCGCGCGGGTGCAGTCCGCCCGACTGCATCAGTTTCGGGTGGGTTGCCACGCCAGCCAGGATTTCAGGTACCAGAGGCACATCCGTCTGCTTCGCCACCGTCCGGTATACCTCGGCGAAGCGCTGCGTGTACACCGGTCCGTAATTGGGCGGCATGCGCACGCCGACCAGCAGCACCCGGGCTCCGGCCTGCCTGGATAGCTTGACCATCCGCGTCAGATTGTCCTGCATCTGCGCAAGCGGCAAACCCTGCAATCCATCGTTACCGCCCAGTGCGATGATCACGATTTCCGGTCGATTGCGTTTCAGTTCGGCTGGCAAACGCGCCAGACCCCCGGCCGTGGTATCGCCAGGTATGCTGGCATTGACCACGCGAAAGCTGTAGCCACGGCGTGTCAACTGGTCCGAAAGCAGATGTACCCAACCGCTAGCGGCGGGTATCTTGTAAGCTGCACTCAGGCTGTCACCGACCACCAGCAATACCGGCGCCTTCGACTCGCCACCGCGTGCCGCCGCGCCAAGGAACAGACACACCATGACCCCCGCCGCAACCACTCTGGAAACTGACCGCATCGCTCATGTACTCAGTGCAACCCATCTGGGTAAAGAGGTTACCAGCCCGGACGGACCTCTGGCCATCCTGAAAGACATTAATTTGAGTATCGAGCGCGCAGAGGCGGTGGCTATTATCGGCCCATCCGGTTCGGGCAAGACCACCCTGCTGGCTCTGCTCGCCGGACTCGATGCTCCCACCCGGGGAGAAGTTCGGCTGTTCGGGCAGGCACTGGCCGGGCTTGATGAAGATATGCGCGCCGGGTTGCGTGCCGGTCGCGTCGGCTTCGTATTCCAGGATTTCAATCTGCTGCCCCGGCTTACGGCCGAGGAAAACGTGCGCATTGCCGCCGAACTTGGCAACGCCGACAATGCCGATACGGCTGCTAAAGAGGCACTGAATGCCGTGGGACTCGGTACCCGTGCGCATCATTTTCCATCCACGTTGTCCGGCGGCGAACAGCAGCGCGTTGCCATCGCTCGCGCATTTGCGCCCCGCCCCGAATTGCTGTTCGCCGACGAGCCCACCGGCAACCTCGATACGAGCAACGGCGAACGCATTATCGATCTGCTTTTCAGCTTGCAGGCCGAACACCACACCACGCTGATTCTCGCCACGCACGACGAGCGCCTCGCCCGACGCTGCTCGCGCCAATTCATCCTTGAAAGCGGCACATTGGCCCGCGCGTGAGTATGACTCGCCGTGCGTGGTTGTGGTTTCGCCGCGGGATGCGCAGCGAACTGCGCCTGGCGCTTGCGACACTGACGCTGGCCGCAGCGGTGACCAGCGGGATTGCCCTGTTCTCGGCTCAGCTCGAGCGCACCGTGAACCAGGCAGCCGACGGCGCACTCGGAGCAGATCTGGTGGTACGCTCCCACGATCCGTTGCCACCGACGCTGACCAGGTTGGGCCAGCGGCTCGGACTTGTTACCACGACCGAAACGAGTTTCCCGTCCGTTGCCGTAGCCGGCGAGCGACTCAAATTGGCCAGCGTGCGCGCGCTCGCCGCGCCATACCCGTTGCGAGGCACGGTCGAGTTGCGCACACAACAAGGCGCACCGGCCAAGAGCGTCAGCGGCGTGCCACCGCCGGGCTCGGTGTGGGCCAGCCCGGCACTGGTCGCCTCCCTGGGCCAGACCGCCGGTGGCACGCTGAGCCTCGGGCGCAGCCAATTCCGGATTGCGGCGTTCATTGTGCGAGCGCCGGGCGCCACGCTCGACCTCACCGGCATAGCGCCGCTACTTATCATGAACCGCACCGACCTCGCCCAAACCGGCCTGGCCGGCAACCAGAGCCGCGTGAACCATGAACTGCTTTTCGCCGGCACACCGCAAGCGTTGCAACGCTTTCGCAACCAGTCCCGCTCCCTGCTGCCGGCTGGTGCCACGCTACGCGACATCAACGATGTCAATCCGGGCTTGCGTGCCCCGCTCACCACCACTCTCGACTTTCTGCGACTCGCGGTACTGACGACGCTGTTGATAGCCGCAGCAGCTCTGATCCAGTGCGCCCGTCATTACCTTTCTCGCCAACGGCGCAGCGTCGCGATCCTGAAAACCTTGGGCGCCAGCCGAGGTACGGTGCGCGGCCTTTACACGCTGGAGCTGATCTATCTCGCACTCGCTGCCAGTTTGGCCGGCGCTGTGCTCGGCTGGGCACTGGCTCGCGGTTTCGGCGTGCTCGGAGAACACTGGTTTCACTTGAACCTGGCACCCACGCCTCTGACAGCGCTGTTCAGCGCACCGGTTACGGTCGCTATTCTCGCTGCCGGATTCTGGCTCGCGCCCGTGCTCTCGCTGCCCGCCACACGGCCGGTGCAGCTGTTACGCGGCGAAGTACGTAGCCGGCGCCACGCCAAACTGCAACTCTCTGCTGCGCTGCTTGCGTTGCTCGCGTTGCTGTTCACGCAGGGCGCGGGCCGTATCGGCCTCACACTCTGGACTCTTGCCGCCGGTATCGGGCTTGCCGTATTCGTCGGCGGCATCGGTTATGTATCGCTCCACCTGCTCGGGGCACCCTCGGTTCGGCTGCGTCCGGCCTGGCGTTACGGGCTGGGCAACCTGGCCCGGAACCGCGCACGGAGCCTCGGCGAATTGATCGCTTTCGGTCTGGTGCTGAGCGTCATCCTGCTCCTGACCGGTGTGCGGCACGACCTCACAGCCACTTGGCGAGCACGTTTGCCGGCCAACGCGCCGGATCATTTCATCGTAAACATTCAACCCGCACAACGCACACCGGTCACCGACTTCCTGACCCGCAACAATCATACGCCGCCACCAATGTATGCCATGGTCCGTGCCCGTCTCACCGCCATCGACAGCACACCGGTAGCGGCATGGGGAAAACACATTCAGGGTCAGCGCAGCCACGAGTTGCTGCAGCGCGAGCAAACACTCAGCATGCGCGCACGGGTGGGCACAGGCAATGAACTGGTAGCGGGGCATTGGTGGCGCACCGGGGACGCTGGCCAGCACCTGGTTTCGGCAGACAGTGACTGGGCCAAACGCCTGCACGTCAAGCTCGGTGACACACTCACTTTCACTGTCGCCGGGCAAACGCTTACGCTGCGCATTGCAAGCCTGCGCAAGATCAAGTGGCAGAGCTTCGAACCGAATTTCTTTCTGGTGACACCGCCGGGCACACTCGACGCCTATCCAAAAACCTGGATTACGGCTGTACATGCCGGTAACGACGAAAGCTCTCTGCTCAAACTCCTGCAACGCTTCCCCAACCTGACCATCATCAATGTCGGCACCATCCTCGACGCCATCCAGAACCTGCTGCGTCACGCCGCACTCGCGCTGGCCGCCATATTCACCCTGTCGCTGATAGCCGCCCTGCTGGTGCTCCTCGCGACGCTGCAGGCGATACGCGACGAACGCACCCGCGAACTGGCCCTGCTGCGTGTGCTCGGGGCGCGGCGCCGATTGCTCGTACTTACACTAGCCACCGAATTCACGGCCCTCGGCGCACTCGCCGGGCTCGCCGCCGGCATCATCGCCGCCGGGACTGGTTATGCACTCGGGCGCTGGGTGCTGAATCTCAATGCGGGATTCGATGCATGGCTGGTGCTCGCCGGTGTACTTGCTGGCACAATTGTTATCGGCCTGACCGGCCTGGCGGCCACCTACGGATTGACGCGCGTAGTGCCGACCGTCGCCTTGCGCCGCAGTCAATTGTAGGAGAGCTTCGCCACCATGCCGATTCCGTGGTTACTGATCGACTTCGACAGCACTTTCGTCAACGTCGAGTCTCTGGAAGTGCTCGCCGAGATCTCCCTGAGCGACCATACCGTGGCGGAGCGTGATGCAAGGCTGGATGCCATCCGCGACCTGACCTCGCTCGCCATGGCGGGGCATTTGCCCTTTGCCGAAGCGTTGGCACGTCGTTTCGAATTGCTGCAACCGCGCGCCGAACATCTGCCGGCGCTGATTGCTGTGCTCAAGACCCGTGTGTCGCCGTCTTTTAGACGCCATAGCGATTTCATTCGCCGCCACACCGAGCGCATCTACATCGTGAGTGCCGGTTTTTACGACTACATTGCCCCCGTTGCCAGCGACTACGGCATCAGCCCGGAACACATTCTGGCCAACCGGCTGATTCAGCGCACGGATGGTACGCTGGACTTCGATGCGCGCCAGCCGCTCGTTGCCGATGACGGGAAAGTAGCTGTAGTGCAGACACTAGGCCTCCGCGGTCCGGTCGTGGCCATCGGCGACGGCGTGAGCGATCTGGAACTGGGGCGCAGTAAGCTATGCACCGATTTCCTGGCCTACACCGAAACTGTGGAGCGACCCGAAGTGATCCGTAAAGCACACCACACAACCGCCGACTTCGAAGCCGTTCTCGCCGCCATCGGCGCCGCCGGGCCACTGCGATGAAACGCGCGCTGTTGCTCGAGGGCATCCACCCGGTTGCACGCGAATCGCTGCAGGCAGCGGGTTTTGAAGTCGAATTGCTTGACCAAAGCCTACCCGCGAACGAATTGTCTACGCACCTGGCCGATGCCCAATTGCTGGGCATTCGCTCCAAGACTCACGTTACCAATGAACTGCTTGCCCAGGCTCCGAACCTGCTGGCCGTGGGTGCATTCTGCATTGGCACCAACCAGATAGATCTGCCGGCCTGCACCCGCCACGGCATCGGCGTGTTCAATGCACCGTTCAGCAACACGCGCTCGGTGGCCGAACTGGCGCTCGCAGAAATCATTCTGCTGCTGCGCAACCTGCCCGACAAGATGCGTGAAATGCATGCCGGACACTGGATTAAATCGGCCGCCCACAGTCACGAGGTGCGCGGCAAATCGCTGGGCATTGTCGGCTATGGCAAGATCGGGATGCAGCTCTCCGTGCTGGCCGAAGCACTGGGAATGCAGGTGTTCTATTATGATCGGGTGCAGCGACTCGCATTGGGCAACGCGGTGCGCATCCCCACTCTGGAAGCCCTGCTGCAACGCTGCGATATCGTCAGCCTGCACGTGGACGGACGCGCAAGCAATCGCGGCCTTATCGACGCCACCGCACTTGGCCGGATGAAGCCCGGCACCATTCTGCTCAACCTGAGCCGCGGCTACGTGATCGATCTGCCGGCCTTGGCGGCAGCGCTCGAATCCGGCCGACTACGCGGCGCGGCGCTTGACGTGTACCCGGAAGAGCCAGCTGCCAAGGATGCCCCCTTCGCCTGCGAACTCGCCGCACTACCCAACGTCATCATGACGCCGCACATCGGCGGCAGCACCGAGGAAGCCCAGCTCGACATAGCCGAATACGTAAGCGCCCGACTCGCCGCCTACGCCGCCAGCGGTATCTCCACCGGCAGCGTCAATCTGCCCGAATTGGCGCCGGAGCGCACACCGCACGCCAGCCGTCTGGCGCACCTGCATGAAAACGTTCCCGGCATGCTCGCTGCCATCAACCGCGTCCTCGCGGATCACGAACTCAATATCGTCAGCCAGCATCTCGGCACCCTAAACGAAACCGGTTACGTGCTGACCGACATCGACGGCCGGCTGGGCGAAACAGCTCTCGGGAAATTGACTCGACTGGAACACACCCTGCGCTGCCACCAACTCCCGTCGGCGGAAATGTAACCGAGTCCAGAAAAGACTTAGAACCAGCCGAGGACGGTGTCGCGTATCTTTGCCCACATGCCGCCGATGCCCACTTGGGCTTGCGCCACCAACGGTGTGCTAGCCACCACCTTGCCGGCGGGATCGGTCACTGTCACCTTGCCCAGTATCTGCCCCACCTTGACCGGAGCCGGTGCCTTGCTCTTGAGCTGTGTGGTGATCTTGAGTTGGCTGAAGTGGCCACGTGCCGCCGTTACATAAAACGGCTTGGCGGGACCGACCGATACATACTTGTCCGCCCCTTTCCATACGCGCACCTTGCCGAGCACCTTGCCACCGGCGTACAGCTGGTGCGTGTCGTAAAAGCGGAAGCCGTAGTCAAGGAGCGATTCGGACACTTGGGCGAGATGCCGATAATCAGCCATGATATGCGTCTTCGATACGGAAGGTACGCCCATGACGACGGCGATCATGCGCTGATCTCCCTGCTTGGCCGAGGCCGCCAGGCAATAGCCGGCGTCGGCGGTGAAACCGGTCTTCAAGCCATCGGAGCTTGGATTCAGCCACAATAACTTGTTCCAGTTGTACTGGTGAATCTTGTTCCAGGTAAATTCCTTCTCGGAAAAGTAGTGGTAATACTGTGGGAAGTCGCGAATTATCGCGCGCGAGAGCTTGGCCAAATCGAGGGCCGAGGTGTAATCTCGACCGTCCAGCCCGGCTGGATCGTAGTACCGCGTATCGGTCAAGCCCAGCGCTTTGGCGTTGGCGTTCATCATGTTAACGAAGCCCGCCTCTGTACCGGCGACCCCTTCGGCCAGCGTCATCGCCGCGTCGTTGCCGGAAGGAATCAGCATGCCCTGCAGCAGCTCATTCACGCTCACTTGGCTGCCGGGTTTGAGAAACATGCGCGAACCGATTTGTTTCCACGCTTTCTTGCTGACCCCGAATTTGGTATCGAGGCTGATCTGGCCCGAAGCCAGATCCTGAAACACCACATAGGCCGTCATCAACTTGGTGGTACTGGCGGGTGAACGGTGATCCGTATCGTTTTTCTCGGCCAGAATGCGCCCGGTCTGAAAGTCTATGAGCACGTAGGAAGCGGCATCCACGGGCGGTGCGGGCGGCACAGGCACGGCCGCCAGCGCATTGGCTCCGGCCAGCAAGGCGGTAAAAAGCAGGGAAAAACGCAGCATGCGACTCATCCATCTACCAGAATACGCTTATTGTACCGATCAGCTGCCTGCTTGCGCTATGCTTGGGTTTTGGCTGACGGCATGCGAAATGAGTTTGCGTAATTCGAGGCGGAGCTGGGGCGGCATGGCCCAGCTCCTGCATTGGAGTGTTGCCGCGCTGATTTTCACGCTCATGGCGCTCGGCTGGCTGGCCGTATTGACGCCACTCTCGCCCACTAAAATCACCCTTTTCTACTGGCACAAGTCGCTGGGCATGCTGGTGCTTGCCCTGGTGCTTGTGCGCCTCGGCTGGCGAGCGGGGAACCCGGCGCCCGAACTGCCCGCGAATCTGCCGCACTGGGAACCGTTGCTCGCCCACGCCACCCACGTCTTTCTCTATGTCCTGATTGTACTGATGCCGGTATCGGGCTGGCTAATCAACTCCGCAGCCGGCATTCCGTTCAAGATTTTCTGGACGCTGCCTTTGCCTGCTATAACGCCCGTCTCGGAATCGCTTGAACATACTTTCGAGCTACTGCATCTGGTGCTTTTCTGGACGCTGACCGCGGTGCTGATCGGTCACATCGGCGCCTCGTTGCGTCACCATTTCCTGCTGCACAATAATGTCCTGAGCAGTATGTTGCCTTTTATCAAAGACGAGAAACCTGTTCCATGAAACGATTCAGCCTACTTCTTCCGCTCCTGTTGATAGCCGCTCCGGCGTTGTCCGCCACCACGGACTGGCACTTGCTTGCGCAGGCCAGCTCGATTCACTGGACGGCTAGCTGGCAAGGCACACCGGTCAAGGGGCAATTCAAGCGCTTCACAATAACGGGGCACCTCGACGCCGGTCACCCGGCAGGCGGCACATTGAAGCTGGTGGTTGACACCGCAAGCATCAGTGCCACCAGCTCCGATGTGACGCAGGCTCTCCGCGGGGCGCAGTGGTTCAGCGTGGCCGACTTTCCACTAGCCCGGTTCACTGGCACACTGAAAGGCACACCAGGGTCGCTGACCCTGCAGGGCACACTGCACATCAAGGGTCACGGGAAAAAGCTCAGCTTGCCGCTTACGTTGAGACACGAAAAAGGCCAGTTGCAATTGGAGGGGAATTTCACTCTCGACCGTAACGACTTCGGCATTGGCTCGGGACAGTGGCGCAGTGGCTCCATGATTGCTCCCAAAGTACGGGTCAATTTCTCCATTCGGCTTGCACCCGGAAATTCCGGTTGACCATGCATATACATCGCATGGCCGTTGCAAGCAGTCTGTTCTGTACGCTGGGCCTGCTTGCCGCCTGCGCCGGACACAAGCAAAAACCGAGCGCACCATCGGCCGCTCCACCGCCGCTCACAACGCCCTATGCCGCAGCGGCCCATGCCGGCGCCAGCGTGTATCGCCTGGATTCCGGCGCCTCGACCGTTTATGTGCTGGTCGACAAGGCGGGGGGGCTCTCCGGTTTGGGTCACCGCCACGTTATTACCGTCGGTGGACTGCGGGGGTTTGCACAGGTCAAAACCAACGGTAGCGGACAAGCCGATTTGCGCTTTCCGGTTACCGCCCTCGTCGTCGATCCGGCCGCGGCGCTAAAGATTTACAAGCACTACAGCACGCCCGGTGCCGAGGATGTTGCCGGCACCCGCGACCACATGCTCGGACCGGTGCTCGACAGTATCCGCTACCCCTGGGTGACGCTGCATATTCAGGGCATGATCGGCGGAATGACACACACACTGGAAACAGTCATCACGCTGCATGGAACACGACGCATACTGAAAATCGACGGGAAATTCACACGCAATGGTTCCCGGCTGACGGCACAAGGAAATTTTTCCATCAAACAGAGTGCTTTCGGTATCACGCCCTACTCCATCATGCTGGGCGCGCTACGGGTGCAAGATACGCTGCAAATTCGTTATCATTTAACGTTCAAGACCTGGTGCACTACGCAGCCTTCCACAAAGGGGACAACATGCTGAATCCCGCTCTCGACATAGCCGCTCACGCCACGCCTTTTTCCGAACGGGGGCGCGTGCAGATTCCGGGGTTGCTGGAACCCGCTTATGCCGACACACTGGAGGGCTGTCTCAGCACGGATGTCCCGTGGGGACTGTCCGTCCTGGAAAACGGCAAAGGCCGGACATTCAAGGCAGAAGAACTGCAGCAAATGCAGCGTGCCGACTGGCAGAAACTGATGCTCGAAGTTCAGAACAGTGCCCGCGAAGGCTATCAATTTATTTTCAATTCATATCAGATGGTGACCGCGTGGAAGGAAAGGCGCGACCCGGAACTGTTACTGCATCCGTTTTTCGAATTTTTGAACAGCGCCCCCATGCTGGATTTCGCACGCGAAGTGACCGGCTGCCGCGACATCGCCAAGGCCGATGCCCAGGCCACACGCTACCTGCCCGGACATTTCCTGCGACGGCACGACGACTTCGGTCAACAAAGCGCAACCGACAGCCGCCTGGTCGCCTACGTTCTCAACCTGAGCCGCGACTGGCACGCGGACTGGGGCGGCTTGCTGCAATTCATGGACGAAAACGAGCGCGTGACCGAAAGCTGGGTACCCCGCTTCAATAGCTTGTCGCTGTTCAAGGTTCCGGCCTGGCATTGCGTCAGTTGTGTTGCGCCCTATGCCACCGCTCCCCGGCTCGCGATTACCGGTTGGTTCAGATCGCATTAAAAACGGGAGGTGCAAGACATAAGGGGGCAGTCTGGGAAAGGCCACTCCTGGAGCGCCGGCATCCTGCCAACTCTGGTGGGGAAGCCTGAGTCGCGCAGACTATAGCGTTTCGCCTCGTCCTATGCCGTAATAGGTGAAACCGAGGCGGCGCAGGTAATCCGGGTCGTAAAGATTGCGCCCGTCAAAGATGACCGGCGCCGACAAACGCTCACGCAAGGCGGAAAAATCGGGACTGCGGAACACCCGCCATTCGGTGATCACGATCAAAGCATCCGCCCCGTCCAGCACGGCTTCGGGATGATCGAGCAGTCGCAAATCCTCGCGTTCGCCGTAAATCCCGCGTGTAACCTCCATCGCCGCCGGATCGTAGGCGCTGACCTGTGCGCCGGCTTCCCACAAGGCCTCCAGCAAAGTAAGGCTGGGCGCCTCTCGCATGTCATCAGTCTGTGGCTTGAATGCAAGCCCCCACAAGGCAAACCGTTTGCCGCGCAGGTTGCCGTCGAAATGTGCCCGGATTTTCTCGAACAGCACATGCTTCTGGCGATTGTTGACCGCCTCGACCGCACTCAGCAACTCGGGCTCGAAACCTGCTTCCCGTGCTGTCGCAGCCAGCGCACGTACGTCCTTGGGAAAACAGGACCCACCGTAGCCGGCGCCAGCATAAATGAAATGCCAGCCTATACGCGGATCGGAACCGATACCCCGGCGCACCGATTCGATATCGGCACCCACCCGTTCGGCCACCGCGGCGATTTCGTTCATGAAGCTGATCTTGGTGGCCAGCAGCGAATTGGCTGCATACTTGGCCAGTTCCGCGGAACGCGTATCGAGTTCCAGCAGACGGTCGTGATTGCGGTTGAACGGCGCATACAGGGCGCGCATGGTGGTGATCGTATCCTCGTTCTCGGTGCCGATGATAATGCGGTCCGGACGGTTGAAATCATCGATCGCCGCGCCTTCCTTCAGAAATTCGGGATTGGACACCACATCGAAATCCACGTTTTTTCCCCGCCGTTCCAATTCTCCGGAAATCACGGCGCGCACCTTGTCGGCGGTGCCCACGGGCACCGTGGACTTGTTGACCACAATGACGGGGCGTTCAATCAATTCGCCGATTGTGCGTGCCACCGCCAGCACGTGGCGCAGATCCGCGGAACCGTCTTCATCGGGCGGCGTTCCCACGGCAATGAAAATGATTTCTCCATGATTGACCGCCTCTGCGGCATCGGTGGTGAAAAGCAGACGTTCGCCCGCGCGGTTGCGCTCGATGATCTCATCGAGTCCGGGCTCGTAGATCGGCACTTCGCCCGCGTTCAGACGCGCCACCTTGGCAGCGTCCACATCGGCACACAGCACGTGATTGCCGACGTTGGACAAACAAGCCCCGGTGACCAGACCGACATACCCAGAGCCGAAAATACTGACTTTCATCCCAACATCCTATTTAGAGAGAACCTATTCGGCCTCAGAATGCAAACCGCAGTGCGGCCGACAAAGTATTGATCTGGCGGTTATGGTCATCTGTCACATGCAGAGAAACGGGGCCCAGCGCGAAGGCAACCCCGAATTTCAGCCCCCACGGCACACTGCCGAATTCCGGATGGATGTCTGAATACAGTTCTCCCTCCACGGCGAACCAGTTGGCAAGACTTGCACGCAGACCGTACGCAAATTGCCAGTAATAGCTGCGACCGGGACGCGAATTACCCGAAGCGATGTCGCGGTAGAAGCCACCGCGCAGATAGGCCGAGATTTTACCCGCGGTCTGCGCATAACCGATGCCGATACCCGTGTGGTACAGGTTGCCACCGTTAGCAAATGTTTGGCGATCGAAATCGCCATACACGAACGCGTTCTGCCCGAACTGATACGACGCCTCCAGGCCGTTGCTCTTGGCCGTTTCGCCGAAATAGCTCGAACTGCCGAGTTGGCTGTGCTGCACCTGTATATAGGAATAAGCACCGATCCCGGCAGGAGCAGTGGTCTGGGCCGAACTCGTCGCCGCCCGAGCCGCCCCCGTCATCGCCAATACGCCGAGTGCGGAAAATACTACGACTCTCGCTTTCATAGCCTGTCCTCGCTCCGTAGATTTCTCAGAAAAAAGCCCATACGCAGACGAATCCGACCACGGAGAGCACTACGGCATATGGTAACGCCATCCACATCATGCGCCCGTAGGACAGGCGCAGCAACGGCGCCAGCGGCGAAGCCAGCAGAAACAGAAAAGCCGCTTGTCCATTCGGGGTCGTGACGCTCGGAATGCTGGTACCGGCATTAATGGACACAAGAAGATGCTGAAACACTGCCGGCGAAATATGGCCCGCCGCAAGCGCATTCTCCACCTGATGCAAAAACACACTCGCCACGAAAACATTATCGCTGACCGCCGAAAGCACGCCGTTCACGGCGTAAAACACCGGCGAAAGCAATCCTCCCTGCACCGAAAGGACCGCACTCGCGATCGGCGTAAACAGGTGCTGGGACTGAATCACCGCAACCACTGCAAAGAACACCACGAGCAGACTCGCAAACGGCAAGGCCTCAAGGAAAGCCGGCGCGTAATCGTGCTCGCTACGCGCGCCGTTCAGGGCGCCGGCAAGCACAATGACGCTGAGACCGATCAGCCCGATTTCGGCGACATGAAAGCTCAGTGCGAGCACCAGCAGCACCGCGACCGCCGCCTGCGTCGCGAGGCGCACCCGGGTGCGCAGATCGGCAGGTGGCGTGGCGT
>JBAUSV010000330.1:0-2532 GCA_049581885.1 Gammaproteobacteria bacterium | reverse complement strand
GTGCTCTATCGACGGGACTACTGGGACAAGATTGCCGGAGATCGTTTGCCGCGCCCGCTTGCCCTGGTTGCCTTCGACGCAGCCGTGAACAACGGCGGGAATCGTGCCGCAACTTGGTTACAAGAAGCGGCAGAAGTTACCGCCGACGGAATAATCGGCCCCATCACTCTGGGTGCGATCTCACGAATTGCCGCGCGACCGGACGGTGAGATCTCGCTGTGCGCCGAGTTTCTGGCCCGACGCCTGCATTTCATGGTCGCGTTGCCAACCTGGTCCACGTTCGGATCGGGATGGGCCCGCCGTCTGTTTGCCCTCCCCTACCAGTCGCTCGCTCTCAACACCTGACCTGTCGGCTGGGCCCGAAATCACGATGGCACGCAATGCTTGGGACAAGCCCTCAGGTCGGTTGTTGGCAAGGCTGCGCCTCACCATCGCCGATGCCGACCGCCATGCTGCAGATGTCGCTTCCGTCAGTCCGCGAGCCGTCCCGTCGAGGATCCGAGGGTGGTGCGTAGGGCCTCCGCCACTTCGGAGATTACCCCGTCCCAGGCTCCCGGTTGCTGTTGACGAAACAGCCGTGCCGTTGGGTACCATGGGCTGTCCGATCGATCCAGGAGCCATCGCCAGTCGCTCGCCTTGGCGAGCAAGATCCATACCGGCTTGCCCAGAGCGCCGCTGAGATGCCCCACAGAGGTGTCGACGGTGACGACCAAGTCGAGATTGGCCACCAGACCGGCCGTTTCCTCGAAATCCACCAACTCGCCAGACAGGTCCGCGAGACCGGGAAAGATCTCGAGCGACTCGAGGTCCGCTGCAGGGATCGGCTTTTGAAGAGAGACGAATGCTGCGGCCCCTGCCGCTGCGAGGGGAGCCAATTGGGCCAGGCGGAGCGAGCGACGACGATCGTTCGGATGGGTTGGTCGCCCGCTCCAGGCGATTCCGATTCGTCGGATCGGGCGGGGCGCCACCTCATCGAGCCTCGCCGCCCATTTGGCCTTCCGCAGCGGATCGGGGACCAGGTAGGGTACCTGAGCCGGGATGGTGTCGATGGTCGTCTGGAACAGACCTGGCAGGCTCGACAGTCGGGCGTAGGCGGCATGCCCCGGGATTTCGTTCCAGCGATGGCAGCAGAGCGACACGCCCGGGATCCGCGCCATCAATGAAGCCATTTCCGTGCTGCAGCCCAGGATCACCTCCTTGCAGCGGTCCGCGACCATTGGGATATAGCGGGCGAACTGTAGCGTATCGCCGTAGCCCTGGTCACCGACCAGAAGTATGCGACCGCCTGGTATGCGCATACCGTTCCACGGCGCCGAGGTAATGCGCGGCAGCTGGCCCCGGCCAGCCTCGGTCTCGTTCCGCCATTCATATTCGTTCCAGCCCGGCCCGAGCTCCCCCTGGGCAAGCAGATTCTGGGCCAGCGCGAGCCGTGCATCGGCGTGCGCAGGATTGAGGCCGATCGCGCGCAGCAGGCACGCGACTGCGTTCTCTCGTTCGTCGAGGTCGGTAAAGGCAAGCGAAAGATTGACGAGATTGTCCGCACTGTCAGGGGCCAAGCGGACCGCCTCCCGACCCGCCGCTACCGCCTCCGGCATGCGGTTCAAGGTCCGGTAGAGCGAGCACAGATTGGCGTGCCAGGATGCCACCCCGGGATGCCGCTGCAAGGCGCGCTCAAGCAGCGCAATCGCGCGCTCGGGATCACCCGTATGGGCGGCGATCACCCCTTGCAGCGCAAGAGCACTGGGATGATCCGGGCTGGTGGCGAGGACATCCTGGCAAATACCGTGCGCTTCGCCGAAGCGTTTGGCCTGGGTAGCGGCCTGCGCACGCGCGAGGGCCTGCTCCGCGATTTCCTTGGACGCGGGCGGAGCTGTCCCGCTCATGAGAGTGCCGGGAAAGACAAGCTTGGCGCAAGAGCGTCGAACATGAAACGGCCTCCGCTGCGATCATTCGGCCATTCGGCCGTTGCCAGTCGGCTCGCGAATGGTCCGGAGCCTCGTGACTGCTTGCCATGGGCAGCCGAGGAAGCACAATCCCGATATTCCGCAGCAACCGCATAATCGCCCGAATGTCGCGAGCTCCGCCGGCAGCCCTCGCGCACAAAGCGCATGGGGCGTCGCATGGGCCGATCCACCCGGACGCCTGGCTGAGCCCATCCGCCCCCCAGCGACAGGACTCGGTCTCGCTGACGCCGAACGCGCCCGTTCGTCGCGACGATCATAAGAGCCGCCGTTCAACGAGGAGATATCCCGATGCAGATCAACCTAGCACCAGCGGTGCAGGCGCTGGCGCCGCTTGCGCTTGCGGCCCTGACCGCGGCGATACCCTATGGACTCGTCCTCGCGCGACGGGCGCTCGGAATGAAACTCACCTCACAGCAGCAGACCAGCCTCATCGCAGCGGTGGATGCCGGCGCGCAGGCGGCTTACGGATTCCTGGTGGCCAATCGCGCCAGCGTCCTTGACCTGCCGATGCGAAACGTGGCCATCGCCGCCGGCGCGGATCACGCACTGGCGAGCGTGGCGCCAGCCC
>JBAUSV010000329.1:0-5198 GCA_049581885.1 Gammaproteobacteria bacterium | reverse complement strand
CCTTCGCGCTCGCCCCAGTGTTGCAGTTGCTCGACCGCCGCAGCGCGAAAGGTGTCGCAGGCGGCGAGCATCACGCTATGGCCGGCCGCACGCAGGCGATGTGCCAGCTTGGCGATGGTCGTGGTTTTCCCGCTGCCGTTGACGCCGGTCACCAGAATCACGAATGGCCGTGCGGCAGGGTTGATGGTGAGGGTTGAAACCGCCGGGCTGAGCAGGGTTTCCAGTTGGGTGCGTACCGCGCTGGCGACGAGTTTCCCGTTACGCGCGGCGCGTTCGGCGGCGGCGACGATTTCGCTGGTGGCTGTAACACCGACATCGGCCATGAGCAGACGCGTTTCCAGCGTTTCGGCATCGAATATTTCGTCCTCGGCCGTCAGCGGCTGAGTTGATTTCAGGTGCGTGCGCAAACGCTCGAACAGTCGTGATGGCATTGCGGTGAGGGTAAACGAACAATGCCGCTATCGTAGCAGGCGGAACTGGGGATCGGGCGATAGTCTCTTTCGCTTTCCGCGCGTGCAGCACTCAAACAACATGGCGGGCAGTCTTGTGCTGCCCGCCATGTTGCGTGTGGTCGCTCAGGGTTGCTGCACCACGCTTGGAATGGCGATGTCCAAGGTTTGGCCGTTCGGTGGCCCACCGGTCGTCGGGCAGCCGGGGATGCCGGGCAGGCAGCCGGCGGCGAACACGCCCATTTCTATCTGCATCTGAGTGGTGACGTTGGGGTCCGAGGTGGGGTCGAGAATCGAACCATGCACACCGGAAGTGAATTTAACCACGCCGCGAATGCCGTTGGGGTTGATGGTGCTTTGCCCGTATTGCGTCAGGCCCATGGCGTTGATCAACAAGTCCTCGGTCCAGTTAGGCACTACCTGGTCGGGCAGATTGCCCTTGGCCGCATCGCCGACCACTTCGGTCATGTTGATCGGCACATTGGCGGCCGCGGCTGCGGCATAGTTGAGCGGGTCGCCGGAATCGACCGCGGTCTGCGCCCACTGGAAAAAGTACTCATAGGCCAGGGTGCCTGGGGTCAGCCCCTCCTGTTCGAGTCCCTGCTGGATTTGCGGGCCGAAGGTCGGCGAGGTCTCGAGCAGGTAGGCGATCTTGCCGCCCGGTTCCGACAAGGTGGCGGATCGCACATCGATGCTCGTGCCGTAGCCGGGGATCTTCGGCACTTCGGCTAGATAGGGAATACCGACGATCGCACCCAGCGAGAGGCTGGAGTAATAGGTCTCCAGCGTGTTGAACTTCTCGTTGGTCGGCGCACCGTTGTTGACGGTGGCGAATTGCGCCGTGGGTAATGTTTCGGTCAAATGCAGCAGATCGGCCGCCGATTCGCGCAGGTTGTCGCGGCTGGTGAGCAGGTAACCGAGATTGATGAAATAGCTGCCCGAGGGCGCGATGGCAGTGCCCGGTTGCGGCGCACCGGTAGTCAGGCCCGGAGGCAGATTGAAGGTGCGCTCGCCGGTGACCAGCTTCTTGTCGATCTGGGCCACGAGCTGGTTCTGGTAGAAGGGGTTTTTTCTGTTGGTCACGCCGTGCAGCGGTAGATCGATGGCGATGGTCGCAATGCCGAATTCAGCGTAGGTATCGGCGACTCCCAGATCGTCGGTACGATTGCGGGTAATGCCGTGCTGGAAGATCGCCACCGGCCAGCCGTTGGACGGGTAAGTGCCCCCGTTCTGGAAATAGGGCGAGCCCTGCGCCGGGATGGTCATGACCACCGGTACGGTGACGGTGCCCGTCGGCACGGCCTGGGTGTTGTAGCGGGTCAGCAGGCTGCCGCCCGCGCCGTGCCAGAAGTCGGTCAGTGGTGGCGACGGATCGTTGGCGCTCGGAATGCCGGAATAGTAGGGCAGGGTGAGCGTCCCCACGAACACTTCGGCATAGCCCGAAAGCTGCTGATTGAAGTCCTTGGTTGTCTTGCCCAGATCCTGGAAGGCAAAAGTGCCGGGCTGCGCATTCTTGGCAATCGTCTGGAGCACGTCGCCTTCGGACTGGGTCGAAAGTGTCCAGATCATGCTCACCTTGGCGGGATCGATGTTAGCCGCCTGCTGGGCCGCGGCGAGCATCGCGCCGAACAGGGGCTCAACCTGAGCCAGCGTCGGATCGGAAGGTGTGGTGCCGGCGGCAATGTCCTGTTTCAGTTCGGCAAACTGGCTTGAAGGCTGAGCCGGATCGCCGGCGCTGTCCTTGATGCCGTTGGTGACGACCACCATGTAGGACTGATCCGCGCCGAGCGTGCCGGTGGGGGTGATTTCGAGCACCGACGGATCGGCGGCGGAGACGCCCAGCGTGTAGTCCGTGCCCTCGTTCAGCAATCCGGTGACCCCCGTGACGGCGTAGCCTTTCTGCGGATCGGTGGTGACCGCGAAGACGTAAACGTTACCGCTCAGCGTGCTCGGGTCGAGCGGCTTGCTGAACTGTTCGGTGATGGGCGCCGTGCTGGAAAACCCGTCGAGTGCGTTGATCGCGACCAGCGGATTGGAATAATCGGTGGGGTCGGGCAGGCCCGGAATGTTTACCGTGCCGTCGGTCGTACCATTAAAGTACAGGTCGTTTGGAAACGGCAACTGGTAACCCGTGGTCGAAAGGAAAAAGTTGGCATGGAAACCGGCATCCGGACTCGGACTCGGCGGTGGATTGTTACTATTGACCCCGCAGCCGGCGAGCAGGGCTAGCGAGGCAATCAAAACCAGGGGAATCCGTTTCAGCATGGCGCCATCCTCCACTACAGGCCAGTGCGCGCCGGGCTGCGGCACGCGAACCAATCAAACGTATGAAAGTAAACCACGAACCGGCGCCAAGTGCAATGCTTATGGCGGCATGGCCGCAGCATGACGCGTCCGCGTGGGGAGCTGCGGATTGTGGGCGGCGTCTGGCGCAGCCGCCGGTTGCGCTTTCCTGCCGGGCCGAGCTTGCGCCCGACGCCGGACCGGGTGCGCGAAACGCTATTCAACTGGCTGGGGCCGTGGGTCGAAGGCCGGCGGGTGCTGGACCTGTTTGCCGGCAGCGGGGCGCTCGGTCTGGAAGCGCTTTCGCGCGGTGCGGCCGAGGCTGTTTTCGTCGAGCGTGAGCGGCCTGCAGCCGATGCCTTGCGGGCCAATATCGAAACATTGGGTGTGGACAAAGCCTCCGTTCTGTGTACCGACGCTCTGCGTTTCCTGGAACGCACCGAGAGCAGTTTCGACCTCGTGTTCATTGACCCGCCGTATGCCGGCGGGCTGGCCTGGACTGCTCTGGAGCGATTGCTTGCACGCCGCTTGCTGCGTACCGGAGGCCAGGTGTATCTGGAGCAGGGTGGACACGCGACGTCCAAGCACGCGGCATTCGAAATTCCTCCGCCGTTGCACCTTCACCGTGAAGTGCACGCGGGATCGGTTCACGGTTGTCTGTTGCGTTGACGTTGGTTTGCAATGCAACACGTATGATTTATTAAAGTTTTGTAATGGAACTAAAGCGTTTTTTGGAGGTAAACCGCGGGACATTACAAAATTGTAATTAAATACAACGGAAAATTAAGCCGTATCAAGAAAAATTTTTTGGGGTGGGGACGGCAACAATTCAATCATCGCCGGAAGGTTTTTGAATAAATTGGAACGTCCTGGAAAAGGCGAATATTTGTAAGCGCCAAAGGGGGTTAGCGCAAGTGCCTCAACGCAGGTTGCCAAGAGATGAATAAATTTTGAATACAAACCGGGTGCTGCACGGCGTCCTGCTTTTTCGAGCAGGCGAAAAAAACTATTGACGTTTGCATAAAGCCCGCTATATTTTGGGTTGCGTGAAGTTAACGCACAACTTCCCAAGTGGCTTGGGACATGGGTTTTTAGGGAAAGTTTCTTTATTGCGCGAAAAAAAATTGAAATCGTCAAGAATTCAAGGGAACCGCAAGTTCCGTTTGTTCTTCCACCCGATCCCGGCAGCCGGGGTGCTGGTGGAGTGTGTTTTGGTAAATTCGGGAGTCGAAAATGAATCGTAAATCACTCGTGACCGCGCTCGGTGCGCTTGTTATGGTGGCTTTAGCAGCCACTGCCTTTGCACAGGTGAGAACGCTCGGCGTAAGCAGCGTCAGGACCGTTACCCCGGTCAGGACTCTGCCCCTGCGCGACCTGCACAATCTCAACCTGTCGCCAATTTTGCGCCGTATTCTGATGAATAAGTATGTAGCGCAACATACTATTGATCAGCTGCGCGAAAAGCTGATCCGCTCGGGGCTTCTGCAGGCCTCGGCGCAGCCCTTCACGATTGAAAACTACCGCATCAAGCCGGCGATGAAACAGGCGCCGCGGGTGGTGGACCCCGTCATGCAGACGAAGCTCTATGGGCCCCGGCCGAACGCCATTACGGCGGGCTTGAGCTTCCCCGGCATCGGTGCTTCCGACTTGCCCAATCCGGACTCCATCGGCTGCGCGCCGCCCGACACCGACATGGCCGTCGGCACCAATGATGTGGTCGAGATCACCAACCTGTGCGGCGCCTCGGGCGTCGGCTACTTCAAAATCTGGGACAAGACCACGGGCGCCGTGGTGCAGGACACCACCTCGCTTTCGGGCCTGTGGGCGGCCGGCAGCGGCTGCGATGCTGGCAACGGCGACAGCGTGGTCATGTACGACCAGCTTGCCAACCGCTGGATCCTGACCCAGTTCAACAACGCCATCACCGGCGAGTGCGTCGCGATTTCGCAAACCGGCGACCCGACCGGCGCTTACTACCTCTACAACTTCGTGATTGACGCCAACGGTTTCACCGACTATCCCAAGCTCGGCGTGTGGCCCAATTCCTACTTCGTCTCGGACAACGATTTTCCGGGCGGCTCTTTCAGTCATGTCAACTTCACCGCCCTGCAGAGATCCGCAATGCTGGCGGGCAGCGCGGCGCAGATGGTCGTCATCAACGGTTCGAGTGCGAGTGGCGCGATCGACTACTCGGTCCTGCCGGCCTACCTCGACGGCATGGCATCGCCGCCGACCAACGATCCGGGCATCTTCGCCAACTTCTCCAGCCCGTATTTTAATGGCACCAGCGGTTATGACCTCAACTTCTGGCGCATGACGGTGGACTGGGCCAACCCAAGCGCCGCGACCCTCACCGGGCCGGTCTCGGTTCCGGTGAATCAGTTCAACGACGGCATCTGCGGCCTGGCCCGCGCCTGCATTCCCGAGCCCAGCCCGGCGAGCTCCGGGGACTATCTGGACTCGCTC
>JBAUSV010000328.1:0-1564 GCA_049581885.1 Gammaproteobacteria bacterium | reverse complement strand
CAGATAGACATCCTGGGTCATAGGCTCCACATCGTAGGGCTAACCCGTCTTTCGCAATTCGGCAGCCGGCGGCGTGAATTTCACGAATATTTGTGTCGTAACCTATTGACTCAAAAGCGACGGGTATTCCCCCGCTGCGCTAATGATTATGCGGCTTTAAGCAGTTCATTTGTTCTTAACTCCCAATTGTGCTCGACTTGATTGCGAACCATGTCCATGCTGAAGTTGTTTTTGAGTTGAAAAATGCTCCTGGATTTCCTGGGTTTTATGTCCTTTCTGCGAGCACGTAGAAGGACCAGATAAGAAATGATGGCTATCCCAAGTGACTTTTCGATACGATCAATGTTTGCGGTCACCTGGTGTTGCCCCATTCCCAAACCCGTTTTGAGTTCCTTGAAAAGAATTTCAATGGACCATCTTCTTTGATACAGCAACAGGACCTGTCTTGCTGTTACATCCGGCAGATTGGTCACCAGCACTTTTGCTTTTTTCGGGCCGACGTTACGCCCTTTCTTGCTGATTACGATGGTGACGTCTCCGATATGTCGAAGACAGACTGATTTTGTAAAGGTCCAGAACGTCTTACGGGTTCCGTTATCAGGAAATCGAGGGATCCATGTTCGCTTATAATACGATGAAGGGGTATGTTTTACGAGATTTTTGAGGCTTTTGCCGTTTTGCATTTTCCATGTGCGTGCCATTGCAAAAACAAATCCCCACAACCTTTTGTGATCAGATTTATTTCTTTTCTGAATGAGTTTGAGGTTTTCTTTGGAAGCGAATCCTGCATCAGCTAACACGATGACGGTTCGAGCCCAAGACGGTGGGTTGAAATTTTCCAGCATTTCCCGGAATAATTGGTTTTCGTTTTTGTAATCTGGATGAGTTTTTGGCAAGACCATTCTGAAATCCACGGGGATACGATAAACATCCCAGGCGACCATGAGTACCACAAAACGGATGCCGAAAAACCAAAAATGGTGTTGACTTTCACGACCTTTCTGTGCTGCTGGGTTCTTTTTCCCTCGTTTTTCTTTTTTGCTGCCGTCTGTAATAACATACACCACTCCCTCCTGTGGAGGCGGAAAGGTAGAAATTACCTTCGATGAGAACCAGAAAAGGAGAGTTCCAAGATGCCAGTATGCAGCAGACAATAACCGCCGGAACCGCCATTCTGTTACCCAGGATGGACCTGAACGGGAAAGGCTCGCAATAGTCTTTGGCCCACTGGCAACAATTTGTAAAAACACCAACCAGAAAAACGTCAACTGGTGTCGATAGCGGAAGATTTGGGGCATTCCGCGGAACATGGATCTGAAACTGCTCTGCAGGTAAGTTAATTGCCAAGCCAGACCAATTTCCATAGGCTTAGAGACCTCCTAAAATAAAGGTCTCTTATAGTATCTTTTAAAGATTTTGATGTCCAGAGGAAATTTCGTCTTATTTTGAACCGGTCTAAAACACCTATTTGCGGGTCAGAAGTGCATTACCCGTCGCTTTTGAGTATTTACCAGTGAAATCAAACGAATATTGCATATAGTTATGTTGCGTGGTGCCGTAACAC
>JBAUSV010000327.1:0-4603 GCA_049581885.1 Gammaproteobacteria bacterium | reverse complement strand
GGCCAATGCCGGGGAGGCCGGCAGAGCCGGGCGGGCCGGTGCGCGGGCGGCAGCCGATACCACCGCGCTTACGTCAACCGTGGAGGCGATCGGGAAGCTGCTTTGATGCCCTTGCCGAGGGGGCGGGACGTGTCAGTCGTCGCTTCCCATCGTCCCGGTCGGTGCGGCCAAGGTGCTTGTTTCCGTCGGCGGCGCCGACGAATGGGCAGGCGTGAGCCAGGCGTTGAGGCGCTGAAGATCCTTGGAATTGAGCGTGCCCGCGGCCTGCTCCAGCTGCAACACCGCAATCATGTAGGTGTAGCGCGCATTGTAATAGGCCTTCTGCGAATTCAGCAGGGTGTTGCGCGCCGTCAGCACATCGAGCGTTGTGCGAGTGCCGACCTTGAGACCCGCTTCCGTGGCTTTGAGGGAAACCTGCGAGGCTTCCACGCTCTGCCGGTTGGCCTGCACGCTCGCGATTCCGGACAGGACCGCGAGGTAGGCGTTGCGCACCTGCTGCTCTACGCTGCGGCGCTGCGAAATTTCCTGGGCCATCGCGGCATCGGCTTGATAGCGGTATTGTTTAGTGAGCGCGCGTGTCGCGCCGCCGCTGAAGATGTTCCAGGACAGTTGCAGCCCGATCTGGCTGTCTGAGCTGTTGCTGCTGCTCGGGAACTGGTTGGAGGGATTGTCGATCGAGCCGTTACCGGTCGAACTCGAGCGGGTGTGCTGCAGTACCAGGTTCACCGAGGGCAGGTAGCCGCCTTCCTGCTGCGAAACCTTTGACTCCGCCACTTTCTGAGCCTCTTGCGCGGCGATCAGGTTGGGATTGCTCTGCATTCCCTGCTTGACCCAGCTTGCGGCGTTTTCCGGCTGCGGCGATTGCAACGGCAGTTTCTCGCGGGGCGAGTCCAGGTCGGGTATATAACGGCCGGTAATGGCGCGCAGGCCTTCACGGGCCTGGGCCAGCGCCTGGCGGTCGGTGATGACCTGGGCCTTGGCCTGGTCGTAGCCGGCTTCCGACTCCTTGACGCCGGTGATGGCGATCAGCCCCACCTTGTACTGCTGCTGGCTCTGCTCATATTGCTTGGACAGCGCCTTCATGTTGGCTGTGTCGGCGTTGAGGATGTCCTGCGCGTTAAGCACGTTGAAGTAGGCCTGGGATACCGACACGATCAGCCCCTGTAACGCCGCTTCGTAAGTGGCCTCGGCCTCTGCGACGGAGTGGTCGGCGCCCTGTACCGATTTGATCTGCTGCCAGTTGAACAGCGTCTGGGTCAGGGTCGCGCCCCACTGGGTGCTGCGGGTATTGGACGTGCTCTTGATATCCGCGGGCGGGTTGCTGTAGATGCTCAGTTGCTCGCCGGTGCGGTTGTCCCAGGTACGGCTGGCGTTGAGGTCGATCGAGGGCAGCAACTGGGCCCAGGCCTCTGGCTTGGCCTGCATCGAGGCGTTGCGATTGGCCAGCGCCTGCTGGAAGGCCGGGTCGTTGGCCTTGGCGAGCTGCCACACCTGCCACAAATCGGTGGCATGGGCAAACGGGGCGCTCGCGAGGAGCAGGGCGGTTAGGGGCAGGATACGGCGGAGCATAGGAAAAATCACCCTCGGTGTTTTACGGTACTATAACACTAGGCTGGCGGATTGACAACAACTCAAAACAGCCACCGATCAACTCTGTGGCAGGGCCTCTAAAGTTCGAACCGCTGTAGCGGCTTCGTGCCGATCAACGCGGGCACCACCGTCTCGAACAGGCTTTCGCGTCGCCATTCGTCTTTCTCTACGCGCGTGACCAGTTCGGCGCGCATCGCCGGAGCCTGGCCAAGGAACCAGAACAGGCGGCCGCCCACAGCAAGACGCCGCATGAAGCTGGGGTTGGTATCGGGCAGTGAGCCCGTCACCGCGATCACGTCGTATTCCGGGCCTGCAGCATCAAGTGTATGAGCGTCTTCGAGGACGACTTCCACGGCATCGAATCCCTCTTCGGCAAGCGTCCTGCGCGCGCCCTCGGTCAGCGCCTCGTGGTATTCGAGGCTGCGCACGTCTCCGCCGAGCGCGGCCAGGCAGGCCGTAAGGTAGCCGCTACCGGTGCCGATTTCCAGAACGCGTTCGCCGCGCGCCACTTGCACTGCCTGAAGCAGCCGGCCATGCACGCTCGGACGCAGCATGATCTGTCCGTGCTCGATCGAAATTTCGGAATCGGCATAGGCCAGGTTGCGGTAGCGGGGCGGCACGAATTTTTCACGCGGGAGCTCCCCCATGACGCGCACGACATCGGGATCGAGCACATCCCAGCCGCGGATCTGCTGGCCCACCATCTGGATTCTGGCCTGTTCAAAATTGGTCTCGAGCATGTTTCCTGATACCTGTCGCAAAACACTCAATCACCCTACATTATCCCAGATCGTCGCCGGATTCGCCGACGAGTTTCCGCAGGCGCCGCAGATAGGCCGCATCGTCCGGGGCCTGGTTCCCGCGCTGCGCTTCCCACAGGGTCTCGGCAAGGCAGTCGATCATGGCATGTTCGGCGTCATGCACGCCGCGGACGCCTGCGAGCCGCTCGAAAATGGCGCGGATGCCAGGTGGCCGGTCGATGGCCGCCTGCTCCCGTATCGCGATGTGCAGGCCCATGTGCAGGTATGGGTTGGTGTGGCCGGCCTCGGGTGCGAACTCGGCCTGCAGGGCAGCGTCGCCGCTTTCGACCACGGCCTGGTATTCGGGGTGTTCGGCGATGACGTCGGCGATGCGCCGCTCCGCGGCCGACAGCGTTTCGCCGCGGTTCGCCCGGGCCCAGGCGTCGCTGTAGGCGCGGCGGATGTCATCGCGGCTGGCAGGCAGGTTGGACACGGGCGGTTTCGGCTTCGGCGGGATTGAATCCTAACACCCGGAGGTGCGCTAGCTGCAGGCCCTCTACAATGCTCGGGATTCGATGTGCGGGAGACGGCTTTGCTGCGCGTGCTGGCCGGTGCAGTGTTGATCAGTTTTGCGGGGGTGTTCGTCGCGCTCTCCGGCGTGGCTTCCGCGCCGGCTGCGTTCTATCGTCTGGTCATCGGCGCCGCGGCACTGATGGGCTTTGCCGTGTTGCGCCGCGAACGGCTGCGCCTGGAACCCCGCTTTGTCCTCTACGTGGTGCTTGCCGGTCTGTCCTTTACTGCCGATCTGGTGATCTGGCACCTGAGCATCTACCGGGTCGGGCCCGGCATTGCGACCCTGCTGCCCAACTTCCAGGTCGTGCTGATGACGTTCGCCGGCTGGCTGATCTGGCGCGAACGGCTGACGCTGCGCATTGCCGTGGCGATCGGCGTGGCGGTCGTGGGGCTGGTGGTGCTGCTCGTGGAGGCGCCGCAGGCCGGACACGTGCGTTTCATGGCTGGCATCGGCTACGGGTTGGGCGCTGCCGTGGCCTATACCGCCTACCTGCTGTTCCTGCGTCTCGCGGGCGGCTCGGCCAGCCGCGAGGCACCGGCTTCCTTCATCGGGCTGGTCTCGATTGTTGCAGCCGTGGGGGCGGGCGTCTTCATGATGCTGCACGGGGACAGTTTCCGCGTGCCCTTCGGCATGGTCTGGGTGTGGCTCGCCTGCTACGGGCTGGGTTGCCAGGCGCTGGGCTGGCTGTTGATCTCGACCGGGTTGCCGCGCGTACCGGCAGCGCTCGCTGGCTTGTTGCTGTTGCTGCAACCGACCCTGACCTTCGTTTGGGATCACCTGATTTTCGGGCGTCGCTTCACTCTGCTCGAACTCGCGGGCGCGTCGCTGGCGCTCATCGGCCTCTACCTGGGCGTGCGCTGGCGAAGCGCGCGGCGCTAGGAATCCGACAGACTCCTAGCCCGGCGATGCGGATTTTTCGGGGTATTCGCACCACTCGGCGATGGGACACCGCCAGCATTCGGGCCGCCGCGCCTTGCATACGTAGCGTCCGAGCAGGATCAGCCAGTGGTGCGCATCCTGGCGATACTCCCCGGGGGTGGTGCGGTTCAGCTTGTCCTCGATTTCGCGCGGCGTCTTGCCGCGCGCCAGCCGGGTGCGGTTGGCGACGCGGAAGATATGCGTGTCCACCGCGATGGTGGGTTCGCCGAAGGCGGTGTTCAGTACCACGTTCGCGGTCTTGCGTCCGACGCCCGGCAAAGCTTCGAGCGCCGCCCGTTCGCGCGGTACGGCGCCGTCATGCTGCTCAAGCAGGACCCGGGCCGTGGCGATGATGTTTTTTGCCTTGTTGTTGAAAAGCCCGATGGTCCTTATGTAGGGCTTGAGACCGTCCACGCCGAGACGTGAAATCGCGATCGGGGTATTGGCCGTGGCGAACAGCGTTTCGGTGGCGGCATTCACGCTCTTGTCGGTCGCTTGTGCCGAGAGGATCACCGCGACCAGCAACTCGAACGGCGAGTGGTACACGAGTTCCGTACGCGGTGTCGGGTTTTCCTCGGCCAGGCGGCGAAAAATGGCCGCGCGCTTTTGCGCGTTCATTGCCGTTGTCGGCGACGCGCCTGCACCCGAGCTACGGCGGCCGCGATCTCGCTTTTGCGAGCGGACAGGTTGTCGGCGTCCGCGGAGTCGAGCCGGCGTCGGCGTCGGCGTTGTGTGTCGGCCAGGCGTGCAGTGTGGTGTGCGTAACGCGTGCGCAGTTCGT
>JBAUSV010000326.1:0-9871 GCA_049581885.1 Gammaproteobacteria bacterium | reverse complement strand
TGCTCGGTGAGCTGCGTATAGTGTCTCATTAGTGCCTCTCATTCTTGGTGGAACGAAAGGACTGGATGCTAACGCAGCTCGCCTCTCACTCCGATTCAATGAGTTGCACTTCCGAGTTGAATTCGCGGAGTCTAGTTGCCTTTGGCTCGATGAATTTACGAGCTTTGTGGGTAATCTTTTCGTCCTGCCAAGCGATCCAGCGTGCCCATCATCTTCACCCTTCCTAAAAATCGCCGACGTCTTCTGAGCCTGCTGGAACTTGCGCACTGAGTGGATCACTCCGATTCTTATGCAATTTGTGGATTTGTCCACTCGCCACGAGCGGGTTAGTGAAACCCGTTTCCAACCAAAATCGTTCTTTGGTTTCAACGTTCCTCAAAGGACAACTCCTACCACATAATCCGAATACCCTTTTTTTATGGCTATGGATCCATTGGATGAAAACGTCACGGTGAGATCCGGGTCAGATACTGTCTCATGAAAAGAATTGGGGACAGGTCTCGCATTGCAACATCGTTATCAATTGGTTTGACGATTCTCTTGTTTGATCGGGGCCGTAGGCGATGACTTCGGGGATGCCGCCCGAAGCAGGCCGCAAATCCGCGTCGTGACAAGTGTTGAATCCGTGCGTCAGGAAGTGCCGCCGAGTTTCCGGCGCTGGTTCTCAAGGCGTTCGAGCTGCGCCTCGTATTCGGCGATGCGTTGCGATGTCAGCTCCTCGTCCGCGGCGCCGGAGTACGCGGTCGCCTGCTCGACCAGCTCGCGAAGGTTTTCCCTCACGACTGCGATGTGGTTGTCAATCTCGGCGAGGTTCTGCGGGATGTCGGTCATGGGTAACTCCTTGTGAGACAAATCAGGGTCGGGTCTTGCGTTGCTCCTTATTGTGCATCAATTCAAGGATCGCTGGGTCTGGTCGGGATAGGGGCGTTCCCAGGTTGATGGAGGTCGGGTGGCCGTGGCTGCCGGCGAAGTGGATTCTTGCGGAAATACGGCAAATGGTGGCCTGCTGGCAAACCGTTCCGGCATCCTGCCGGGGTGTCAGGGGCATGGCCTAGGCCCCCGTGGTGCCGACTACAGAACGGATGGTGCAGCTATTGTCCATTTACTTGATCTGGGTCAATGCGACCATTCCCCAGACGCCTAGTGTATTGGTTAGAGGGCCAAGGAGTGCAGGCTTTCCAGCAAGGAGTATACCTTGGCAGGATGCCAATGCCTAGTCATCATATATATGTGGAGAAGAGCCATGAGTAAATCGGAAACCGCCTGGTCACCAGGCAAGAGACTGGTGGCCGCCGGTAGTGCCATTCTGTTTCTTTTCGTATTGGCACAGGCGAAAGCGGGTGTCATTGATGTCAACAGTACGACTGACGCGCCGGCAACCGGCACAGCCCTGAGCGCGGGCCTGTGCGAGGATGCAACGGGTGCCTGCACATTGCGGGCAGCGGTGCAGGTGGCCGATTTGGCCCCAGGGCCCAGCACGATCAACATACCAGCCGGCATTTATTCTCTGAGTATTGGCGGCGTGGATGAAACCTATGCTCCGTCCGGCTCTACGACGGGGCTGGGATTTGACGTGGTGTATACCCCGAATCCTGCGATCGGGGACCTGAATATCACCCAGAGCATGACCCTTATTGGCGCCGGCCCGGACCAGACTATTATCGGCTGGGGGGCGTCGGGGGAAGATCGCATATTTCACATCGATGCCGTGAATAACAACATCTCTGTCAGTATGCAAGGGTTGACCGTGCAAAACGGCAGTGTGCCCGAGCCGGTGATTCTGGATGATACCAATCCCCAGGCTATTGTCGAGTTCGACCGTTACGGCGGAGGAATCACGATAGGTTCAGGGGCGGCTGTCGTGCTCGTCACTGGTGGGCACGGGGGCGGCGGTGAAGGCGGCGGGGGCGGCGACCAAGGCGGCGGCGGTGAAGTAGATAGCGGATACACCATTGATGCCGTGAACTTGTCCAACATCCATGTCCTCAACAACTACAGCGGCGGTGCCGGTGGCGGCATTTATAACGCGGGTGCCCCGTTGACCCTGGAGAACTCGATCATCAGCGGTAACGCCAGCATTGCCGGCAATGGGGGGGGTATCTACAACGACAGCCCCATGACGATCCGCACCAGCACCATCGGTAACATGGCTACGGACAGCAATTACATCGGGAACAGCGCCGAAAACGGCGGCGGCATCTTCGAAACAGGTTTTCATACCAGCACAATCGACGAGAGCTCGATCAACGGCAATTACGCCACCTCGGGCGGAGGTATTGCCACCCGGCGTCTGGTGGATGACATCATCACCAACACCACGATAGCCGGCAACGTGGCCCAGGATGTCGGAGGCGGAATCAACACCAACGGAGTGGTCACGCTCTTAAATGACACAATCGCGGACAATAGCGTGAGTTCCGATTCGGAGGGCGGGGGAGCCGGCCTCAACAGTTTTGCATCCGGTGGTAGTGGCCGTTCCGCTTTCAATTTGATCAATAACATATTGGCGAACAACACCGTGGCGACGACGCCCCTGACGATCGCCAACTGCGGCCGTGAAGGACAAGGTGGCCAGCCTTTCGTTTCCCATGGATACAACCTGGAGGACGCCGATACCTGCGGCCTGAGCGCGATAGGGGATCAGACGAATACGATCCCGATGCTGGAGTCGCTGGCGATGAACGGCGGCCCTACGGAGACGATGGCTCTGCCACAGGCGAGCCCGGCAGTGGATACGGGCAGCAATGCAGATTGCCCGAATAACGATCAGCGCGACAGCCTGCGTCCTGCAGACGGCAAACTCGACGGCAACTTCATCTGCGATATCGGTGCGTTTGAACTTTTCATTGCGTCGGCGGACTTGCATATCAACAACATGACTGCACCGGATTCGGTGTTTGTCGGCGATGACTTCGATGTGGTCGTAAACATCCACATCGATCCGAACGCGACGGTCTCGTCGACGGGTGTCGAGTTCACGACCGATCCGCTACCCGCGGACTTGGCTATCAACAGCGCAACGGTGGCAACGGCCGCCGGCGTGACCGCGTGCTCCGTGGTCAGCTCGGTGGTGACTTGCGTGCCGAGCCCGAGCACGCTTGCTCCCGACGCGACGGCGAGGATGACCATCAACGTCATGGCGGTCAATCCATCAACGCGATTGATCGTAACGGCGCATGTCTCGCAAGCTGCTCCGCCGGACCCGGATCCAACCAACAACACGGCTTCGGTCCATGTGGAGGCCATCGGACTTAGCGACCTGTCGATTACGGCCGTTCCTCCCGCGCAAACACTGGCGATGGGGGCTGACCTGGTGTTACCGTTTGTCGTGACTAATGCAGGTCCGAATGCGGCTAGCCAGCTGCAGGTTGGCATCCTGATTCCACCAGGGCTGACGTACAAGGCGATCAATCTGCCGGGATGGCTCTGCGCGATGCAGGATGCGAGTTCGGTGTTATGCACCGTTGACTCGCTGGCCTCGGGCGGCACTGTTTCGGGAGATATAACCCTGACGGGAAGTGCTCTCGGTACGGCGATAACAACGCTTGGCGTATCAGCAATTCAGCGGGATACTGTTCCCGACAACAACACGGCCAGTGTGACGACGACGGTGCAGCAAATCGCCGATCTTTCTCTGACTGGCAGTTTCACCAAAAGCAGTATTGACGTCGGCACAAGCACCACGCTGTCGTTGACAGCCGCCAATGCCGGGCCATCGGATGCTACGGGCGTAACACTTGTTACGCAGCTTCCCCAGGGCCTGACTTTTGATACGGCTACGGGCAACACGTCATGCACCGGGGTCACGACGGTGACCTGCACGATCGGATCGTTGACGAAGGGGCAAAGCATTCAGATTGGTCTAAACCTGAAAGCCGGACAGACGACCGGCAGTCTGAATGTCACTTCTTCGGTGCAGGGAGACGGCGTCGATCCCGATATGTCCAACAACACCGTTAAATCCACGCTTGTGGTCAATAGCACGGGTGGTGGCGGTGGTGGCGGTGGTGCGATTGCGCCACTGGGGCTGTTAATTCTTGTTTCGCTTCTGGTTATCGGCGTGTTTCTGCGGCGCTTCCTGAAGCCTGTCCTGAGGTAAGGTAACAGCCTGTCCTGCGAACAATAACAATTCCCGTCCGTGTCAGTTTCCGGGTGTATCCCGATCCTGGCACGGACGGGACTTTTTCAGGCTTTAGAGTCAGGCCTCGCACTGCGGCATCGTTATCAATTAGTTTGACGGTTCTCTTATTTGATCAGGGCCGTAGGCGATGACTTCGGGGGTGCCACGGTAGAGTTTGATGCGGCCGGTGACGCAGAGTCTTTTGTCTTGCCAGGACTCGGGTGGCGGGTTGAAGCGGGGAAGGTCGTTACCCCAGATGACGATGGTGAAGGTCTGGTTTGGATAGTCGTGGCCTAAATCCACGAAGGTGGGGTGTCCGTCGTCGTGGGTGTCGTGATAGATCTCGGCGACGGTGCCGCAGGTTTTGGGGCCGTTCTGGATGGCCGACCTGTCGGCACGGGAGTGGCTTACGGGGCCAGCCCATTGCCAGCGGGTGTAGTGTGCGGCGACCAAGAGGGCCAACAGGATGCCTCCGACAACAAATAGTCTACGCATCGCAGCCCTCCCGGCCAAAAGATTGCCTACAAAATAAGGGGGAAATAGTACTTGACCTTGCCCTTGGGTCAAGGCAGAGGATAGACCGCGATGTCGAACGCCAGGATTAAAAACCCGATGTTTCTGCGGATTGGCGAGGTGACCGAACGGACAGGCGTGAGCACGAAGGCGCTGCGTTTGTACGAGAAGCGTGGCCTGCTCAATCCGGCCATGCATTCGGCGGCGGGCTATCGCCTGTACGACCGGGATTCACTGCACCGGCTGATGCAGATCGTGCTCTTGAAGAGAGGCGGTTTTTCGCTGGCGGAGATCGGGGTTCTGCTCGCACGTGATTCGGATGCCGGGACCCGGGTTCTGGCCAACCGGATCGTGGCGCTGGAGCGAGAGGTTTCGGTCAAGACGCAGAGCCTGGATGCCTTGCGCACGATGGCCGAGCGATTGGGTTCGGCAGTGTTTATAGACGTTAACGAACTCACGAGGGCTATCAGGATGAATACACATCTGGATTTAAAACTGACGGATACAGAACGCAAGACGATGCGCGAACGGGCGGAGGAACTGGGCGAGCAGGGGATGGCAAAGGCCCAGCAGGCCTGGACGGATCTGATCGAGGAGGTGCGGGCCGCGATGGAGGCCGGCATGCCCCCGGACGATCCGACCGTGCGGAATCTCGGTAAGCGCTGGCACGAACTGACGGAAGTTTCTACCGGCGGCAATCCCGAAGTGGGCCGCAAGATTGCCAACGCCTACATGGAGCAGCCCGCAGTCATGATGGCGCAGGGTATGGACAGGGCCATGTTCCGCTATGTTGAGCAAGCCATGCAGGCGGCCGGCATGAGCTTCGGCCGGTAATTGCTCTTGCGTCCTGCCGGCCCGGCCGAAACTCAGTCTGCAAGACAAACCGTCTGAATCCCTACATCGGTTGGTACGAGTAGGGCGGAAATCATGCCGCCTGTCGCGGAATCCTGGAACTTGGGCGGCCAGGGTGCGCTGTGCTCCCCCCGCCCTGCGTGAACGGCAAGTGCCAACCCACCATGACCCCATGCATGCCCAACCCAGTTAAACTGACGCCTGATGGAGGGTTCGGAATGTTATGGCCGGTACGGCTTCATTTGTACGTGGCGAGAACAAACTCGCCGCGTTTAATCGCGCCTTTTACGATGGGCTGTGGTCTGATGCGCGTCTGATCGCGCCACAACGTTTCAATACCTGGCCGCTGGTTACCGAACTGGTGGCGGGGGCGGGTGCTTGTCTGGAGGTGGCGCCGGGGTTGCGGCCACGCTTGCCGCTGGAAGACACGCAGTTTCTGGATATCAGTGTGGCGGCGATGGCGCGGCTGCATGCGCGGGGTGCCAGGGCGGCGGTCGGGTTGGTGAGCGCCATGCCGTTCGCTGCCAGCGCGTTCGACTTTGTTTGTGCGTTCGACATTGTGGAGCATGTGGAGGATGACGCGGCGGCCTTGGCAGAATTGGCCCGGGTGACGGCGCCGGGCGCGCCGTTTCTGTTGTCGGTGCCGCTGCACGAAAGTGCCTGGACGCCCTTCGATGACTTTGTCGGTCATCGCCGGCGCTATGAGCCACGTAATCTCGAAGCCAAACTGGCGCGCTACGGATTCAGGGTCGAGCGCAGTGCCGTGTACGGTATGCAGCCGAAGTCCTCGCGTGTGCTGGATTGGGGAATGTGGTGCCTGACGCATCAGCGCGAACGGGCCATGTGGTGGTACAACCATGTCTTTATGCCGATCGGGTTGCGCTTGCAGAAGCCATTGAAGTTTACCGATGGGCTGATTGACCGGGGCGATGTGGACACGGTGCTGATCGTTTGCCGCAAGGACGCATATAAAGACGAAACCGCAAGTGATCCACAAGGCACCGTCGCCCAAGTCGTTTGATCTTGAAGTGTATCCGGGTAATAACGAGGCTTCAGGGTCAGGCCTCGCATTGCAACAGCGTCTTCAAATAACTTGACGGATTTGGTCGCCGGAAAGGCGGGGGTGGGCTTGACCGTCCTTCCGTCACTAACCGTATGGTGATGATTTAAGATTTGCCGAGGGCTTGCATCGGCGGGAGCACTGAATGAGGCGGACTGTTCTGATCGGCGCGGCGATCCTGGTGTTGGGTGCATGTACCTTGTTAAAGCCGTTAACACCGGAACAGCGGTTCGGCAAGGAAATCGTGGGGAGCTGGATCGTCGCCGGAGACAGTTCGGACTATCGGCTGGTGCCGATGCATGAACGGTTCTACGGCGATGGCACCTACCGGATTTTCTGGTTTGCCGATGCAACATGCTCGAAAGTAGTCGGGGGAACGCATCTGGACTGGAAAATCCAGGACGGTGTACTGGTCTCGAAAATTACGGAAGCCACAAGCCCGGCCTACGGCCACGTCGGAGACGTCATAAAGTCCAGGATTCTTTCCCTGACAAAGAACCGAATGGTGCTCAAATCACTGGATGATGGCACCACCTACGCAAGAGTCCGCTCGACCCGCTGCCTTGCCCCGAAGCTTGTCAAAATCTAGGCACCCGAATAACAGGGGGCAGGCCCCGGTTTTGGGTTTGCTCGCCATTGGTTCGACAGGCGGGATCAGCAGTGTCTACTGGGCTCCGGCCTGATCGAGTATCCAGCTCGGCACCTGCCCCAGCGAGGTGGTCGGGACGTTGTCCGTGAACGTCAGGTCGATCGGGTACGGGGGGATGAGATCGTTGTGACAGAGCTGGGGTCCGAAAAAATCGAGCGTATCCAGGAGATAGTTCTGAATGTACTTGATATGCCCGACCGGGAGACATCCGCCTATGGACGCACCATAGGACACCAGCCCCGTTCCCAGGCACAGCGGACTGATCGACGATCCGGTTCCGCAGGGGCCGAAATCGACGGTTCCGACCGGGTCGTAGAGCGATACGTTCTGCTGGAGGGTAATGTAGCGGCTGCCGCCGTCGGTGTAGTAGATGTTGCTTCCGGCGGCTGGCCGTTTGTTTATGGCCACGTTCAACTTGATCAGCAGGCCGTTTTCGAAGCTCTCGCCCTGCGAGCCGTTGGTGTAGATCGCCCCGCCGTCCCACAGTTTCTCCAGGAAGTTCTCGATCAGATTGCTGCTGATTTCGTTGTTGCTGGTGATCGTCGGCGTATCATACTGCCCCCACATGTCGCGGGTGGCACCCGGCAATCCAGGGAAACTGCCCTTGTCAAAGAGCCCCCACCCCCAGCCGATCGCGATTCCGGTCCAGGGAGTGTGGTTGATGGTGTTGTGGGTGACCACGGTGCCGGTAGTGAAGCCGACGAAAATAGCCGCCGAATCGTAGTAATCCCTGCCGGTATAGGAAATGGCGTTGTTGTCGATCAGGTTGTTGCTGGTTTCATGCGCGTTGTCCGGCCGCATGTCTTCCTGCGTGAACCCGCCGACCTCGATCGCGGCGGAGGAGATATCGGTGAAGGTGTTGCCCACGACGCGGTTGTCCTGGCTGCCGGTGTCCAGGTCGAGCGCGGCGCCGCCCAGGTGGGAGAAGGTGTTGTCGTCGAAGGTGATGTGCCTTGCATAGCGCAGCGTGATGTTGCCCGGGGTTTTGTAGACGATCTTCTGGTGGCCGATCACATTGTGCGTGTAGTTATTACCCTTCAGGATGTTCCCGCTCTGGTCGGAAACATAGCCGTTGGCTACATCAGTCTGCGCCGACGACCCCGGCCCTTGCCAACCGACGGGATTGGGTCCCATCCAGGTGGCGTAGGAGAATTGCAATCCCTTGAAAGTAATGTTGGCGACCGGGTCGCTCGGGGTTCCCACCAGTTCGACCAGGCTCTCGAGCACGGGCAGGACTGCTCGCTGGGGCGGCGTGGTGCCGGGGTTGATATAGGTCAACGCCTTGCTGTAGGGATCCAAGTACCACATGTTGGGCTCGGTCAGGAATTCGGGGGCATTTTCGAGCCAGCTCAGGAGCTGGAAATTCCACGGAACCGGATAGGTGTTGGCATTTTTCCAACAGGGGTTTGCCATGATAAGAGAGGTGTCGGACATGCTCGCGACCGGGCAGCGCATCATCTTCCATTGGGTGACGGTGACGGCTTCCATGAGCTCGGGGTGGGTGAAGGTTTCCGGGATGTATTGGTCATACCCGTCGGGTCCGCGCGAGTAGTTGGTGTTGACCTCCTGCCCGTAATTCGAACGCGCCCGGATGGCGCGCTGATCGTCGACGTAGAACTGTCGGGGCAGGGTGTGCGGGGGCAGGCTGGCGACCGTGCCGCCACAGATATCGAGCACGCACCTGAGCGTCACCGGGATGCCGCCTGAAATGACGACGGGCGAGGTGTTCGCGGGTGCCGCCTGGTAGACCACCGGGGCCTGGGCGGAGCCGGAATCGCTCGCGTCAAACTTCAAGGGGGCGGTGAGGGCGTAGGTGCCGGACTCGACGTTAACATCGATTGTGCAGTGCCCTCTATCGGGATCGGCACCTACGGCCTGACGGGCCCGGTCCAGGGTCTGAAACGGTGCGGAGGCGCTGCCGTCCCCGGACGTGTCGTTGCCGCTGGTGGAAACCCAGTAGTCCCGGGTGCAGGACTGGCTGCTGCTCGAGGAGTATCCGCCCGGGCCGCAGCCGCCGAGCAGCAGCAACGGCAGCAAGGCGAGGCAAAAACTGGTTCTCAGAAGTGCACTAACCGGAATTCTCATTGTGTTGTGACTTTATTGTGGACATTGGCGCGCAGAATATCAGAATTGAATTTCTGGTCCGGATTGCAAACAATTACGACGTCCCGTCCGGTGTGTGTCCTTGCTATTATCGAGAGCGGGAATACGAAAGCCTTCGGTCATGTCTCCGGCTCGTGTTTTTGTCCTGACGTTGTTGACGATGGTGGCATTTGCCGCCAATTCTCTGCTGTGCCGGGCGGCATTGCGGGATACGGGTATAGATGCGGCGAGTTTTACGACCCTGCGGCTTGTATCCGGGGCGGTGGTGCTGTGGTTGATCACGCTGCGCGGACAGCGGGGGCGTTCGGGGACGGGGAACTGGACGTCGGCGCTGGCGCTGTTCGCGTATGCGGCGATGTTTTCCTTTGCCTATATCAGTCTCCCGGCGTCCACGGGGGCGTTGCTGCTGTTCGGGGCCGTGCAGGTCACGATGATCGGCTACGGGCTGTGGAAGGGCGAGCGGTTCCGGGCGGTCCAGTGGTTCGGGTTCGGGGTGGCGCTGGCGGGGTTGGTGGTGCTGCTGTTGCCGGGGCTGTCGGCGCCCCCGCTCTGGGGCGCGGCGTTGATGCTGGGC
>JBAUSV010000325.1:0-4655 GCA_049581885.1 Gammaproteobacteria bacterium | reverse complement strand
CCGTGGCGGGGCGCGTTAGTGCAGCCAATCTCAATACCCCGGAGCAGATCGTGATTGCGGGCGATACGGCTGCGGTTGAAGAGGCCTCGCGCCGGGCTACTGAAGCCGGTGCGAAGCGGGTGGTTCCGCTGGCCGTGAGCGCGCCGTCGCACTGTGCGCTGATGGCGCCGGCGGCGGAGCGTCTGGCCGCGGCCCTGGAGGAGGTCGAATTGCACGCACCCCGCATTCCCATAGTCAACAACGTCGATGTGGCCGCGCCGAGTGACGCGGCGACCATACGTGACGCCCTCACGCGCCAGCTGACGCAGCCCGTGCGCTGGGTCGAGGTGGTGACCGCCTTGAAGGGCGAATACGGTGCTACGCAACTGGTGGAATTCGGACCGGGGCGGGTACTTGCGGGGCTGATGCGGCGCATCGACCGTGAACTGAAGGCCTGGCCGGTTTACGATGCCGCCAGCCTGGATGCCGCACTGGCGGCTGTCAACGAATAAACGCACGAGGTGGAGAACATGCTCGAAGGGAAAAAAGTATTGGTCACGGGCGCCTCGCGCGGTATCGGGCTCGCGGTTGCGCTGAGTCTGGCGCAAGCGGGTGGTGAGGTCACGGGTACGGCGACCAGCGAAGAAGGTGCGCGTGCGATTGAAGTGGCTTTAGCCGAGGCGGGCTGTAGCGGGCAGGGACGGGTGCTCGATGTGTCCGTGCCCGAGTCGGTGGCGGCGTTGGTCGAGTTGCTGGGCGAGAACATGCCCGACGTGCTCGTCAACAATGCCGGAATCACGCGCGACAACCTGCTTTTGCGCATGAAGCCGGAGGAATGGTCCGCGGTGATCGAAACCAATCTGAGCGGCGTGTTTCGTCTCACTCGCGCGGCTTTGCGGCCGATGCTCAAGCGTCGTTGGGGGCGGATCGTCAATATCGGTTCGGTGGTCGCTGCCAGCGGCAACCCTGGCCAGGCCAATTACTGCGCCGCCAAGGCCGGCCTGGAGGGGTTCACCCGGGCGCTGGCGCGCGAAGTGGCGGCGCGAGGCATTACGGCCAATGTGGTGGCGCCCGGTTTTATCGAGACGGATATGACCCGATCCCTGCCCGCGGAGCAGCGTGAAGCCCTGGCGGCGCAGATCCCGGTGGGCCGTCTCGGTGCGCCCGAAGACGTGGCTCAGGCGGTGCTTTATCTGGCCTCCGAGGCAGCATCCTACGTCACCGGGCAGGTTTTACACGTTAACGGCGGCATGTATTGTGGAGGATGAAATCACACGGTTCTGGCGGGGACCGCGGGTTTTCACTACAATACGCACTCCGGCCGCATCATAGTGGCCGGTTGCCATTCAAGCACATGAGGAATCAGCACCAATGAGCAATATTGAAGAACGCGTCAAGAAGATCGTGATTGAACAGCTTGGGGTGAAGGAAGAAGACGTCAAGCCCGAAGCTTCCTTCGTGGACGATCTCGGCGCCGACTCCCTCGACACGGTTGAACTCGTTATGGCCCTCGAAGAAGAATTCGAGTGCGAAATTCCGGACGAGGAAGCGGAAAAGATTTCCACTGTTCAGCAGGCCATCGACTACGTCAAGTCTCACGCCTCGTCCGAGTAGTTCGCTCGCGATCCGTCCTTTTGAGAAGGTAGCTCTGGCATGAAACCAGCGCGACGTGTTGTCGTAACCGGCCTCGGTGCTATTACGCCCGTGGGTAATTCTGTGGATGAAGCCTGGCGCAGCGTCCTTGCGGGCAAGAGCGGCATTGGCCCGATAGACAACATGGATGTCACCGGATTCACCACCCGTTTCGGCGGGTTGGTGAGGAACTTCGATACCGGGCGTTATCTCGGTCCGAAGGACGAGCGCAAGATGGATCCGTTCATGCAGTACGGGGTAGCCGCGGGGCTGGATGCCTTTGCCGATTCCGGACTCGAAGTGACGGAGGAGATGGCCGATCGTTACGGAGCCCTGGTGGGCGCCGGCATTGGTGGCCTGGGCGTCATCGAGGCGGGCTACGATGTGTTCAAGGCCACGGGTTCCTCACGGCGCATGTCGCCGTTTGTGGTGCCGGGCTGCATCATCAACATGGTTTCCGGACATCTTTCGATCCGCCTTGGCCTGAAGGGGCCGAATCTGGCGGTGGTCACGGCATGTACCACCTCGACCCATGCGCTGGGTCTGGCAGCACGGCTGATCGCCTGGGGCGAGGCCGATGCGATGCTTGCGGGCGGTGCGGAAAAGTCGAGCACACCGACCGGACTGGGCGGGTTCTGTTCGGCACGGGCCCTGTCGCAGCGCAATGATGACCCCGAACACGCGAGCCGTCCCTGGGATCGTGACCGGGACGGTTTTGTGCTCGCCGATGGTGCGACCGTGCTCATGCTCGAGGAATACGAGCATGCGCGCAAGCGTGGCGCCAACATCTATGCCGAGTTGATCGGCTTCGGCATGAGCGGCGATGCCTATCACATGACCGCGCCTCCCGAGGACGGGGACGGCGCGCGACGCGCGATGATGCATGCGCTGGACGATGCCGGGCTGGATCCGTCCCGGATCGGCTACATCAATGCTCACGCCACCTCGACCCAGTTGGGTGACCGGGCCGAGACCACGGCGATCAAGAAACTGTTCGGAGACGCTGCGAAAAACATTCCCTGCTCCTCGACCAAGTCCATGACCGGACACCTGCTGGGCGCAGCTGGTGCGATTGAGGCCATGTTCTCGGTGCTTGCGCTGCGCGACCAGGTACTGCCGCCAACGATCAACCTGGAGAATCCCGACGAGGGTTGCGATCTCGACTACGTGCCGAACACGGCGCGCGAGGTCAAGGGTTTGCGCTACACCATGTCCAACTCCTTCGGTTTCGGTGGTACCAACGGAACGCTGGTCTTCGCGCACGCACCCTGATTGCGCCGACGCTTGCGCGTGCAGAACTCGTCCAATCCTCAACTCAAATTCGATCTACGCCGCTGGCTGATGCTGGGTCTGGTACTGCTGACGGTAGTCGTCATCGTCGGCGCAGGCTATACCACTTGGCGTTTGACCACGGCACCGCTGCCGGCTGCTGCCAACGGTGCGGTATTCACCGTCAAGCCGGGAGAAAGCGTGAATCGCCTCGCACACCGACTCGCTGCGCGCGGCATACTGAGCCATGCCTGGGATCTGGAACTGTTGGCGCGGGTGCTCGGTGACAGCGGCCGCGTCCGGGCGGGTGAGTATCGTGTCGACGCGCCGATGAGCACGGTGGGGTTGCTGGATATGCTGGTGGCCGGCCAGGTGCTCATGCATTCGTTCACCATCGTGCCCGGCACCACCTTCCATCAGGTGCGTACACAACTCGAAGCCGATACGGCCTTCAAGGATGACATCAAGGGCCTGGATTCATCCCGGATCGCCGATTTGATTGGCCATCCCGGCCTATCCCCCGAGGGGCGCCTGCTGCCCCAAACCTACGATTTCCCCCGGGGCACGCTGGCTTCGACAGTCATCATGCGAGCCTGGGCCGCCATGCAGCAAGCATTGCAACCGCTCTGGGCGCAGCGTGCTGCGGACCTGCCGTACACATCGCCGGCGCAGGCATTGGCGATGGCCTCCATAATCGAGAAGGAAACTGCGCTGGCCAGCGAACGCGCGCGCATCGCCGGGGTTTTCGTGCGCCGTCTGCGACGTGGCATGTACCTCGATGCGGATCCGACAGTGATCTACGGGCTGGGACCCACGTTCGATGGCGATATCACACGCGCGGATCTGCATCGTGCCACCCCTTACAACACCTATGTGCATCGTGGCCTGCCGCCGACGCCGATCTGCATGCCGAGCGTGGCGGCCATCGAAGCGGCGTTGCATCCGGCAGCGGGCACGGCACTGTATTTCGTGGCCAAGGGTAACGGAACTCACGTATTTTCGGATACGCTGGCCGAACAGCAGAAAATGATCGAAAAGTATCAATTGCACCGGGGCTCGGGATCGCCATGACAACGCGCGGAAAATTCATTACCTTCGAAGGCGTCGAAGGGGTCGGCAAATCCACCCAGGTGGAGCGCCTGGCCGCCACGCTGCGCGAACAGGGTCGCAACGTGGTGTGTACTCGCGAACCCGGCGGAGCACTGTTGGCGGAAGCCGTGCGCGATTTGCTCAAGCATTCGCCGCGTGGGACCGTCACGCCGAGCGCCGAATTGCTCCTGATCTTTGCGGCACGCTCCGCCCATGCCGAGGCGCTGTTGCGCCCGGCGCTCGCGGCCGGCAATTGGGTAGTCTGCGATCGTTTCGTCGATGCAAGCATTGCGTACCAGGGTGCCGGACGGGAACTTGGCCGAGAGCGGGTGACAGAGCTGGCAGCCTGGATCGTTCCTGATCTCGTACCGGACCTGACGCTGGTGCTCGATCTGCCGCTGGAACTTGCATTCGAGCGTCTCGATGCACGGGGCGCACGCGATCGTTTCGAGCAGGAAGACCCCGCATTTTTCGAACGGGTAAGAAACGCTTACCTGGAACAGGCCGAGCGCGAACCGCGGCGGGTGCATATCGTCGATGCCACGGGCGAGGTGGACGCGGTGGCCGAACGTTGCCGTGCCGTCGTCAAGGAATGTCTGGACTCATGATCGAGAATCTGCCCTGGCTGGAAACGCCGTGGCGTCGCGTCGCCGAGGCGCTGGCTGCCGAACGGTTGCCGCAAGGGC
>JBAUSV010000324.1:0-4198 GCA_049581885.1 Gammaproteobacteria bacterium | reverse complement strand
CAGACAGTCAAATTGGGGCCGATCGTCGTGAAGGGCCAGCGACTTCGCGTCTTGCCGTTACCCATACAGCTGCAGATACTCAAGGCCGCTCTGAAGCGGCCGGTCAACTTTCGCCAGGAAAACCTCTCCAAACTCGTCTGCCGTTTCAATCAAGATCCACGCACTGCCATACACCAGCCGCTGCATTGCGAAACCAATTGCCATCTCCTGATGACTGAAGAGGCATTGCATGGTACAACTACTGCGAGTTGCAACATCGGCAAAAGCGCCGCGCTCAACGAACAGCTCGCAGCTTACATAAACAGTCATCACGTCAACCGCAGCCAACTTGAATCTCTTCTAAAACAGCTGCCGCCGCCTGGCAGCAGCTACACCTTTCAAGTCAAGTCTCATGGAAAAGTGGTCGCCAGGTGGGTGATCGACGGCGGGCAAATCGTCAAGGTGGAAGTTCGGAAGAAAGATGATCAATAACCTTGATATATTCCTTCTCGGAAATTGCGCCTATCTTGATGTCCATAGTTAGTTGGCACGACAGTTGCGCAATGGATTCTGCGTTACGCCATCGTCCGAAAGAAAAGGAGAAAAGAAAGTGAGATCTAGGGTCAGGTCTCGCATTGCAACATCGCCCCAAACATACATGTAACAATGCGAGACCTGACCCCCGAATTTATGACCCCCTGAATCTTATGCGTCTCATATGTCGGTTCCATCGATTTATTGGGTCAAGCATAAACATAGAGGACGGGCTAGCTCAGTCTGTCGCCTGTTTCGCTCGAATATCCTGGCGGATAGCCTGTGCCACGAAATCGGGCATTTTGGGTTCGGGAATGCGCGCCAGGGACGCATACGTGTAGCCCATATCCAGTAACTTCCCCACGACGACCCAGCCCGCACAGTAGACTTCGTCGTGCAGGCCTGTCGTTCCCTTGCCGGTGGTGAACTGCTGTATCACTTGCACGCTGGACTTGTCCAGGTACGGGCGCATGCCACTCAGGATCGCTCGCTGGTCTTTCAGGCACGTCTTTTGCCAAGTGGCTCCGTAGAGCATTGCCGGCGTGTAGTCACGCGGCGGGCCGCCGGGCACGATATGGCGGCTGGCGTGCATGGCGAGCCCTTCCTTGAAGACGGTTTCGCCCAGGGGTTCGACATAAAGGTTCTTGAGGCCGTCGACTTCGGCGTGTACGGCATGAGTGAACTCGTGCGCGAGTGTGATTCGGGGCCATCTGCCCGAGATTTCCACCGGCAGGTAAATCGTGGCGGGGTGCCCGCCGTTGCCAGGCACTGTATAGGCGTTGTGGCTGTACTCGCCGACGAAGAGTACGAGGCCGACTTTGATCGGATGCTTGCCCGCTTTCAGGAGACGCGCCACTTCAGGCAGGATCTTCCTGGCTGAAGCCTCGTCACGTACCGCGTTTCGGGGGTACTGCTCGAGAGCCGAGTGGTATTTGTTCCATACGCTCTCGAGGCGTTTGCGGGCCAGTTTTTGCCCCTGCGGGGTTGGGGGGACAGCGGCGATGCCGTAGTCCTTTTTCCAGAGGGCCCAGCGTTGGGCGGGATCCAGATGCTTGCTTTCGGCGGCTTGATAGAACTTCAGGAACTTGGGCACTTCGTTTACGACGTGCAAAGTGACTTCCGGCGTTTTTGCCCGTGCGGTGCCCCATGCGAACAGGGTCGCGCAGAGCAGGCCCCCCATGAGCAATCCAGCCTTGAGCCACCTTGCGGAAGAGAGCGGGGTGATGCCGAATTGATCCGGCCTGTGCGAACGGTGTGGCTTTGCGATGGGGAGTTGACTGTCTTTGTGCGTCATCCGGGTTGCTCCTGTATGTTTAAATGCGCCGGTCGAGAGTTGCTGTACTAATTCAGTATAACACCAAGTGCCGCCGAAGTCCACGTGGGAAGCGGCGCTCCAATCCAATCTGGCGGAGCTCGTACCGCCGGACCTGATGTTCGATATCGGATTCTTCTATAGCGAGGAGCAGGGCGTCGGCGTCAAATTCGTGCGCTATTCGGAGTTTGTCGACCGCGAAATCCTGCCGAAACTCGGCAATCCGGCATCATTCTATGATGCCTCCGGCAAGTTGAAGCCCATCTATGCGCAGAACATGGAACGGCTGCGCGAGTGGGTGGAAGATAACTCGGTTCTTGTCACGTCGTCGAAGTGTCTCCAGGAGCGATTTGCGCATCCGATGCGTGCCGGCAAGTCCTGCCGCCCGGAATATCGCGTCCTCAAGATTCGAGACGGCACGCCATGATCCTGCATCGACTCATCAACCACGTGAAGGGCCAGCACTGGACGGCGTTGTTCCTCGACTTCGTCATTGTCGTAGTCGGTGTATTCATCGGCCTGCAGGTCAACAACTGGAATCAGGCACGTATCCAACATGTCGCCCTGGAGCGCCAACTCACAAGCCTTCGGATTGAAATGGAAGCCAACCTGTCGACGCTTGCTTCCTGGAAGAAAGACGAAGAAACCGACCTCAAGAACATCCAGTCCATACGGGCCAGTTTTACCAAGGGCACAGGTTTAGACGACGCCAGTGCAATGAATCGCAAACTCCTGTACCTGGCATACGTAGAGCAAGTGAATATCGATACCAGCGCCTATGAAAGACTGATTAACTCCGGATATCTGAATCAACTGGCGGGAACACCACTTTACAAGGCCATCCTGGCCTGGGGAACCGCCAGGACCGAATTGGCGCATGTACACAACACAGCTCTTACGATCCGGGCAATGGGCACCGAATCCTTACTGGGCGTCCTCTCTTACGAATCGATATTCGAGTACTACACGCCCGCCAAACCCTACAATGCGCCGCCGCATTTCAAGAACGACTTTGCCGCCCTTGCCAAGAACCGAAAGCTGGCCAGCTATCTTGCCCTGAAAACCGCGGTTGAGGTTCAAACCCTCAGGTACACCACCAACCTTGATGAGCGAACCAGGCAGCTGGTGGATCTGCTGGAGAAAAGGGCGCCCAAGAAATGATCCTCGCTCGCGTCATGGGCATGCGTGCGGATTCAGTGATGATTCTTGTAGTCCGCAGCTGACGCACAGGCGGATTGGGATCAGGTTGGTCTGTCCTCTAATTCCCGGTAGTGGCTGGCGCTACCGATTCCGGCGGAATGTCTGTCGGGCGATAGGTGGCGTATTTTTTCAGCAGGGCCTGGAAGCGCGGATCGTGGCGGATCGGGTTCCAGGCCGGATCAAGCCACAGCAGAACGGGCGAGTAGTCGACGCCGATGCCGGGGGTGGCGAGCGCTTTGGCGAGCAGCGGGACGGCGAGGTCGGGGCGGCGGGCCTCGGCGTAGCGGCTGGCGTTCAACTCCATCACCACGGGGCCGTAGTAGTGATCGTGGGCGCGGGCCATCAACGCCTGAGACTTCGCGATCGCGGCGAGCCCTGCTGCCGTGTGTCCAAGGCCCAGTTCGACGCCGGCGACAGTGCTCCAGGCGATACCTTCATTGCTGGCGCTGCCGGCCTGGGCCTCGATCTGGGCGCGGGCGAGAGGCAACGCCTTCTCGTACATTGCCCGGGCGCGGGCGCCGTCGCCCATCAGCCGGTACAGATCGGCCTGATGCTGTGCCTTGGAACCATAGGCAAAGGGGAAATTGTCGGGCGTATCGGGAATGCCCGCGAGCAGCGCGAACGCCGCGGGGTAATTGCGCTGAGAAGTCAGCAACTGCGCCCGCCATAATCGCAGTTGCGGCGCGCCGCCCTGCGCAGCGGCCAGGGAGCGCGCCACGTCGCCGCTGGCGAGCAGGAGGGAGACCGAGTATTGGTACTTGGCATTGACGTTGTCCGGATCGAGTGCCAGAGCGTGCCGGAACGCTGCCTCGGCCTCGGGGTAGCGGCTCGCCAACATATACGTTTCGCCCAGCTCGTAGGCCAGCGAGCTGTTGCGTGGATCGTGCGCGATCGCCAGCTTAAGCGCGGCACTGGCGGCCTCGAATCGTCCCTGGCGGCGCAGTACATAGCCGCGCGCGGCGAGCGCAGCGGCATCGTTGGGGCGCAGCTTGAGCGCTGCGGCAAAGGCCGTGAGTGCACCGGCGTAGTCGCCTCGGCCGTAGTAGTCGCTGTAGCCAATGGCGAGATGGGCCGCGGCCAGCTCCGGTGCCTGCGCAAGCGCCCGCTCGGCTTGGGTGCGCGCTTCGGCCCGCAGGTGCTGGACGTCCTCGCCGCCGCCGCCGAACCAGGCGA
>JBAUSV010000323.1:0-10518 GCA_049581885.1 Gammaproteobacteria bacterium | reverse complement strand
CTCCTCAGCCGCCTCCGCAAGCGCACGACCTGCCATTTTCCGCTGCGCACGCCTTGACGCCGGCAAGCTGACGTTCAGTGTAGTCCCGATAACGTGCGATTTTACGGATTGTAAAGACTTCGAGCGCTTCGCCGGTATGCTCGGCAGCCTGCGCAAAAGCAGTACGATCATGACCGAACCGTGCCAGGTGGCAATAGAGCTCGCCGAGATTGGTCTCAACCATCGCCCATTTAACCGGTAAATCCTTTTTTGTATAAACGGTCTGTGCCTGTTTGAAGGCTTCTATCGCCGCTTCCAGATTCGGTTTATTCGTCTGCAATTGTGCCAGCATCGCCTCGCTGATGGCGAGATTGTTCTGCGCCATCGCCCAGTCGAGCGCCGATTGCTCGGGAGAAAGCCACCGCAGCGCTTCGCGGCAATGGGCGATCGCCTCCCTGGCCTGGTCGATGCCGGCCTTGCCGCGGCGTTCGCCGAGTTCATGCAGTGCCAGACAGATATTTTGCTGGGTGACGGCCCAATCCAGGGGCTGAAATGCAGGATTTTGCACTTCGAGCGAGGCCTTGGTCAGTGTGATGGCCTTGGTGAAAAGCCGTTCCGATTCTGCGCCGGTAGAAAGTTCTCCGAGGCGCACGTATACGACGCCCAGATTACGTTGCAAGATCGCCCATAACTGCGGCGCGAACGGTCGTTGAATGACGGCAGCTGCAGCGTGGAGCGCCGCTTCCGCCTTGCGCAATGATTCGATCGAATCCATGCGGCTGGCCGCGAACAGATGCAGCCGAACATACACCGAGGCGAGGTTGATCTCGGCCTGCGCCCAATCGCGTGGGTACTGCGTCCTGGGGCGCACCTTCAGAACGTTGTTGCAGGCCGTTTCGGCGGAGTGGAATTCGGCGGCATCTTCGTCATAGTCCCCGAGCAACCGGTAGTTGTAACAAAGATCCGAATTCACTGCAGCCCAGCGCTGCGGATCGAGGTACGGGTCGATCGAGCGTCGCAGGTTCTCGCTGCCGACAATGGATGCGCGCAGCCAGTCGATAGAGGTTGCGTAGGTACGCATCGCCCTGGTTCGCAATTTCGCCTGGGCAGGTGTTTGCAGATTCATCAACTCAAGCGCCGTCTTCTTGATGTCCGGCAACGAATCCGCCGACTGGCTCAACAACAAGGGAATCTGCAGTTGTTCCTCTTCGACCGGAACGGGACGGTTGCCGATTTCGACGGTGACGGGCGTGCTGCCTTGCCGCATCGAAATGAATCGAACTTCGATACGATTGCCCTCGGCCCGGCCCCAGAGCAGGATTCGGGCGCCGAAACGCCGCAGCACTTCCCGGCCTTCTTCACGCACTGCATTGCGGTGCAGCCTGAAGTCTCCGGGTCCGTTCAGTGACAGCACGTGGCAGGTAGTCAACACCGATACGTACGGGTCGAGCTGCGGATCGGAGATGAAATTGTCGGCCAGAAAATACTGACCGGCATTGGCGGGATCGTTCGCGAAGCGGGCGATCACGATGCCGAGGCGCCCCTTGGCGACTCTGGGCGGATGAAGGAACTCGCTCACACCGCATCCAAGCGGCGTGTCGGCTGGGAGATTCCAGAGAATGCCGGCGGCGATTGTCAGGATCACGAGTACGCTGCCGACTACTCGCCAAGGCGTGAATACCCGCCGCTTGCGGGGGGCAGTACGGCCTGCAGCCGGACTGTTAGCCGGATCGTCGCCCGTCGGCGCCTCGGTGCTCGATAAATATAGTGTATGAGCCTCGACCTCAAGCGCCCGGGCGACGCGTTCGAGCGAGAGCGGGTCCACCGGCTTTTCGCGGAATACTCGGTTGACGAGATCCTTGGGCGGCATGTCCAGGCCTTCGCGATCGGCCATGCGTTCGGCGAGCGCACTCTGGGTCTTGAGTCCGGCCCGGGCGAGTGCCTGGCTCAGGCTTGCCCGTGAAGCCCGCACGCCCCGTTTTCGCAATCGTCGATCTTCCCTGGCCACGCTGCTCGTTACCGCCTCGCAGGAGATGACGTATCCCCACCTGAATTGTGCGCCATGGCGTTCCATTGCGCAACTGCCGCTAATTGTCGTTAACTCCCGCTAGCCCACGAGGCAACCGCAGCCCGGCTGTGAAATATTTGAATTGAGCCGCGGTACTGCATTCGGCACAGCACCCAGGTTCGACTGAACGACCCATCACATCAGGAGATACTCCATGAACAAATTGAAATTGACCCGAAAGCTTTCGTTCGGCGCTCTGCTGCTGTCGGCGACGCTGCTCGCCGGTTGCGGCGGAGGGATCAACGGCACCTATAAAACCAGCGACGGCAACATGTCCATCAAGTTCGACTCCGGCAAAGCCTACCTGACGCTTCCGAGCGGGACGATACAGACCGGTTACGAAGTGGATGGCGACAAGGTCATCCTCAGGAGCCCGCAGGGCAATCTCGTGCTTAACCGCGAAAAAAACGGTTCGCTCGACGGCCCGATGGGCACCATGACGAAGACAGGTTCGTAGGCTTCGGGAACGGACCCGGAAACCACTAAACCCTTTAGGAGTAATGCAATGAATGGCACTTTCTGGAAAAGCGTATTTTTCTTCGATTCGATGGTGACGCCGAAAATCATCACCTTCATTTACTGGCTGTTGCTACTGGGCGTGGTAGTAGGGGGCCTATATATGATGTTTCTTCCCTATTTCGGCGGATTTTTCAAGGGCCTGGCGATATTGATTATCGGTGCGATCGCTGTCCGCATCTGGTGCGAGCTTTTGATCGTGGTCTTCAAGATCAACGAGAATGCTCATCGAATCGCCGAAAGCACGCCGCGTGGACCGGCGCCGCTGCCAGTGCAACCGCAGCACAGCGGCGATAGTAATAACGTGCGTGCCGGGTCGGGTGCGTGAACGGTCGGATCTTAATGACGCAGGGCCGGGGCTTACTTTGTGCGCCCCGGCCCTGCTGCTCGCGCTGTTTCTCGCGCCCGCTGTACACGCATGCAGCGGCAAGCTTGATCGAATGCTGAGGTACTCAGGAGGATACAAGACAGCGGAAGTGCTGGGCGATCCAGCCGTCGACGCCGCGCTGAAGCGACTACTCGGTTCCGAACTGGCGCATCTGCAGCGCAACCTGGGTGTGAGCGGCCCGGTGGATCTGATTGCCTGCGATCTCGTCATTTCGGGCAACGCGCCACACCAGGGCGGGGAGGAAAACGCGATCATTGACATCAGCGTCTATTCGGGCGCAGTTGCAGCGGCCATTTTGAGTCAGGGCAAGATCGCCATCTATTTCAACCACGGCAAGTCTTCGCCCGGGCATGATTATGGCGAGGCCGTACCACTCGCCATCAAGGACTGGCTGGCCGTCATTTATACCAAATTCTATTTTCGTTTTAATCCTCCCGCCAAGGCACAGTTGCTACCGCCGCAGGGCGAACCCCCATCATCGCATTGATTTTTTAAGATGCAGTTTCTCTCCGTCGGCGACGACGGCACGGTACTGCGCTACCGCATCACGCCGTCTCCCGATATCAGTGTGCAAACGCTGCTGGCCGGCGCCGGCACCTGATCGGCGGCCAAGACGGAACGGGCGCACAGGGTATGTACGCCCGTTCCTTTTTCATAGCTGTCATGATTGATTTGGCGTGTTGGACGCACGGACCACCGAGGCGCGAGACGCGGAAGACTTGCTTTTAATGAGTGATTTCGTCGATAATACGCGGCTTGTTTTTGCCTCCTTGCCTTACCGCGACGTAACGGAAGGCTGGAACCCTCAAGGAGTACTTAATGCGTCATTATGAAGTCGTGTTTCTGGTCCACCCCGACCAGAGCGAACAGGTGCCGGGCACCATGGGCCGCTACAAGAGTCTGATCGAGGCCGCGGGCGGCACCGTCCATCGCTTCGAGGACTGGGGCCGCCGCCAGCTCGCCTATCCCATCCAGAAGCTGCACAAGGCCCATTACGTGCTGATGAATATCGAGTGCGATCAGACGGCGCTGGCCGAACTGCTGGATGCGTTCAAATTCAACGATGCGGTGCTGCGTCACCTGATCATCAAGCGCGACAAGGCCTATACGGACGATTCGCCTCTGGTGAAAGAGCGCGAACGCGAGGATGCGGAAAAGCAGGCGCGGGCCGATGCCGAGCAACGTTCGGTCGAGGCGCGAGCCGAGCGCGAGGCCGCAGAATCCGAAGAGAAGACCGAAGACGTCGATTACGAAATGCCGGATGAAGACGACGACGAGGACGACGATTACGAATCCGCCGATACCGACAACGACGATATCGACGAAGACAAGGGGGCTTGAACGATGGCACAGTTCAGAAAGGGCAGAAAGTTTTGCCGATTCACTGCCGAGGGCGTCGAGGAGATCGACTACAAGGATCTCGCCACCCTGCGTCAGTACATTACCGAAACCGGCAAGATCGTTCCCAGCCGCATCACGGGCACCCGCTCGTACTATCAGCGCCAGTTGGCCCTGGCGGTGAAACGGGCGCGCTTCCTCGCGTTGCTGCCTTACACGGATCACCATTAACCCGCATTATTCTTGAGGCATCGCAAACACCGCGATAGACTGGCACGAATTACAGACTATTATTCGGGAAGTCCGGTGAAATACGACTATTCTCGTTATTATTCGGTATCTTATAGCTTAGTGACAGTCGGCCTCATGAATAATGCGGGTTGACAGCGACACGAACTCGAAAGCGGGCTTGGACCGCCTGGTCGGCACTCTGACCCGCAACCCCCCGCTCGGTGCCGTCGTGACGCTCGGCCTGGGTTTGATGCCGGTCCTGAATGTGCTGAGCGGCGCACTACTGGCCCTGGTGCTGTTATGGCGGGGCTACCTGCGTACACTGCTCGTCCTTGCGGCGGCCGTGGCGGGGCTTGCCCTGATCGGCTGGGCCACAGGGCAGGGCGCCGGCAGGATGCTTATGGATCCCTTCGTCGGCCCGCTGTTCGGCATCTGGCTGCCGACGCTATTGCTGGCCTGGGTGCTTAAGGCCAGCCGATCACTGGCGCTGACGTTTGCCGTGGCGGCTTTGGTGGGTTGCGCGGTAGTGGTGGGTCAGCTCGTATTGATAGCGGACCCGTTCGCAATGTGGCTGACGATCCTGGCACAGTTTCTGGAGCCGTTCAAAGCATTGCGAGGCCTGAGTGCAGCGCAATGGCATCAGGATCTCGAAGCCATGGCGCACCTGATGCCCGGAATGAGTGCCGCGGGCGGTTTGGTCGGCGCAGGCGCCATGTTGTTGCTGGCACGCTATTTCCAGGCGCGGCAGGTACGTCCGGGCGCTTTCGGCGAGGAATTTCGTCGTCTTCGGCTGGGGCACGTGGTGACCGTGATAGCCTCGTTGGTATTGGTGTTACGTCTGGTGCTGGATGGGCCGGTGCTAGACAACCTGGCGATTGTGATGCTGGCCTTGTTCCTTTTCCAGGGCTTGGCAGTCATTCACTCGCTGCGCCTGACGCGCGGATGGTCGATCTGGGTGCTGGTGGTTTTCTATATTCTGCTGGTTCTGCTGCCGTTGTGGCTGCTGGGGCTGGTATCGGGCGCCGGCTTGGTAGACAATTGGTTTGATTTCCGTCGGCTGCGTTCGCAACCGCCGAAGCATTGACAAAAAGTGAAGGAGTCGAAGACGTGGAAGTGATATTGCTGGACAAGGTCGAGAACCTGGGCCGCCTGGGCGACAAGGTGAATGTACAGTCAGGTTATGGGCGTAACTATCTGATACCTAAAGGTAAAGCAGTGCCGGCAACGGCCGCAAACCTGGCCGAATTTGAAGAACGTCGGGCTACGCTCGAAGCACAGAGCGCCGATGAACTGACCCGCGCCGAGGCCCGCAAGGCCGGACTCGACGGCAAGCGTTTCGAAATTGGCGCGCGGGCGGGTGAGGAAGGCAAGCTGTTCGGTTCGGTCGGTACCACCGATATCGTCGATGCCCTGACCGCCGCCGGTCAGGAAGTCGAACGACGTGAAGTGCGTATGCCGGAGACGGGCGCGATCCACGAATTGGGCGAATTCGAGATCGGCATCCACCTGCACACCGACGTCGACGCGACCGTAATTATTGCGGTCGTCGCCGAAGAGTAAGGGCTCACCCCATGGCCGAGCGGGCCGAGGGGGTAGATCAGGCCGTCACCCGGCTGAAGGTGCCGCCGCACTCGGTCGAGGCGGAACGAGCCGTGCTGGGCGGGCTGATGCTCGACAATTCCAAGTGGGAGCAGATCGGCGACCGCCTCCAGGCCGACGACTTTTACCGCCGCGACCATCAGCTCATTTTCGGCGCAATGGAGGATCACGCCGAACGCGCGGCGCCGTTCGACTTGGTCACCATCAGCGACTGGCTGGGTGCGCGTGACGAGCTGGAAGCGGCCGGCGGACTGGCCTATCTGATCGAACTTTCCCAGGACATCAGCTCCGCCGCCAACGTCAAGGCCTACGGCGATATCGTGTCCGAGCGCGCCATGCTGCGCGCATTGGTGCGGGCGGGCGGCGATATCGCCGGCGCCGCCTTCGCCACCGAGGGCCGCTCGCTGGTCGAACTCATCGACGAGGCCGAACGCCGCGTGTTCGAAATTGCGGAACGCGGCAACCGGCGCGGACAAGGCTTCAAGCGGATTCGCTCCCTGCTCACCGAGGCCGTCGACAGGCTCGATCAACTCCAGCATTCGAAGAGCCACATTACGGGCGTCTCTACGGGGCTGAGCGATTTCGACGACCGCACGGCGGGTCTGCAGGCGGGAGATCTGATCATCATTGCCGGACGCCCCTCGATGGGAAAAACGGCGCTCGCCATGAATATTGCCGAGCACGTGGCGGTAGGCGAGAAGCTGACGACGGCGATTTTCAGTATGGAAATGCCCGCGGTGCAGCTCACCATGCGCATGCTGTCCTCACTGGGCCGCATTGACCAGGGACGATTGCGCACCGGCAACCTCGAAGAAGGGGAGTGGCCGCGCGTTACCTCCGTGATTGAACTCATGAACAGTGCACCGCTGTTCGTGGACGATTCTCCTGCGCTGTCGCCGACCGAACTCCGTACCCGGGCGCGGCGCCTCAAACGTGAAGAGCCCAACCTGTCCCTGATCGTCATCGATTACCTGCAGCTCATGCAGGTGCCCGGCACGCGCGAAAACCGCGCCACGGAAATTTCCGAAATTTCGCGTTCGCTCAAGGCGCTCGCCAAGGAACTGGGCGTGCCGATCGTGGCCCTGTCACAGCTTAACCGCAGCGTTGAGCAGCGGCCCAACAAGCGCCCGGTGATGAGCGATTTGCGCGAATCGGGCAGTATCGAGCAGGATGCCGACGTCATCGTGATGCTCTACCGCGACGAGTACTACAACGAAAACAGTCCCGACAAGGGTCTGGCCGAAATGATTATCGCCAAGCAGAGAAACGGCCCCACGGGCACGGTGCGGGCGACTTTCCGCGAACGCTACACCCGCTTCGAAAATTACATCTCGGAGGAGTCGGCACTGCCGGAGAGCTTCCATTAAGGAACCTCCGGTCTGTTCATACGTGGTCGCGCCGGAGTGTTTGCGCGCGGCTGGCAATGAATGAGGAGAGAAGTTTGCTTATTGCAAATGAACGACGAATGACGCCGTCCAGGCGCGCGCAAAGACCCGTCCCCGGAGGGGTTTGGCCCCAAAGGTCCGGCTGCCGCGTTGCGCGGCTTGACCGTAGTCCCTGCTATGGCGCTGCTCCGCGCGCCTCGCATCCGGGCCTTTGGGACACAAACGCGATCCACGTATGAACAGATCGAAGGTTCCCCGCGTCGTCGCCACGATCAATTCGGCTGCGCTTGCGCACAATCTGGAAGTGGTTCGCAGGCGAATCTCGGGCACCAGCAGCCGCATCTATGCTGTCGTCAAGGCCGATGCCTATGGGCACGGCCTTGATAACACTGTCGCGGCCTTTGCCGGAGCGGATGCGTTCGCGGTGGCGTGCATGGACGAGGCGGTCGAGCTGCGGACCCTTGATCCGCAGTCGGAAATCCTGGTGCTGGAAGGCACATTCGATGGCCATGAACTGGCCGCCGCCAAGGCGGGCAAGCTGGAGATCGTCGTTCATGCCGACTGGCAACTACGCTTGCTGGAACGCGACGGCGCCGAGGGCCTTCGCCGCGTGTGGATCAAATTCGATACCGGCATGCATCGTTTGGGGTTTGCACCTGAATCAGCCGGTGACGTACGCATGCGCTTTGCTGCGCTAGGCATCGAAACCCCGGGCGTGATGAGTCACCTGGCTTGCGCGGACGAACCCCAGCGCGACGATACTGCACGGCAGATGGCGGTCTTTGCCACTGTATGCGAACAATTTCCGGCCAGCCCGGCGAGCCTGGCCAACAGTGCCGGCGTATTGCTGCATCCCGACAGTCACCTGGACTGGGTGCGGCCGGGCTTGATGCTTTACGGCGTTTCTCCGATGTCCGAACGCAACGGCGAGGATTACGGATTGCGTCCCGCCATGACGCTGAGTGCGCGCTTGCTGAGCATTCAGAACGTAGCCGCCGGGGACTCCGTGGGCTACGGTGCCACTTGGCAGGCACCGCGCGATTGCCGCATCGGCATCGTAAGCATCGGTTACGGCGACGGCTACCCCTGGCGCGCCGCGACCGCCGGCGAGGCATTGGTGTGCGGGACTCGCGTGCCGCTCGCCGGACGGGTGTCGATGGACATGCTGGGCGTGGACCTGTCCGCCTTGCCGAAGGCCGAGGTCGGCGACGAAGTGATCCTGTGGGGCGAAGGCCTGCCTGTGGAAGAGGTCGCCCGCACCGTGGGCACCAGTCCGTATGAACTGGTGTGCCGTTTGTCGCGCCGCGTACCGCGCCGCAATGTCGAACAGGACGGCGCTCCGATCGAGGCCTCGGCCTGATGGCCCGTCAGAAAACCTATTACGTCTGTGATGCCTGCGGCGCGCAGGCCCCGCGCTGGAACGGCCAGTGCAACGAATGTGGTGCCTGGAACACCATGGTCGAATCACGTCCGGTCATGGCACGTCCCGGCGCAAGTACCGCACCCAAGGGAGGCTATGCGGGCGACATCAGCACCGCGCAGCTCGCCGAGGTCAAGACCGAGGTTTCCACGGCACGTACCGTGACCGGTCTCGGCGAATTCGACCGCGTGCTCGGCGGCGGCCTGGTCACGGGTTCGGTGTCGCTGATCGGCGGCGATCCGGGTATCGGCAAGTCGACGCTGCTGCTGCAAGTCATGGCGGCGCTCGCCGGCCAGCTCTCCGTCCTCTATGTCACCGGCGAGGAATCGCTCAACCAGGTGGCGCTGCGGGCCGAGCGCCTGGACCTGGCGAAAAGCCCCATCAGCCTCGCGGCGGAAACCCGCATCGAGGCCGTGCTCGAACTGATCGCGCGCGAGAAGCCGGCGGTGCTGGTGATCGATTCCATCCAGACGATCTATACCGAGTCCCTGTCCTCCGCGCCGGGATCGGTCTCGCAGCTCCGCGAAAGCACCGCGCTGCTGGTGCGCCACGCCAAGCAGACCGGCACCACCGTGCTGCTGGTCGGCCACGTCACCAAGCAGGGCGCGATCGCCGGCCCGCGCGTGCTCGAGCACATGGTAGACACGGTGCTGTACTTCGAGAACGACGCGGGCAGCCGGTTCCGCGCGATCCGAGCCGTCAAGAATCGCTTCGGCGCCGCCAACGAGCTGGGCGTATTCGCCATGACTGAACAGGGTCTCAAGGAAGTGCGCAACCCCTCGGCGATCTTCCTCGCCCGCGATACCCAACCCAGCCCGGGCAGCGTGGTGTCGGTACTGCGCGAGGGTACCCGACCGCTGCTGATCGAGGTGCAGGCGCTGGTGGATGAAAGCCCACTTTCCAACCCGCGCCGGGTGACCGTGGGCTGCGACCCCAACCGCCTCGGCATGCTGCTGGCGGTGCTCCACCGCCACGGCGGGCATGCCCTGTACGGGCACGACGTGTTCGTCAACGTGGTGGGTGGGCTCAAGGTCGCCGAGACCGGGCTCGATCTTGCGATCGCATTGGCGCTGGTTTCCAGTTTGACCGACCGCGCGTTGCCGCAGGAACTCGTTGCCTTCGGCGAAATCGGCCTGAGCGGTGAAGTGCGCCCCGTCTACGGCGGCGAGGAACGCCTCGCTGAAGCCGCCAAGCAGGGCTTCAAGCGTGCCATCGTCCCCAGTGCCAACAAGCCCCGCGGCAAGGGCCCGCAAGGCCTCGACGTCGTCCCCGTCCGCACCCTAGCCGAAGCCCTCGCCGCTCTCTGACTCTATAACCTCTACTAGGTGCGCTAGGTTTCTCTTGTGGAGGCATGCATGACTGCGCCTGGATGTCAGTGCAACCTACAGACTTGTTGAGGGCCGCTCTTTGCATCATCGGCGGCCTAATCTGGTCAGTACGTTATGTACGGCCTGCTGAAAATGTTGGGTTACGTGCGCTGAGAGTCAGAACTCTTAGCTCGTAGGTTGGGCTTACTTCGTCAGCCCAACCTACCTATGGCTCAGTCTTTCTCCGGCGGAATCGGGGTGGGGCGGTGTTGTTCGTTGACGTGGAC
>JBAUSV010000322.1:0-2919 GCA_049581885.1 Gammaproteobacteria bacterium | reverse complement strand
GCTCGACCAGGGTCTCGGCGCTATCGGTGAGCACGATTCGGGCGACGGTCTGGAACAGCACCCGGTCTTCCTCGGACAACTCTTCGGCGCGGCGCACGAACACCCCGCCCGGTTTGTCTATACTCTGGGCGTCGGGTCCGGCGTTGATCAGCCCCATGATCTGGTCTTGCAGCACCGCCCGGTAGCCGGAGAAATCCTCGTTGAGGATCACCAGGTCCGCCCTCAGACCCTTCATGCGCCAATAGACATGGGCCTGCAAGGCCTGTTTAACCAAGTCGATACGGCTCAGTTCGCTGATGCGGATCAGCACGATCGGTAGATCGCCGGAGATGCCGAAGCGCCACAACCCGGACTGACCGAGCTGGTTGCGGGCAATAACGCTGGGCGCGGCCCGGCGCAAACCCGTGCCATAAATGACAGAACTGGCCAGGCGGCCATAGACCTGGGCATCGGCCTCATTGGCGTTGAGGTGGCGCAGCACCTCCTGACTCTGGAACCAGGCCATTTCAAAAGCGCGCTCGACGAAGTGTCGGTCACAATATTTCTCAAGCAAGGCCACTGCGGCCTCACGCGTGTCGGCGACACCGGAGATGATCTGCACGCTCACCGATTCGTCGCCGGACAAGGTGAAAGTGCGCCGTATCGCCACGATGGGATCGAGCACCGAACCCACGGTGTTCGACAAGCGGGAGGGACTGTCTGGATTATCCAGCGCCATCGGGTTGGCGGCGGTACGGCCCCGCCCAATGAATCGGGCACGGTCGGTCTCGTACGACGGCTCGTCGACCACCGCACCCGGTGCGGCCAGCAGGTGAAACATCCACGGCACCTGCTCCCCCGGTGTGCGTGGGCGCCGCGTGCAGAGAATACCCTGCTGCTCAGGCAGGATTTCGGTTTGCACGAATAGATTACTGAACGCGCGATGCGACAGGTCGGCATGCAATGGCGCCAATACCACCTCGGCGTAACTCGTAACTTCGATATGCCGGATGCGGGACGACTGATTGGTAAGCGTGACACGGCGTATCTCGACATCGTCTTCAGGTGAAACGCAGATCTCGGTGTGCGCCTCGATTGCCTGATCGCGTCGCCGGTATTCGGCGCGTGCCTGTACGAAAATCGCCTCGTAATGATCGGCTTGACGCCGTGTCGGCTGAAAACTCGTCGACCAATAGCGACCGCTGTCGTAGTCGCGCAAATAAATAAAGGTGCCCCAGCCATCGGTCGTGGCATCCTCGCGCCACCGGGTGATCGCCACGTCACGCCAGCTGCTGTAACCGCCGCCGGCATTGTTCGCCATGACAGCGTACCTGCCATTGGATAACAGGTGAACCTCAGGTATCGGTGTGTTCGGATCGGTAAACACGCGCATGATCGCGCCGGGTTCCGCGGCCGCGGGACGTGCCGCGGCGCTCACTTCGGCGGCGTGCGGGTGCAGGGTTGCGCCCTGCCTCGGTATCCGTTCCTGCAACAATAATTGCGTCGCCTGCGCCAACGGGTCGGACATGAAGCGGCGCTGCATCGGCCGGTCGAGCATGACATGCCCGAAAGCCAGCAGACTCATGCCTTGGTGATGCGCCATGAAAGACCGCACGATCGCGTGCTGCTTGCCTCGCGGCACGCGCGACGGCGTGTAGTCAATCGCCTCGTAAAATCCATAATCCCCGAGGAACCCCTCAGCGGCCAGTCGCTGCAAGTTGCGGCAAGCCTCGCGCGGCAGCACGGTCAACGCCAGCGCAGTGGCATAAGGCGCTATCACCAGATCATCGCCCAGCCCACGCTTGAAACCCAACCCGGGCACGCCGAAAGCCCGGTATTGATAGATCTGATGCATATCGGTGGCGTTATAGCACGACTCGGAAATTCCCCAGGGCACGGCGCGTTGGCCGCCGTATTCGATCTGGCGCGACACCGCGGCCTTGCAGGTCTGCTCCAGCAAGGTGTTGGCGTAACTCGGCATCATCAACTGTGGCATGAGGTACTCGAACATGGAGCCGCTCCACGAAATCAGACTCACCTCGCCGCCGTGACTGGTAAGCAGACGGCCGAGTGCGAACCAGTGTTTCTGCGGCACCTGGCCCTGCGCAATCAGCAGAAAACTGGCCAGGCGTGCCTCGGAGGCCAGCAGGTCGTAGCAGGACACATCGCGGCGGCGTTCACCAACGTCGTAACCAATGCTCAACAGACCACGCGAGGTATCGTAGAGAAATCCGAAATCCATCGCCGCCAGCTCTCCACAACGGTCCACCAGATCGTCAATGATCTTGATCCGCTGCGCGGCAATGGACGACAGCGCACCCTTGCCGGAAACAGGCATACCGGCCAGTTCCGCCAGTGTCGGTATGGTGCCGAGGCGCTGCGCCTCGGGCAGCAACGATCTAAGCTCATCGCCAAGTGCCGACAGTTGCCAATCGAAGGCCTGCGCCCAGTAATACAATTCACCATCGATATCGATATCCGCGGGCAGCCATGCCAGCAGTCCTTCATCACTGCGATGAATATCATCCAGCAGACGGATAGCGGCGGCCAGTGTCGAGGGCTGCGCCTTTGACGCCAGATCAGGCTGTAAGGTGTGCTGCAGAAAGCGGATCTTCTCCGCGAGATCCGGCACCGGCATTTCAGGCAGGTGTTCCGCAAGCACCTGCAAGGTATCGTGCAAGCCCTCAAACGCGTTGACAGACAACACCGGCCGGTCCTTCATCTCGAGCAGTCCGGCTTGCAGAGTGAGTAGGCTGCCGGCCAGGTTGCCGCTGTCCACCGAAGAGACGTATTGCGGGCGCAGCGGTTGCAGCGTGCGCGTGTCGTACCAGTTGTAAAAATGACCGCGGTAGCGTTCCAGCTTTTCCATGGTCGCCAGCGTATTCTCGGTCAGGCGCAGGAATTCGCCGGCGCAGATATAACCGAAATCATAGGCAGTCA
>JBAUSV010000321.1:0-1794 GCA_049581885.1 Gammaproteobacteria bacterium | reverse complement strand
TAGATGACCGTGTTGCCGTAGCGCCAGAGCGAGGCCTCGAAATTCGGCGTGATCTTGAGTGCGCCAAACTCGATTGGATAGGCGGTGCGCATGTCATCGACGGTATACGGAATCGGCGTGGTCGACGGGGGGGCGCCGATATCCGTCGCACTCTCGTGGAGGGCGAGATGCGCGTATCCTACGGTCAGATTGTTCCGGCCGATCGTGTAGCCACCGCCGATCGCCGCGGTCCAGTTCGTCCGGTTTTGCGCCGACAAGGCAGGGTACTGGAAATTATCGACGCCGAAACGTGCGCCCAGCGCATTACGCGACCAATCGGAATTGATCGCAAGGCTCGGGCTAGTCTGGACCACGGAGCTGCCCTCGGCCCCATTCAGGCCAAGTACGTTGCTGTTATAGCCACCCGACTCGTCAAGATTGAGATGGACGGTGAAGCCGCCGACACGTACGCCGGGTTCCTCGTAAAGCGGATGGACACGCGAAACCACGGTGACCCCGAGTTCCTCGCCATAGCCCGGAACGCCGGCCGGAAACAGGCTGGGTACGTATTGCGCCCGAGCTGCGACTGGCAGGCCGACGAGGCCGACCGCAGCAGCCACGAAAGGCAGTTTCCGCAGCCTTGCGGCCCTGACGTTCGGCTTTGGTCCGCAAGCGAGAGGGCTTTCCCTCATGGCCGCCTCCACCTGACGTTGCACGCACATGATCGTGCGCAATTTGATACAACAGCTACCGTATCGCAATCAAAACCCGCCATTCTGACCATACATCAACGGCAACCGCGGTCACTAGCGCCGGAGCGTAACTTTTTGCGGACAACACTCGTTTATAATGGTATAATAGCTTGTAACGATTATGTAACTGATAACTTAGCGTATTGTTGACACCCAGGCAACGGAATTTTTGCAGTTGCTCATAACGGACATTTCGCCATGCGCCACGCCAGCACCAGTTCACAACGCCCTCGCATCGCAGTTGCGGCCCCGACCGGCCGAATCATCGCCAACACACCGGTTACCGCCGGCATGCGCTGGCGGATCCGCGCACCGCTGACGCTGATCGCCGCCGTACTGACCGGCTGTGCTGCACCGGGGGCCGACCTGCCGCCACTGCCTCCTGTGAGGACCGGCCAATACATTCTCGGGCCGGGCGATACAGTTCGGGTGATCACCTACGGTGCGAAAGAGCTGACCGGCAAGTTCATCGTCGGCGACAGCGGGGACATTTCCGTGCCCTTGCTCGGCACCGTCCACGCGGCAGGCCTCACCGCCCGGCAGTTGCAGAAGAAAATGACCGCCTCCCTCGTTCACACCGGCATGTTCGTCAATCCTAGCGTGGCGGTGGAAGTGCTGCTCTACCGGCCTATCTTCATTCTCGGCGAAGTGAAGAAACCGGGCGAATATCCCTATCAGCCTGGCATGACGGTTCTAACTGCAGTTGCGATTGCGGGTGGCTTCACTTATCGCGCGGTCGAGGACCGGTTCTCGATCATCCGGACCGAAGATGGCGGATCGACGGAAGGGCTCGCAATGCGCGACACAGCCTTGGAACCCGGCGACACGATCAACGTTTTCGAGCGGCATTTCTGAACCCGGGCGGAACGGATCGGGTCAGCCGGTTTCCGATAGGAACGCCGCATCGTCCCTCGCGCGCCGGAATGGGAGATCCCGGCCGTCCGCCGCGTCGATTTCGGCAATCACCCCGGCAAGCACACTCGCCGCGCGCTCCCACGTGAACCGGGCTGAGCGTTCGGAACTGCGGATCGAAAGATCGCAAGCTAGTGCTGGATGGTCGAGC
>JBAUSV010000320.1:0-5697 GCA_049581885.1 Gammaproteobacteria bacterium | reverse complement strand
GCGCTTCGGCGGTGGCCTGTCGAGCCGCCCGAGTCGCCCGCAGGGCGCTGCTTCGGGCTCGGCCGTAATCGTTGGCCTTGAGGGCGAAGCTGGCATCATCCAGCCAGCGTTCGGCCTCAGCGTAGCTCGCCGGCGCATAACGAGCGGCACCGGCCTGCTGGGCGGCCTGCACGGCCTGGCGCGCATTGCTCATGGCTTGCACAGGCACGCTCACACAGCCGGCCAAAGCCAGCGCCATAAAAAATGCCGCCATCAGTCTACGCATATGGATACATTAATCCAAGTGCATCGAAATTATCAACGGTCACCGTTACAGAACGATGACCGTAGGCTGCGCTCGCTACACGCTACAATTACGAGATGAATACACGCCCCGTATCGCCATGAGCCGGATCTCCCTCTATCACAACCCGCGCTGCTCGAAATCACGAGCCGCTCTCGCCCTGCTCGAGAAACGCGGCGACGACATTCGTGTGATCGAATATCTCAAAACACCGCCCGATGTGGCACAAATCAAGCGTCTCGCCACGCAACTGGGCGTACCCGTGCGTGAAATGCTTCGCAACAATGAGGCCGTTTACCGCGAACTGAAACTGGGCGACGCGGCACGCAGCGAAGACGATCTGCTGAACGCCATCGCCAAGCATCCCATACTGTTGCAACGTCCGATTGCCGTCGCAGACAAGCGCGCCGTGATCGGCCGTCCGCCGGAAAAGGTGCTGGAATTATGAACGCTTCGCCTGTGCTTGTTCTTTATTACAGCCGCTACGGCGCCACACAACGCATGGCAGAACGCATTTGCCACGGAGTGGAAGAAGTCGCCGGCATGAATGCGCGGCTGCGTACCGTACCCAGCGTATCCAGTGTAATCGAAGCCGGCGAGTCCGACATCCCGGAAAGCGGCCCACCCTACGTCACGCGTGAAGACCTGGCTGACTGCTCTGCGCTGATTCTCGGCAGTCCTACCCGCTTCGGCAACATGGCCGCGGCCCTCAAGTATTTTCTCGATGGCACCTCCAGCGAATGGCTGGCCGGCACGCTGGCCGGAAAACCCGCTGCGGTGTTTACCTCAACCGCAACCCTGCATGGGGGACAAGAAGCCACGCTGCTGACGATGGCCGTGCCGCTACTGCATCACGGCATGTTTCTTGTGGGCTTGCCCTATACCGAAGAGCGACTGCAAACGACACGCAGCGGCGGTGCGCCTTATGGCGCCACACATGTAGCCGGCATGCGCAGTGATCGCGCACTCGATGAAGACGAGGCGCACCTGTGCCGCATGCTCGGGCGGCGCGTGGCCGAACTGGCAAAGAAAATACGGAACTCGGAACCAGGAACCGAAGACTCGTGAAAAATCCAGCTCAAACCTTCTCTCTTACGCTTTCGAGGTCCATGCGCAAGCGTTGTCGAATATCCGCTGCCACGGGCTGATCTCTGGCCAACCGGCAGGATACCAACTCAGATTGAGCGTACGGCAGATGCGTTCGGGATGCGGCATGAGAATCAGCACACGGCCGTCCGCATTGGCAAAGGCCGTGGCGCCTTCGGGTGAGCCATTGGGGTTCGCAGGATAACGCTCGGCCGCCACGCCCGGCGCCTCGATATAACGCAACGGCACCTGCCGCGCCGCCAACAAAGCCGCCAGATCGCCCCGATCACCAAATTCGGCCCGGCCCTCGCCATGGGCAACCGCCACCGGCAACACCGATCCGGCCATGCCGTCGAAAAACGGCGAAACCGATTCCGCCACCTCCACCAGCGAAAGCCGCGCTTCGAACTGCTCGCTGCGGTTGCGCCGGAATTGCGGCCAGTGTTCGGTGCCCGGGATCAGCTCGGCCAGGGTGGCCAACATCTGGCACCCGTTGCAGATGCCGATGGCAAAGTGATCGCGGCGCTCGAAAAACCGTGCAAACTGCTCGCGCAATCGCGTGTCGAGCAGAATGGACTGAGCCCAACCACGGCCCGCGCCCAGCACATCCCCGTAGGAGAAACCACCCGGCGCAGCCAGACCGGAAAAACCATTGAGGTTTTGGCTGCCTGCGATCAGTTCGCTCATGTGCACATCGACCGCTTCGAAACCGGCGCGGTCGAAAGCAGCGGCCAGTTCACGCTGACCATTGACGCCCTGCTCGCGCAGGATCGCGACACGCGGACGATGCGTCACCACGGCAGGACGCGAGGCCGGATCGAATGCCAGCCTCGTGGGCAAGAGGCCGGGCACGGACACATCGCACTGCGCGGCGTATTCCTCGTCGGCACACTGCGGATCGTCACGCAAGCGACGGATACGCCAGCTCACTTCGGCCCACGCCCGCATCAGTTCCGGCCACGGCGCCGTATACAGCGATTCACCGTCGCGCGTAAACCGAACTTCACCGTCTTCGCGCAACGTCCCCAGGCGATGCAGGCAGGATGCCATACCCTGTTCGGCACACACCTCTCGCAGGCGTTCGGCATCGGCGCTGTGCACTTGCACCACCGCCCCCAGTTCTTCGGCAAACAACACCGCCACGGGATCGCTGCCGAGATCCTCGAGCGCAACGTCCAGTCCGGTATGGGCCGCCAGCGCCATCTCGATCACCGTCACCGCCAGACCGCCGTCAGAGCGGTCGTGATACGCCAGCAACCGTCCCTCACCGGCCAGCGTACGTATGGCGGCGAAGAAATTACGAAGCCGGGCCGGATCGTCAACATCGGGGACCGGATCGCCGTCGCGCTCAAACACCTGGGACAACGCACTGCCGCCAAGGCGATTGCGCCCGCCGCCCAGATCGAGTAACCACAGTTCCGTATCCGTTTCGCGAGCCAATTCCGGCGTCAGGGTCGCCGCCGCATCGGCGACCGGCGCAAAGGCGGTGACCGTGAGAGAGAGAGGCGATCGCACCTCACTCTGTTCGCCCTGCGCATTCCAGGCCACCCGCATCGAGAGCGAATCCTTGCCCACCGGAATGGCGATGCCCAGCGCTGGGCACAACTCGGCACCGACCGCGCGCACCGCGTTGTACAAATCCGCATTGTCCGCCGGCTCGCCAGCCGCTGCCATCCAGTTGGCCGAGAGTTTTACGTTGCCGATTACGCTCACATCGGCTGCTGCGATGTTAGTCAGCGCTTCGCCCACCGCCATCCGCGCCGAGGCCGCGGCATCGATCACCGCAACCGGCAGCCGTTCACCGAGCGCCATCGCTTCACCGGCCTGCGCGCGGTAATCAGCGGTGGTCACCGCCACATCGGCCACCGCCACCTGCCATGGTCCGACCATCTGATCACGCACGCTGAAACCGCCTACGGTGCGATCACCAATGGTGATCAGAAAACTTTTGTCGCCCACACCCGGCAATGCCAACACCTGCCGGACCGCCTCATCCAGCGCAATATCGTTCACCGTGGCTTGCGTGTCCGTGGCGACCGGGCGACTCGTGCCTGTCAACTCCAGCGGCGGCAGATCACCCAGCAACACGCGCATGGGCAAATCGACGACGGTCTCTCCCGTGCGTCCGTCCTTGACACACAGGTGACCGTCGTCGCGGGCCTCGCCGATCACGGCCCAAGGGCAACGTTCGCGTTCGCACAGTGCGGCAAAGTCCACTACATCCCCGGGCGCCAGCGCCAGCACATAGCGTTCCTGGGCCTCATTGCACCACAGGGCCATGGCGCTCATTCCGTGCTCGGCCGTGGGCACACGCGCCAGGTCGATGCGTCCGCCGAGACCGGCATCGTGGAGCAATTCAGGCACGGCATTGGACAATCCGCCCGCGCCGACATCGTGAATGGCGATGATCGGGCTCGCCGCGCCCAAGGCATTACAGGCCGTAATGACTTCCTGTGCCCGGCGTTGCATTTCGGGATTACCGCGCTGCACGGAGGCGAAATCGAGTTCAGCGTCCTGGCCACCGGCGCGCGAGGAGGCCGCTCCGCCACCCAGACCGATCTCCATCGCCGGGCCGCCGAGCACGATGACTTTCGCGCCCGCCTGGAAGCGATTTTTCTGAACCAGTTCGCGGCGCACCGTGCCGTATCCGCCGGCGAGCATGATCGGCTTGTGATAGCCATGAAAACGGCCGCTGCTCGTCGGATCGGGCCGACAGAAGCTGCGGAAGAAGCCGGCCAGCGCCGGGCGCCCGAATTCGTTGTTGAAGGCTGCAGCGCCCACGGGCGCCTCGATCATGATCTGGAGCGGTGTCGCCAGTCCGGGCGCGGCACCCGGCCCCTTCGCCTCCCACGGACGCGGTGCTTCGCGGAAGCACAGATCGGAGACGGCATAGCCGCTGAGCCCGACCTTTGACACCCCTCCCCGCCCGGTCGCCGCTTCGTCGCGGATCTCGCCACCGGCGCCGGTCGCCGCACCGGGAAACGGTGCGACCGCCGTGGGGTGATTGTGCGTTTCCACCTTGATCGCGATGTCCAGATCAACCGGCGAGTAAACATAACGTCCCGTGGCCCCGTCACGATCAAAGGCCTGGCCTCGCGGACCGGCAAGCACTGCGGCATTGTCTTTGTATGCGCTGAGTATGCCGTCAGGACTGGCCCGATAGCTGGCGCGGATGCAATCGAAAGGCGAAAGCTCAAGCGCAGCCCCATCAAGCGTCCAACGGGCATTGAAAATCTTGTGCCGGCAGTGCTCGGAGTTGACTTGGGCAAACATCATCAATTCGGTGGCGGTAGGATCGCGGTCGAGCACGCGGTACGCGTGCAGCAGATAATCGCGTTCGCTCGCACCCAGTGCCAGCCCCAACCGCCGGTCGGCCTCAATCAAGGCCGCTTCGCCTTCCGCGCCAAGGGGGATTTGCCGTTCACTCTCCGGTGCGGGATGCGCAAATAATGCCCCCGCCTCGTCCAGCGTGGATACCAGCGTGTGCGTCATGCGATCGGTCAGCACCGCTTCCAGTGCTCGCCAGGCCGCGCTCCCGCGATCGGGCAGCGCGCCCTCCAAGCGCCAGGCGATGCCGCACTCGATGCGCCCTACCTCGCCGTAGCCGCAGCGTCCCAGAATTTCGGTCGCCTTGCTCGACCACGGCGAAATGGTCCCGAAACGCGGCAACTCGAAAACAGTGGGCTCGATGGCCGGCGCCGGCGCCTGACCCTGCAAAAGTACCGAGCGCAGCCGCTCGCAGTAATCGGCATCGTCCGGCAACGCCCCTTCGGTCAGATACACCGATACGGTAGCGACAATACGCAACTCCGGCGCGACCGCCGAGAGCTCCGCCGCCATCCGTTCGAGCCTAAATGACGCATGGGCCGCGCCGCCGAATATCACTGCGCCTATACCGTTTGCCAATTGAGTCCCCCATCCTGACTCGCGATCCGTATCCAGTCCGCCTCGCAGCCCAATGCCGCCGTGGCGCTCGCACGGGCGAGTGCCGGGGTGTTGTTCTGCTCGGACAAATGCGCCAACGCCAGCCGTTGCAGACGCGTCGTGTCAATGCTGGCAAGCAGCGCAGCCGTCTGCGCATTGCTAAGATGCCCATACTCGCCCGCGACTCGGCGCTTGAGGCGCGCCGGATAGGCGCCCTTGGCCAGCATCTGTGCATCGTGATTGCTTTCCAGCACCAGCCCGTTGAGCCCGCTCAAGGCCTGCTCCAGAAACGGGGTGCTGTGGCCAAGATCGGTGACCACGGCAATGCGCTTGTTGCCATCGCTGAACACGAACTGCGTCGGTTCAGCAGCATCATGCGGCACGATCACCGGGGTAATGTGCAC
>JBAUSV010000319.1:0-1668 GCA_049581885.1 Gammaproteobacteria bacterium | reverse complement strand
CGCCTTTGTGCTTCCGCGCTCGGCCAAGGCGGCTCTGGTCCCGTGGCTCGCACGCGTGCCGCGCCGCATCGGCTACCGCGGCGAGATGCGCTACGGCCTGATCAACGATATGCGCGGGTTGAACCCGGCGCACGAGCGGTTGGTCCAGCGTTATGCGGCGCTCGCCTTCACGCCCGGTGCGACGCTACCCGACAGGCTGCCATCGCCGGTGCTCAGCAGCGACGCGGCAGCGCGGAACGACGTTTTCGCCCGCCTCCATCTGGACGCCTCGCAGGCTCCGGTCGTTCTCTGTCCGGGCGCGGAGTACGGGCCTGCCAAGCGCTGGCCGATCGATTCCTATGCCGGACTCGCGGCGCAATTGCGTGCGCTGGGACGCGCGGTCTGGGTGGTGGGCAGTGCGGGTGAACGGGCTCTGGGCGAACGCATCGCCGCCACCGCACCGGAGACGCGCAACCTGGCCGGAGACACGACGCTGGTGGAGGCGGTGGACGTGCTCGCCGCCGCCGCTGCCGTGGTGTGCAACGACTCCGGTCTGATGCACGTGACCGCCGCGCTGGGTCGTCCGCTGGTGGCGCTTTACGGGTCGTCGAGTCCGCGCTACACGCCGCCTGCCGTGGTGGATGCCCGGATCATCTACCACGATCTCGAGTGCAGCCCGTGTTTCGCCCGCGAGTGTCCGCTGGGGCATTTCAATTGTCTGCGCGGGGTCAGCGTGGCGGAAGTCATGGCTGCCCTGGAATACCTGCACGTTCTGTAGGCGGCTCCGCCTTGTTTCAGGCGTTCTTATTCCGGTAAAGATCGATGCTGGAGTGGATTTCGTCCAGCGCCTTGTTGCGCCCGCCCCAACCGTCGATCTTGACCCACTTGCCGGGCTCGAAGGCCTTGTACTGGGCGAAGAAATGCTCCACCTGGCCTCTCAGGCCCCCGGGCAGGTCATCCACCGATCGGGCATTTTTCAGGCCGTCATACACATCGGTCACGGGCACCGCGATCAGCTTGGCGTCTTCGCCCTTTTCGTCGGTCATCATCATCAGGTCCACCGGACGGACCCGGATCAGGCAGCCGTGTATCAGCGGCAGTGGAGTGACTACCAACACATCGAGTGGGTCGCCGTCGCCGCACAGCGTGCCGGGAATCAATCCGTAGTTGGCGGGATAGACCATCGATGTGCTCAGAAACCGGTCCACTGCAAGCATGCCCGTGTCCTTGTCGAGCTCGTATTTCACCGGCGCGGTATGCGCGGGAATCTCGATAATGGCATTGAGCTCTTCCGGAGGGTTGGCGCCGGGGCCGATCTGTTTCAAATCCATGTCCGATTCTCGTAGGCAGCGGGACACATTTTAGCGTGTACTTTTCGTGTCGGTTGGGGATTTTAAAAATTTCTGATATTTTCTTTTCTCTTATTGGTACAAGTTTCACGTAAGGCATCATGAACAAGACGCACCTTGTCTGTCTGCTCGGCGGCTTGAGCCTGGGTTTGTTGGCGGGCTGTCATGGCCGCTCAACGGCACCGCCGGCCGGTCCGGCCGTGCCCGCGACCCGTACCATAGCGGCGGCGTCAACCGCACTGCAAACCATGTCGGCACCCACCATGGCTCCGGCGCCGGTCACTTTGTCGAACCCCAAGATCGGCGCCCGCCTGGCCGCAGTGGCCCGTGAGGTGAAAGC
>JBAUSV010000318.1:0-4174 GCA_049581885.1 Gammaproteobacteria bacterium | reverse complement strand
CCCCCACCGCCGCGGCGAGTACCACGATGATGCCTATGTTGAGCGTCCGCCCCACATGGCGCCTGTGCCCGGCCGGCCGCGCCGCCTCGGACTCCACCGGCTCCGTGCGCCGCACGCCCTCGGGCGTGACCTCGAAGGCCCAGGCCACGATTATGGCAATCGGGAAGAAGAGCAAGAAGACGCCGATAAGGACCTTGAGCACCCAATGCGGTGCGCTGAAGGTGGGCAGCACGATGGCGGCGAGCTGAAGCAGCAGCCACGCGGTGACCGCATAGGCGATGGCGACCCGCCAGACATGGCGGCGTTTGAGTTCGGCGAAGAAGGAGGGCTTGTCGCTCATGGCGTCGTTGCCGTCGCCGGAGTGGCCGGATACTGCTTGAGCAACGCCTGGAAGCGCGGGTCCTTGCGCAGCGGGTCCCAAGTCGGGTCGAGTTTCAGCAGCGGCACCGAGACATCGTAGCCGGCGGGCATGTCCAGTAGTTGCCGCAATTTCCGGATGGCCGCGTCGTTATCGCCGGCTGCCGCCTCGACCCGGGCGGCGATGGCAATGTATTCCGGGCCGCGCTCGGCATTCATGGCCACCGTTGTCAGCGACATGGCGCGCTGCGCTTCGTGGATGGCTTGCGCGTGCTCGCCGAGGCCCGAAAGGGCCAGGGCCAATGCGGCGTGTGCTCCGGCATAATCGGGAACGGTCTTCAAGCGCTGCCGGATTTCGTCGCGTGCCCGCGCAAACGCAGCCTGCGCCTTGGCTGTTTCACCCTGCTTCCGGTAAGCCCACCCCAGATAAAGCGCACGCGGCTTATCGCGACCCCGGAACAACGCCGATGGTGCCCGCTGCATGATCTGTTCAGCTTGCGCGTAGTCGCGCGCGAACCAGTCGACACGGAACCAGGCTTGCGCGATGATGGCCGATTCCTCTGGCTTGGTCGCTGCCGCCTGCAGAACTGCGCGCGCGGCGTCGATATCGCCCCAGCCGGCCAATTCGGTATAAACCATCTGATATGCGACGCTCAGGTCGTTCGGGTGCGTCACCAGGTAATTGCGCATCAGGCCGCGCGCCTGCGTATAACGCCGTTCGAGTATCAGCGGCAGCATGGCCCAGTACAACACGCCAGATCGCCTTCCCGGCATCGACAGTACCTTGTGGTAGGTCGCAATCGACGCATCCAGCTTGCCTGCGATCATCTGGACATAGGCCAGGGCGCTCACCGTGTCCCTCGAATTCGGAGCAAGTTCGACCGCGCGTTCGGCCTCGGCCAGCGCCTGCGCCGGTTTGCCCTGCGTGCTCAAAACGAAGGCCATTTGCCGGTGCGCTTCGGCATTGTCGGGCGCCAATTGCAGGGCGCGCCGCGCCGCTTGGCGTTGTTGCCGGTGATATTCCGGGAAAAATGCGTAGGCCAGCGCGAGCGAGTTCCAGGCATCCACGTAGTCCGGGTCCAGTTGAACCGCTTTCTTGAGTAACGCCAAAGAGCGCGTCCAGTCGTTCACATCCCGCGTACGCAGGAACTCGCCGAAGTAAAAGTTGCCGCGAAGGGAGGCATCCAGCGCCTGCTTGTTATGCGTGCCGGCCTTGGCGAGTTGCGATGTTTCGCGCGGCGTCAGGTGTGCCTGCAGCGCAGAGGCGATCTTCTGCGCCACCTCACCCTCGACACCGAAGATATTGTCCAGCGTGCGCTGGTAGCTCTGCGCCCACAGGTGGCGATCGGTGCGCGCGTCGATCAGCTGCACGTTGATCAGCACCTGGTTGCCGGCCTTCTGCACGCTGCCTTCCAGTACCGTGGCCACGCCCAACTGGCGGGCGATAGACTTGAGGTCGTCCGGGTGGCTGGCGTATTTCATCGTCGAGGTGCGCGAGGCCACCTGCAGCTCGCCGATGTCGGCCAGCTTGGTCAGGATCAGGTCCTGCATGCCGTCGGCGAAATAGGCGTTCGCCTTGTCCGTCGACAGGTTCTCGAAGGGCAGCACCGCGATGGACTTGGCGGGGATCGCCGTGGCCGCCGCCGCCGTACCGGCGCCGGTAATCCCCGGGGCTCCGCGCCCTCCGCCCGTCCCGAAGCGTTGCCAGGCAAGCAAGCCTACGGCGGCCGCGAGCACCACGATGATTCCAGCGTTGAGCATTCGGCCCACTCGGCGCCGATATCCGGCCGGACGGACCGCCTCCGACTCCGCTGCCTCGGTGCGGCGCACCCCTTCGGGCGTGACCTCGAACGCCCAGGCGAGAAGCAGCGCCACAGGAAAGCCCAATACCAGGAAGGCGAGCAGCACCGCCTCGCACCAACCCGGCGCATGGAGGGTGGGAAAGATGATGGCGCCGAGCTGCAGCAGAAGCCAGGAGACGACCACGTAAGCCAACCCGACTCGCACCACATGGCGGCGCTTCAGTTCGGCGAAGAAGGAGGGCTTGTCGCTCATGGCGTCGTTGCCGCCGCCGGAGTAGTCGCATGCTGCGTGAGCAGCGCCTGGAAGGCCGGGTCCTTCCGCAGCGGGTCGAACACCGGGTCGAGCTTGAGGCGCTCGATGGACATCACATCACCGGCCGGCATCGCCAGCAGTTGGCGGATGGTCTTCAAGGCCAGGTCGTGATCGTCGGCCCACGCGGCAATCTGTGCCAGGCCGATCAGTTGAAAGGTCGCGTTATAGCTGTCTTTGGAAATCGGCAACGCCGCGACGGCGCGCTGTGCCAGGGCGATGGCCTGGGTGTTACGGCCCAGACACACATCCACCCAGCTCAATTGCTGCAACAGCGAGAGTGACTTCGGATCCTGTGCCAACGCAGCCCGTAGCGAGGGGGCAAGTTGCGCGCATTCAGGACGTGCTTGCCCGGCGCGACCGGCAAGAAGCTTGATCGCGATGCGTGCCACCCGTCCGGTGCGCCGCTGCTCTTGCGTTTTGGCGGGCGCCGAGTCCCAGGCATGCAAGGCCGCATCGAAATGGCGCGCGAAAACGTCGGCGTACGTGCGCGTATTGACCAGGATCATGATGTCGCCGGCCGTGACATTTGCATAAGCAAACCGCCAACCCGGCAACGCCTTCACCGCGTTGCGAGTGGCATCGGCATCGCCAAATCCGAACAACTGGATCGACAACATCACATCATACGAATTTACATCGCCCGGCGACAGTATCAGTGAACGCCGCAACTGGACGTCCGCTTGAGCATAGCGTCGCATCAGCATGAGCGTCTCACCGTACGACGTCAGCAGCTCAGGGTCGCGCGGCGAAATCGCCACGGCCTGCTTCAGGTAGACCAACGCGTCTGCCACCTGCCCGGAGCGTCGTGCGACGTAGGCCAGCCCGGCAATTGCATCGACATTGTTGGGGGCCAGCGCCAGGGCGCGCTTGAACTCGCTGGTGGCGGCGGCATACTGGCGAAACCCGTAGTAATAATAATAGCCAAGCGCCAGGTGCGCCTCGGGAAGATTCGGCGCGAGGGCCAGCGCGCGCTCCGCATAGGCCTTGGTAGTGGCCAATTGCGCCGCCGTCAACGGGGTGGCAAACCAATGCCGTTGGAGCTGGTTGAATGCGAGCCGCGCATAGGCCAACGCGAAATTCGGATCGAGCGCGATCGCTTTCAGATAGTCGGCGTCAGCCGCCAGGAAGCTCACCTCCGATTGCAACTTATATGCCTTCAGCGCCAATTCCTCCGCCTTCAGGAACATATCGAACGCCGCCGCATCGTGGGTCGGCGCCGCGGCCACGTGGGCGGATTCGGCGGGCGTGAGCTTGGCCTTGAGCGCATCGGCCACCTTCTGCGCCACCTCGCCCTCGACACCGAAGATGTTGTCGAGCTTGCGCGAATAGGCCTGGGCCCACAGGTGGTTGTCGCTGGCCGCGTCGATCAACTGCACGTTGATCAACACCTGGTCGCCGGCCTTCTGTACGCTGCCTTCCAGGATCGTGGCTACACCCAACTGCCGGGCGACGGCCTTGAGGTTATCCGGGCGGCTTGCGTATTTTTCCGTCGAAGTGCGCGAGATCACTTTCAGATCCCCGATACCCGCCAGCTTGGTCAGGATCATGTCCTGCATGCCGTCGGCGAAGTAGGCGTTGTTTTTGTCGGGCGAGAGGTTCTCGAACGGCAGCACCGCGATGGACTTGGCGGGGACCGTCGCGGCCGGCGTCGCCGCCGTGCCGGCGCCGGTAATCCCCGGGGTTCCACGCCCTCCGCCCGTCC
>JBAUSV010000317.1:0-2048 GCA_049581885.1 Gammaproteobacteria bacterium | reverse complement strand
CTGAACGCCGGCGGGGCCTGAGGGCCCAATCTCACCCGGCAGGCTCCGCCGCACCCTTCTTCTTCGCGACGTAAGCAGGTCCCATCCTACGGACCCTGAAAATGGACAGCCCCCTAACCCCGGTATTAGTTTGGCTGCGGCTTTATCTAAGCCTAATGGGCCAAAAGGCACGGAACAGCGGGTTGCCAGGAAATAATCCCTCAGTGCTGCAAAAACACCTCCCTGCTCTGGGTCCGGGTATAAAATTAATATAATCTTACGATTTTAGTAGCCATTGCCGAAAAGTGTAGTAGTTTTTGCACGTTGGACGGGTCGTAGGGGTGGATTTGGCGTAACAGTGTGACGCGGTATGTGCCACCATGAATTTTGTGAAGCGTGATTTAGAGGGCAAGAGAACGTTGGCGCTCGACCCGTTAAGGGCGCCGCGAACGACCAGCCCCAGATTTACCATTTCATACAAGCTGGTCGCGCCTCTTGCGATCGTGTGTGACGCACTGATCATCCTCGCAATGGGCGACTTGAGCGCCTATTTCTATCAGCACTACATCGTCCACCAATCCGTCAGGCTGGTGGAGTACGGTGCGCTGGCGTCGATCGTTGCCGCCCTATTCATTGCCATCGGCAAGAGCGAAGACCTGTACGAAACGCCCGAGTTGCTCAATTTCAAGGCGCAGGCGCGCCAGGCCGCGCTGAACTGGATTATTGTCTTTCTCTTTGTTGCGAGCGTCGGCTTCGCCATGAAGGTGGGGGCGCTGTTTTCCCGTGGCTCGGTTCTAACGTTCTTCGGCCTGGGGCTTTGCGGCTTGGTCGGCTCCCGTATCGCCTGGCGCGTCGTTCTCGCCGACGGTATGGCCGTCCGACGGTTTTCCGGTCGCAAGGTCGCCCTCATAATTGGCCAGAATACAAACGAAGCGGATATTTCCGAAACGCTCTCGCGTCACGGCCTCACACTGGAAAAGCGTTTCACCCTGCCCGCCGACGTCAAAGACAAGGAAGAATGTAAAAGGGTCATAGGCAACGCCGCTTCCGCAATTCGGGGCTCCGAAATCGAAGAGATCGTGGTGAGCGACGATCTTCAACATTGGCCGGACCTGAACGATATTCTTCTCGATCTGCGCTCGCTTCCCCTTCCGATCAGCTTGGTACCGGCAGGCCCCACCGCCGATCTCTTTCGGCTGCAACCACGCATGATCGGCGACACCGTCGCGATCGAATTGCAACGCGGCCCCAGGTCGCTCGCGGAGCGGGCGGTCAAGCGGGCAATGGACCTGGCAATATCCGCATGTGCGCTGGCCTGCCTGCTGCCGCTGATGTTCTTGACCGCGATCGCCATCAGATTGGAGTCGCCCGGGCCCATCATCTTTCGGCAGCACCGATCGGGCTTCAACGATCGAAAATTCGATATCTAAAAATTTCGCACGATGACCGTTCTGGAAAACGGCGACACCGTCACCCAAGTCAGTCGCGATGACAAGCGCGTCACGCGTATCGGCCGTTTGCTGAGACGGACCAGCATTGACGAGTTACCCCAACTGTTCAATGTCTTACGGGGTCAGATGTCCATCGTAGGTCCACGCCCCCATGCCCTCGCGCATGACGCCCACTTCGAAAAGCTCGTCGCTAAATATGCCTATCGCCATCATGTCAAACCGGGCATCACCGGGTGGGCGCAAGTCAATGGCCATCGCGGAATAACGCCCACCGTCGCCGAGATCGAGGCCCGCACGAAATACGATCTTTGGTACATCGAGAATTGGAGCTTATTGCTCGATCTTAAGATCATGGCCATGACCGTGATTGAAGTGTTCCGCGGCGAAAACGCTTATTAGCGAGCCGGCTTATCCGGCCGCGTCGAAAGCCGTTCGTCTCTAGGCGTGCCCGCAGTTGGACTACTTAAAATAAATGAACTCGTAATCGCCCGTATAACCCGCACGCTCAAAAATCCACGCCCATTCCTGCGGCGCATGAAATGCCCGGCAAGTCAATTGCCAATACATCAAGTTAACCTTTTCCCGTTCGTTGCGGTAGGCTTCGACGCAAACATATTT